>NZ_CP040297.1:2043750-2377187 GCF_013393945.1 Nostoc sp. TCL26-01
AAACTGTAACTATTGGTCTATTAAAACAAATATTATCAGATTGGGAAATACAGACTTTAATTGGTAAAGAACTTTGGTACTTTTTAAGTGAAGACCATGATTATAGTTCTAAATTATTTGAATTTTTACGTAAATCAGCTCATCAAATCTTATATCAAAACTCCCTCTCTGAAGAAATAGATCGATGTGCTGACAGAATAACTGATGAATTTATCCAAGATTTTGGTGATGGTGATCAAGGAGTATGTAACTATATTAATAGTATTTTCTGAAGCTTTATTTCCAAAGATGAATATTTTCAACAAATGAGCGATCGCACTAATCAAAAATATATAAAACCATGATTGGACAAAAGGGCAAAGTCTATCTTGTAGGTGCAGGATTGGGAGATGTTGCATATCTGACGGTAAAAGCTGCTCATCTCCTGACTAAAGCTGAGGTGTTAATTTACGATGCCCTAGTAGATGAGCAATTATTAGAATGTGTCGCACCTGATTGCCTAAAAGTAGATGTAGGAAAACGTGGTGGTAAACCCAGCACACCACAAACCCAAATCAATCATTTATTAGTTAAGTATTGCCAAGAAGGTAAATTAGTTGTCAGGTTGAAATCAGGTGATCCGTTGATTTTTGGGCGGAGTACATCAGAAATCACAGCGTTGAAAACAGCAGGTTGTGAATATGAAATAGTACCAGGAATTTCTTCAGCTTTAGCAGCGCCTTTACTCGCAAGCATTCCTCTCACAGATCCAGTTTTGAGTCGCTGCTTTACCGTTTTAACAGCCCATGAACCAGAAGCTTTAGACTGGGAAACGCTTTCACGGTTAGACACATTAGTAATATTGATGGGTGGCAAAAACCTACCAGAAATTGTACAGCAGTTAATCAGACATGAGCGATCGCCCTTAACCCCCATAGCCATTATTCGCTGGGCGGGGACACCTGATCAACAAATTTGGACTGGTCAACTAGGGAATATTTTAGAACAGACATCTGGCTTATCGCTCTCTCCAGCCGTTATCGTTATTGGTGAAGTCGTGGGGCTACGCCAGTACTTACAACCTGAGAAAATAGATTTAATCGATTCTCAAGCACTCAACACCTCCAACTTAAAAACGATGTCCCCCCACCTTCCCCTCTCAGGTAAAACCATCCTGGTAACACGTTCAGTCGGACAATCAAGTCAATTTAGCGATCGCCTAGCAGCATTTGGCGCTACAGTCATAGAAATGCCAGCTTTAGAAATTGTCCCACCCTCTAGTTGGCAAGCATTAGATCAGGCGATCGCTAATATATCTAACTTTGACTGGTTAATTCTCACTTCTACCAACGCGGTGGATTATTTTTTTTCCAGACTAAATACTCAAGGTAAAGATACTCGTGCTTTAGCAGGAGTAAAAATTGCTGTTGTCGGTGAAAAAACATCTCAAAGTTTACAACAACATGGACTGCAACCCGATTTTATTCCCCCAGATTTTGTCGCTGATTCCTTAGTAGTCAACTTCCCCGAAGAATTCCCAGGAAAAAAGATTTTATTTCCCAGAGTAGAAAGTGGTGGTAGAGAAGTTTTAGTCAAAGAATTTGTCGAGAAAGGTGCAGAAGTCACGGAAGTTGCAGCTTATCAATCTTGTTGTCCTAGTAGTATCCCAACATCAGCAGAATTAGCTCTCAAAAATCGCACAATAGATATTATTACCTTCGCCAGCTCTAAAACTGTACAATTTTTCTGTCAACTTGTAGACAAACTATTAACCGAAAATACCACAAATCTTTTAACAGGCGTATGTATTGCTTCCATCGGCCCCCAAACCTCAAAAACCTGCCATTCCCTTTTCGGACGTGTAGACATAGAAGCACAAGAATACACACTAGATGGTTTAACTCAAGCCTTGATTACAGGAGTGAGTAATGGGTAATGGGGACTGGGTAATGGGTAATGGGTAAGAGTTTTACCAATAACCAATGACTATTGACTATTGACTATTGACTAATGACCAAACGCATTATCGGCTTAACTGGAGGTATTGCTACAGGCAAAACAACTGTGGCTAATTATTTGGCTAGTGCCTATAATTTGCCAGTGTTTGATGCAGATATTTACGCCAGAGATACAGTATCTGTAGGTTCACCAATTTTAAGTGCGATCGCTCAACGCTATGGTAAAGAAATATTACTAGCAGATGGCAATCTTAACCGTCAAATGCTAAGTGAAATTATCTTTCCTCATCCAGAAGAACGCCATTGGTTAGAGAGCGTGATTCATCCTTATGTGCGCGATCGCTTTCTGCAAAACATTGCTGAATCTGCTGCATCAAGCATAGTATTAGTTATACCATTATTATTTGAAGCTCAGATGACTGATTTAGTCACAGAAATCTGGGTTGTCAGTTGTTCTCAATCACAGCAATTACAAAGATTAATTGCCAGAAATAATTTAACTCCCGAACAAGCCCAAACCCGAATTAATAGTCAATTATCTCTCATAGAAAAAGCAGCACTTGCCGATGTTGTTATAGATAACTCTTCCACCTTAGAAGCACTGCTTAAACAAATAGATCAAGCAATTTAATTTGGTTCCTGAAGTGATTTCTTATATGTAGGGTGCGTCAGTTTGAGTAACCCTTAACTTACCAAAAATTATTTGTACTGACGCACCCTACTGGCGTGACAAGGCTAAAATGTTGCCAAAAAATTGTAGGCGTAGGTTGGGTTGAGGCTTTGCGAAACCCAACATTTTCGGGATTTTGTTGGGTTTCTCTACGTACCATTCGGGATCTTGCTACAACCCAAGCTACAATTTTAATGCCACATTTTAGTTTAGACACGCCACTACCAACTAAAAATTAAGGAACTCTCACTAAATAAGATGACTGGAGTGGTTGAGCGCGTCCAGCATTTACTAGTGCTTGGTAAACAAAAGCGGCAATTTCTGCCCTAGTCGCTTCACGATTGGGATTGAGTTGGCTAACTGTGGGATAATTGATGACTAATTGTCGTGAGGTAGCTGCGGCAACTGGCCCAACGGCATAACTGGGAATTTGCCCAGCATCAGTATAGATAGAAATGACATTTTGATTATCAGCAGTTAAGCCGAGTCCATTCGCTAAAGCAACTAATGCTTGAACCCTGGGAATTTGCTGCTGTGGTTTAAAAGTACCATCAGGATAACCAGAAACAAATTGACTCTGGTAAGCCGCTTGAATTGCCCCATAAGCCCAGAAATTGCGGTTGACATCTCGAAAATCAATCGCGTTACGTTTAGTTGGTGGTGTTAACGCTTTAGTGACAATAGTGGCAAATTGGGCGCGTGTTACAGGCTCATTGGGTTTAAACGTACCATCGGGGAAACCAGCAATAATATTCTGTGAAGCTAAAGCTTCGATATATGCCTTTGCCCAGTAACCTGTGGGTACATCATTAAAGCCCGTGGTTTGTCCTCCTGGGGGTGGTTCAACACTAGCCGCTACAAAGTCCACCTGTCCAAAAATCTTTTTCTGATCAATATCATTCCCAACAGCCAAAATTCGATTGGTTTTGGTAGCGTTATTCACATCATAACGAGTGTTACTGCGAATCAAGTTACCACCAGGATTTTCATTCGTACCTAAGTCGGGTTGAGCGCCGATAGTTGCCACTACACCATCGCGTTTATTATTTTGAATGACATTCTTCCGGAGTATGGGCTTGGCTGACTCGGAGATAAACAAACCATCTTGGTTTTGGACAATCTGATTTTCGACAACGAGAGGGGTAGAAGTCCCACCGATCGCAATCCCAAAACCTGTATCTTGAAATAAGTTATTGCGAATCTCCCCTTGGGCTGATCTGGCTACAGAAACCCCGTTACCTTTGTTCTGTAAAAAGATGTTACCTTCAATTTTGGGATTTCCTGTGCCTGTGACAAACACCCCATCCCGAACACTGTTAGTAAAAGTATTATTTTTAATAGTGGGATTAGTTGATTCTACCCACACACCAGTACCACGTTGATTGGGGTTAGTCACAGTTAAACCAGCGATCGTTGTACCATTACCAGCCAAAATCGTAATATCTTGTCGAGCAAAGGTACGACTGGTATAAAAACCACCACCTGTAATTAATACTCCTTGCCCTCTATTTGATTCATCACCTTGCAAAGTTACTCCAGTTGGAACTATCAAAGGGAATTGTTCGCCAGTTTCATTGCTGTAATTTCCCGGAGCCAGTTGGATCAATGTTCCTGGCTGCGCTTGGTTAAGAGCAAAGCTAATTGTTTTATAGGGTGTAGTTGCGCTTGTACCAGCACCAGCAGTATTTACACCAGTTGCAGGGTTGACATAAATAACTGGTGCAGTCACAGGAACTTGCGCTGTCAGAATAGGCTTGGTAGCTCCAGCATTTACCTCAGTGGAGACTAGCATGAACCCACCAGCAACCAACAGTAAACCAGTGATCCCAACTGGCAAGGATAAAGTTGAGAGTAAACTTCTTACTAAAGGCAGGTTAAAACCTTGGTATTTCATTGTTGTGTTTGAGATGTGCTGATTGTGATATGGTGAAATTGGGTTGATTTGGCAAATATCTAGCTATCAAACCCATGCAAAACTATAACCGGATGACTAGCGATTCGCTAGCTATGTTTCGGAAGAAATTACATAAATTTGAAAATGGTCAATGGTCAATAGTCATTAGTCAATGGTCAATGGTCAATAGTCATTATTTCTTCATTTTGAATTTTGAATTTATTCGTCTCCTTCACTCCCTCACTCTCTCACTCCCTCACTCAGCACGGGCTGCATCGCCCCGCTTCCGCTAACAGCACTCTCTCACTCCCTCACTCAGCACTCAGCACTCTCTCACTCTCTCACTCCTATTTTGAATAAACACAAATGAGAACCCCGATTTCTTCATGAAACCGGGGTTGGTGTACTTGGCTTTATTTGTTTTATTTATACTGTTTTGATGTTGTTTTCAGTAAGCTAATGTTTCTAGTGTTTCTCGCAAGTAGCGCTGGACTTGCTGTTCCAGATGTAGCTCTTGCAGGTGAACGTTGCTTTCTAACTGCCAGCGCTGGAAGCCGGAACTAGCTGCGATCGCATATTGCAGATGATTCCAAATTTCAGAATCACGAGCGAATTGGTAGTCACTGGAAGCTGTTATCTTAGCCATAATCCCTCATTCCTCAGTTTTAACTTCACTAGTTAACTGGGGCAAGATTTTATTTACCCGCACCCCTAAAATGGTGAAATCTTTCTTAATCTTTTCTAAAGGTAATGGTTTTATCGCTGCAAATTCTGTGTCATTGGTCACTAAAACTCGCGCTACACTCACGGGAATTTGGAGAAACAAATTACTTGCCAAAAAGGTTAAGGCTGCCAATACTAACCCTACACCATGCCATTGTGGTAAAAAACTTGCCACATTAACTACTAGCGGGGTCGCTTGGTACAATTGCCATAATACACCAATGGACAAAATTGCTGCCACAAGTGCTAGTACACGATTTAACTTTGTATTAATTAAACAGAGAATTTTTCTTTGTTGCTCAGTCAGATTTTCTGGCTTGATGGCTATGCCCAAAATGGCGAATATATAAAATGGACGGCGTAACTGCATCCACAAAAGCGGGATCACACCCACTGCTGCGACTAATAAAAGTTCTATCCATACAGGCAACACTGGCTGACCAACAGATAGAAACAATAAACACAGCAATAAAAAAATTGGCATTGCCGCCAAGCCGGCGACATGAATCCACAGTATCGGTTCAGAGCGAAATGAGCGCATATTATTAGAGTCCTGAGTACTGAGTACTGAGTGCTGAGTGTTGATTCTCAAGTTGTGAGTGAAAGCTTTGATAGTTAAGGAATCTATCCTCACTTTACTCATGACGACTCAGCACTCGTGACTCAGCACTACCTTGTTAACGCGAGGGTACGGCGCTTAGTAACCATTTGGTAGGCTTCGATGATGTCACCTTCAGCCCAATCATGGAACTTATCAACACCGATACCACATTCGTAGCCAGCATTGACCTCACGCGCATCGTCTTTCATCCGCTTGAGGGAATCCAGCACACCTTCGTAGATCACCTTGCCACCACGACGTACACGAATTTTGCAGTTGCGGACTAGTTTGCCAGATTGGACATAACAACCAGCCACAGCTCCCCGACCGACTGGGAAGACGGCACGGACTTCGGTTTGACCCAATGGTTCTTCTACCAACTCTGGTTCCAACAGACCTTCCAAAGCTCCTTGAATATCTTCTAGGAGTTTGTAGATAATGTTGTATTCTCGCACATCCACACCAGCTTCATCAGCTGCTTGTCTAGCTCCACTGGCGTAGGTCGTATTGAACCCAATAATAACTGCACCACTGGCGGCGGCTAGGTCAATATCTGTCTGAGTGATTTCACCAGCAGCAGATAATAGCATCCGAATTTGTACTTCGTTTTGGGGGATTTGCTTGAGTGATCCCACAATTGCTTCTAAAGAACCTTGGACATCTGCTTTCAGGATCAGGTTGAGTTCTTTCAACTCGCCTTCTTGAGCTTGAGCAGATAGGGTGGTGAGGGTAACACGTCCTTGGAGGAGACGCGATAGGCGTTGTTTGTCGGCACGATCTGAGGCCAGGGATCTGGCTTCTTTTTCGTTCTGGAAGACTTCAAACTCGTCACCTGCGGCGGGGACATCGCTTAAACCCAAGACCTCAACAGCGAAGGAGGGACTAGCTATGTCTACTCTTCTGCCGCGATCATCTACCATTGCTCGGACTTTACCAAAGGCTGAACCCGCAACCAGCATATCTCCTACGTGGAGAGTACCGTTTTGAATCAGTAGGGTAGCAACCGCTCCCTTGGCTTTATCTAAGTGGGCTTCAATGACTGTGCCTTTGGCGCTGCGGTCTGGGTTAGCGGAAAGTTCGCCAACTTCTGCGACCAACAGGATCATCTCTAGGAGAGTATCCAGGTTTTCACCCTTGATGGCGCTCACAGGAACCATAATTGTCTCACCACCCCATTCTTCTGGGGTTAATCCATATTGGGTGAGTTCTTGTTTCACACGGTCTGGTTGTGCGCCTTCTTTATCAATCTTGTTGATGGCAACTACAATCGGGACTTCAGCAGCCTGAGCATGGCTAATAGCTTCTACGGTTTGTGGACGAACACCATCATCTGCTGCCACTACTAACACAGCTATATCGGTGACTCTAGCTCCCCTCGCCCGCATGGCTGTAAAGGCTTCGTGACCAGGAGTATCGAGGAAGACGATTTGCTGTTCTTTACCTTCGTGTTCTATGTCTACGTGGTAAGCGCCGATATGCTGAGTAATCCCCCCAGCTTCACCGGCCGCGACTTTAGTTTTGCGAATCGAGTCTAGTAGGGTAGTTTTACCGTGGTCTACGTGACCCATAATTGTCACTACTGGCGGACGACGCAGGAGATGTTCTAGGTCTGCCACGTCAATCATTTCGGTGACTTTGCGAGCTTCCGCTTCTGGTTCGGCGGTTTCGATTTCTACTTCTAGCTCTTTCGCTACCAAAGTAATTGTTGGGATGTCTAGATTTTGAGTGATACTCACCGCCATGCCTTTCATGAACAGGATTTTCACAATCTCTGTATCGGCCACGACTAAAGCATCAGCCAACTCTTGCACCGTCATCGGCCCCATGACTATGACTTTTTCTGGACGCTCGCGCTTAACTTCTGTTTCTTGGCGGCGGTTTTGCTGGTCACGGTTGCTACTACTAGACTTTTTACCACGAGTAGTAGGAGCATTGATTGGTGCTGCTACTGGTGATTGTGTTGGTCTAGCTGCTTTCGGTTTGGGAGGACGGGCGATGGAAAGACTGACTTGGACGGTTGCGGGTATTTCTAACCCATCTTCATCTAAGAAGTCTTCGTCTTCAAAATCATCTTCCAAGATGGGCTTGGTACGTTTGCCTTTAACGCCTAACTTACCAGCCTTTTCTTTGATTTCGTCGATAATTTCTTCTTCTTGCCACTTTTTACCACCTTTGGAAGGGCGGGGTGGTGTGGGACGTTTCAGGTCGAGCAGGTCTGGGGCGATCGCTTCAGCACCTACTTCTCCTCTGGCCTGTGTACCTGCCATTTGTCTTGGCGGGGTGGCTACAGGCGCTGGTTGGTCGGCTGAGGGGCGCATTGGTCTTTGAGGACGTACCCCGTCCCCGCCCGGTGCGCTGGGTCTGCTGCCACGTTGCTCTGGTTTTACCGGACTTTGGGTAGGCCGAGCCTGCTTTTGCACTGGTGCTGGAGAAGTTTCTCCTGACGCTGGCTTGACCACTTTTGTCGGCTTGACTTGGTCGCTGCGATCGCGTTTGAGAATTGGTTTCTCGGCGGAAACACCCAAAGGCTCGATGACATCGGCTTTTTCTCCCGCAGGTCTGCTTGGTGGTGCTGACAGCTGGGGTTTGGGCGGTCTTTCAGCTTTACTAGGTCTTGGTTGACCTACTTTATCGGTCTTCTCTGCTGTAGTTTTTTCCGGCACTTGTGGCTTGGGTGCTGGTTCTGTTTCTGGTACAGCAGGCTTTTGTGGAGTCTCAGATAGATTCCGGGGTACTGGTCGAGAGGGTGCCGTCGGCTTCATGGGTGAGGCTGGTGTGGCGAAGGGCTTCGGAGGTGCAGGAGAATTGACTTCAGAAGAAGCAATCTGGTCTTCGTTAGCAACTGACGCCTCTGGGGCGTTGGAGGTAGGATTTCTCAATATTTTGGGTTTGCGAATTTCCAAAATTTGTTGTTTGTGAGGTGGAGCAGGTCGATTGCGAGAGCCAGTCTGGGCTGAATTTGGTTTATGACTAGTTGTACCTAGTTCTTTTTTAGTTGTTCCATTTGTAGCTGCGAGTTTTTCCGCAGCTGCCCGGATACTTTCTGCTTCAGATTCTGAGATAGTACTGCTATGGCTTTTGACCGCAATATTGAGCTGGTCGCAAATTGCTAATAGCTCTTTGTTATCCAAATTCAATTCCTTTGATAATTCGTAGATTCTAACTTTGCCGTTGTTCATCCACTCTTCCCCTTTAATTTACAGTTTTTTAGCGGATGGTTGCCTGGGAGTGCGACATCTCCATCCTTCGGTTACTGTTTTTAGGTTGCCCTTGGTGATTTTGCCGGTGCCTCCAATCAGGAAAGAGAGATGTGTCGGTTCAATGCTGGCATCTCCACCAAAATTGGTGGTTGGCGGATGCCCATAAAAACTTTTTTAAGAAAACTTTTTTATGGTGTCCGTTGACGCCGAACTGCGCCTGAGCGCTACCAGGTTGCCATTTTGTAGTTTTTTGTTTTGCTGTTTCTGAGTCTTCCACAACACATTAAGTTGAATTTGTTGGGAGTACTGCTTCGCTCCTCTTGATTTTGGCAGAGCCGCTTGCTAACTACACCCATTTACTATTTTGGCATTAACCCTCAAAATTGCAGAGGGTTTTGTCATAGCACAAATATTTTGGCTTTTGCCAATATTCCTTTCGGGATTACCGCCAAGAATGCTGGATCGCCTAAATTTGGTTTTGGGGATTGTTTTGGGCTAGATTTTGCCACAATGTTTGGTACAGTGTTTCTGGCACTGTTGCTTGTAGCGATCGCCCTAGTCGATTTTTTTTCTGAGCTGCTTGTAAGCAACTCATCTGTGGGCAAATGTAGGCTGAACGCCCCATGCCCTGATTCAATTGTACCTTCCCTGATGGAAAGACACGGACAATCCGCCAAAAGTCTTGTTTTAGTCCAACTTTACGGCAACTAATACAACGCCGATAATTAGGTTGCATTGGTCTTCTGTAACTTTAACAGAACTTGTTGATGGTAATAATCAAGTTGGCATTACCAACCATGATTTACCTTGTGTTGCCTAATTTCTAGTAATAATTAAGACTAATACAAATAATTATCTTACCAGAAATCTTTCAGGCTTATAAATTACTCTTCATCTCTGGTGTCAAAAGATTCATCCTCTAATTCTTCTTCTTGATTCTCTTCATACTCTAGTTCCTCGAATTCATTGTCATCTTCCTCTAGTTGATAGTTGGCCCGGACAGCTATAAATTTGGTATCTTCAGCCGCATGATCATATTTGGCTTTGTCTTTAATGTCGATTTTCCAACCAGTTAAGCGGGCAGCCAAGCGAACATTTTGTCCTTCTTTGCCAATCGCTAAACTCAGTTGATCTTCAGCGACCAAAACATGAGTCTGACGAGTTTCCGGGTCCATCAGGCGGACTTCATCTACCCTGGCAGGACTCAGGGCATTAGCAATGTATGTTGCTGGGTCTGGTGACCAACGAATCACGTCAATTTTTTCCCCACGTAATTCGTTAACTACTACTTGAATCCGTGATCCCCTAGCGCCAATACAAGCTCCTACGGGGTCTACATCACGATCAAGGGTATCTACTGCTATTTTAGTCCGTGGCCCCACATAGCGAGAGGGAGGATTGGCTTCTCTGGCTACAGCCACAATTCTTACCACTTCATCTTCAATTTCTGGGACTTCGTTGGCGAATAGGTAAACTACTAAACCTGCATCAGCACGGGATACTAGTAGCTGTGGTCCCCGTTGTTGACCTTGGGAGACTTTTTTCAGATATACCTTAAATGTGGCGTTCGCGCGGTAATTATCGTTGGGTAGCTGTTCTCGTTTCGGTAATTCTGCTTCTACTTCTGGTTGCCCAAAACCACTGGCGACAGCTAGGATCACTGATTGGCGCTCAAACCGCAAAACTCTGGCTTGCAAAACTGTACTTTCTAAATCTTGGAACTCTTCTTGCACCATTTGGCGCTGTTGATCCCGGAGTTTTTGCGCCAGTACTTGCTTGGTTTGCATGGCTGCCATGCGTCCAAATTCTCCTTGATCTGGAGTGACATCTAGGACGACAGAATCTCCTAATTGAGCTTCAGGTGCAACTTGCTGCACTTCATCTAAAGATATTTGATGGTCAGTATTACTTACTTCTTCCACAATGGTTTTTGTGGAAAGAACACGGAATCCTTCATCATCAATATCTAATTCGACTTCAAAATTATCAAAGTAATCTTCATCGAATTGCTTACGTTCTAAATTTTGAGCGCGACGATAACGTTCGTAACCCTTGAGTAGTGCCTCTCTAATCGCTGCTTGAACTGCTAAACGAGGCAAATTGCGTTCACGGCTGATACTTTCTATTAGCTCTTTTAATCCTGGTAAACTCACCATTGACATAAGCAAATCTCCTTTAAAAATTAGCGTCTATAAACTAAGGATTAGAGGTTAGGGATGAGGGGCTAGAGATGAGAAAATAAAATCCAAAAATTTAGCATTAAGCAGGGGATTAGAGAAAAGTTTTCTCTAGTCCTCTCTTTGCCTCTAGCCTCTAGTTTCTAGCCTCTAACCTCTCGCTCCTCGCCTATCGAGGTTCATGTAGCTGCACCTTAGTGATAAGAGAGCGAGGAATTGCGATCGCACGACCTTTTTGATTTATGTAAACTTTTGTCTCATCCCGGCGAATCAACTGACCAGCCCAATCTTGTTGGCCTTCGTAGGATGGGGAAGTGGAGATAGTTATCGGAAATCCTTTAAAGGAAATAAATTCTCTATCAGTTACTAGTTGGCGCGAAATACCAGGACTAGACACTTCCAAGACATAGGCATCTGGAATAATCTCTGTCGCATCTAAAGAAGCTTCTAGCGCACGGCTCATGCGCTCACAGTCATCTAGACCAGTATCCTGTTGAGGATTGCGGATATCTACCCGCAATACTGGCGGTCTTTGGTTAGTGTGAAAAACAATGCCAACGACTTCTAAGCCCAGTTGTTCTGCTACTGGGATTGCTAAATCTGTAATCTGTGGAATTAGAGGATGAGCCATGAGTGAATTCAATAAAAAAAGTGGGCGTAAACCCACTTCCTGCGATAGGGATATCTTCCAAGAAGTCTTGTGACGAACCAGTGATGGTTCGCCTCTAGATTGAGTGTAGCGCATTTCTTAATTAGTCATTAGTCAATGGTCATTGGTCAATAGTCATTAGTCAATGGTCATTGGTCAATAGTCAATGGTCAATAGTCAATGGTCATTAGTCAATGGTCATTAGTCAATGGTCAATGGTCATTAGTCAATAGTCATTCTCTGACTCCCTCACTCCCTCACTCTCTCACTCTCTCACTCTCTCACTCCTTCACTCAGCACTCAGTACTCAGCACTCACTCAGCACTCAGCACTCAGCACTCAGCACTCACTCAGCACTCAGCACTCCCCACTCATCTGTCCTGTCGCTTAATCTCTGCGAGGGTGGAACTTTTACTGACTAGGGGTTGGGTTTTTAATTGTCTAGTTTGTTCGAGTATTTGGTCTATGTCTTCTTGAGATAGGCGTTGGACGTAGTTGAGTTTGACTTCTTCGAGGAAATCAGCAAGTAAACTTTGGATTTGGGAAACTACTTGTTTTTGCTGCATTTCTGTGGCTAAAGCTTGACTGAAGCCTTGTACTAGTTGACCTGAAAGTTTAGCCGCGACGGGATCTTCGACGGCGTTGACTAGTGCTTTGTAGAGATTGGTGGTGAGTTGAGTAGTTAATTGTTCACTGAGTTGAGTTTGGGCTTGGGTGAATCCTGGTAGGATTTGGAGGTTTTGATAGAGGGGGAGTTGATGCAATACGGTGTCTATATTGTGACGTAATAGAGCATCTAGTTCTGGTTGGATTTTGGGGAGTACTTGATAAACAGTTGTTTGTAATAAAAGGCTGGCGATCGCTTCCATTTCGTTGACATTATTAATGTCTATATAAGGGCGCAATTTATCATTTTGCTGTAACCAGCGTGTTATATCACCTCTTTGCACTGATCCCTTAATTTGGTTGATGACTCTGATCACCACAATTTCTGTTAGTTCTTCAGCAAAATTGGCTACAACTATCTGATGAAATTGTGTGTTGATTGGTTGAAGATTTAATATATCAGCTTGGTCGAGACGGATAGCTACAGGTATGATTCTTAACCAACGCCAAAAGGGCATTAAGAGAAATAGATCGTACCAGCGCCACAGTATAGTATTTAACCAACTAAAACTAGGATGGCGACCTTTGATGTAAATGATTCGAGCGAGAAACTCTACACCAAAAAGCAAGACGAATGGTAAATCAAGTAACCAAAAGTTATCGATAAATTCCCCATTCTCGCCAATTCTCCGATAATAGTTTGTCGCCATAAAAGGACGAATCTTTTGATTAAAAAAACTAATTTCTTGCTTCCAGCCTTTTTGGGATAAGTAAGGTTGGCTCCAAAAGATCATAAAGGCTTGTTTGGCTGAATCATTATTAGTGCGATCGCGCATCCGCTTTTTGATTCTTTCTAAAGTGCCACTTTTGCCAACTGCAGCAAATGGATTGCCGTCAATCATCTCGCTACTGAGACGTTCCAGTTTTTGTAACTGAGTCTTTACTTGTGATGAAGTTAACCCCGTCTGACTGACTTGTTCTTCTAAAGCGTCAACTGTTTCTAGATAGTTTTGTGTTTCCCTGTGCGTTTCAATACCTTTAACACGGTCATAAATTTGTGTGATTCGCGGTACTTCTCGTAAATAAAAATCACGCCACGAGACATAAGTTAAATCGAATAAAACTAAGCCAAAATTGACTGTAACTACTACAGCCATAACTCTTTCAAAGTAGATATTTTGTTTTTTTAGTGATTTTTGATTAAGCATTTTTTGTTTTATATTATACAGAATAATGATAAAAGTATTAAACTAAAATTATGTTAAATTGTTACATTGTCGCATCATGGGTAAATAAACTTCTTTCTAGAGACAGAGGACAGAAATATTTTTTCAGATATCAATTACATTTAACTAATACAAGACGGATATTTATCAAAAATCATGAATAATTAAGAAAAAAACAGCAAAGCGAAGTAGGATAATCGACTTGTTAACCTTGATTATCTGACTGGTTTAACTTAAAGGAGTTTAAAATATGTGGTGTGGATTGGGAAAATCAAGCATGGCAATTGCTGCCACCTGCTTAATTAGCACTAGTTTCGTGGTGGCAAATACAACCTTTGCTGCTAGAGCGCGTAACTATACACCGCAGCAATTCCGGGCTGTGTTGCGGGGTTTGGGTTACAACGTGAAAGTCACCAACGGGCCTCTGACTGATGCAGAAACGAAAAAAGCTATCACTGAGTTCCAAAAGGGTTACAAGCTAACTGCTGATGGCATAGCCGGCCCCAAAACTCAAGATTTTGCTGCGAATATCATTCAAATCTTGCAAGCTAATTTAAACGCTGTACTCAAGCCTAATCCGCTTCTACCTCGTGATCAATTTTACGGCCCCAAAACAGAAGCAGCCGTCAAAGAATTCCAGAAGAAGTTTCAGCTACAAGAAACCGGGATTGCTAATTTAGCACTCCGTCAAAAGCTGAATGAAGAAGCCAAGAAAGTGATTAGTCAGCCGAGTACTGAACCAACACCAACACCAACGGCTTCCCCGACAACTAAGCCAACACCAACACCAACGGCTTCACCAACAACTAAGCCAACACCAACACCAACGGCTTCACCAACAACTAAGCCAACAACATCACCAACGGCTAAACCGACTACAAAGCCAACACCAACACCAACGACTTCACCAACAGCATCCCCATCACCGACAGCTTCACCCACAACATCTCCATCACCGACGGCTTCACCCACAACTACACCCTAAATAAGCTATTGACTTACGCACTCAACCAATAAACCATAAAAGAGGGTAGTCAATAGTCAATGGTCAATGGTCAATGGTCAAAATTAAGTTTTTTTAGACTATTGACCTTTACGGGTTCAATAGTTGCTTTCCGACGCAAAGCGACAGGAACGCACTATTTCACCATTGACTATTGACAAAAAAGCTAGAAAATTTGGTGACACTGCGTAAGTCCTAGATTATTTTGATCTAAGCGCGAATAAACTGGTTAAAACCTCTGATTTGGTTCTTCTAAGGGTCTGCCTTTTGGTGTAGGTAAAATCGGCCGGCGATCGTCGTAGGGCATAGGAATATACTGAACAGTGGGTCTTCCGCCTTGAGGTTGGGGATATAAATCCATGAGTTCGTAAATAGAACGGGGCAGTCCAACGGTTACAGGTAGCCCCATTTCTGTGGCTTCTTCAATGGTGATGGGATAATCATGAGTGACACGGCCAGTTGTTAGAGCGTCGATGATGGATTCAATGTTTTCTGGCTGGACTTTTTGTTGAGGAATATTATCTTTTAGTAGAGTTCTGACAAAGCGCTGTACTTGAGCGATCGCTTTACCTGCCAGGTCTGCCATAATCAAAGTCTGGTCATCAATCTCACTGATGGGTTTATCTTGCACGACCTTGAGAATGCTGGCTGCTGGATAATTACCTAACTGGGGATCAACTGGCCCCAAAACAGCATTAGCATCCATGACAATTTCATCTGCAGCTAAAGCTAGCATTGTTCCCCCACTCATGGCATAGTGAGGTACAAACACAGTTACTTTGGCTGAGTGCCGAATCAAGGCTCTGGCAATTTGTTCTGTAGCTAGTACTAAACCGCCAGGAGTGTGCAGAATCAAGTCTATGGGAACATCTGGGGGCGTGAGGCGAATTGCCCGCAGTATTTGTTCTGAGTCTTCAATGGTAATGTAGCGTGAAATGGGAATTCCCAATAAACTGATAGACTCTTGGCGGTGTATTAATAAAATTACACGGCTTTTACGTTCCTGCTGAAATTCTTGGAGGGCGCGCAAGCGACGATATTCAGTTTGGCGTTTTTGCCAGATGGGTTGCACAGAAGAAAGCAGCAGAAAAATCCAGAATAAGTCACCAATACCAAAGCCCATAGAGTTGATTGTCCTAAAAAACTGATCGCTGTCATTATTGTGACAATTTTTAGGCGATCGCAATTCTATCTACAGGTTTAAAGTGGTCTAGTATCAATATCTTTGGGAGCAGGAGGAGTGTAGGGGTAGGGTGTTGACTTTGGGTACTAGATAAGTGACCTAATTCTGCTACCAGCGTTCCAATATCAGTCCATCTACATAATCAAAATCAGTATCATCAGTCACTAATACCCAACTATGTTCTAGGCACTGAGCAGCAATCCATATATCATTCATTGGAATTGGTCGCCCTTTGCGCTTCAACGCCAACCGAGTTTGTGCATACATTGTTGCTGTTTCTCTTCCTAATGGCAAAACTCTACAAGCCGATATGAACTCCAGGTAGCGCGGCAAGTTTTGTAATGGACGGGTTGAATTTTCTGCACCAAATAATAACTCTCCGACGACAATTATTGGCAGGATTACTTCCGGTAAAACCAATACCCTTTCAGTAATTGTCGCGTCTCCGTTTAAAAAACGAACCGCAGCAGAGGTATCAAGTGCAATCTCACCACTCATTCAAATCAACCTGCCGACATTCTGCCGTGATTGCTCGCTGTAGCTCTTCTGCCTCTAAATCACTTAAAATTCCTGCAAATTTTGCCAGAGGATGGTTCTTGCGTATAGCTTTAACCCGATGTAAAAAATCCAGCACTGTTTGTACTAAATCATCGGGAGCTTGTTCGAGTTCCTGAATCAATTGCTCACGGTTTGTCATGTGTTCAAAGTTCCCCCACTAAAGTGAGATATCTAAAGTATATGATGGGAGAACGCACCCTACACAGTCGGCAAGCACCCTAGCGATCGCCTTACTTGCCAAGTCGCTCATAGAGTTGATTTTCCTAAAAAAACTGATCGCTGTCATTATTGTGACAATTTTTAGGCGATCGCAATTCTATCTACAGGTTTAATCATACTCAGAGCAAATTATGGCGAGACATTTCCTGCTTCTATCCACCGTAGATTTTATCGAAATATTCCTTTGAGTTTTGCTGGCTAAATGTCATGTTACTGTAATCACGCAATCGCTTTGTTATTTCCCACAAGTCACAACCATAACCTGTAAACGAAAAATCGCCCCAAATCCCAGGATATTGCTCTGCCTCTTCGTTCTCATCAAGAATATTGTAACGGCAAAGAAAATCTAGCGAGTCTGGATAAAAAGCGTGATAAACGCTGCAATCTTGGTGTCTCGATTGATACAGCGACTCATCGGACTCTAAACCTGAGTGCAAATCTTGAAAAGTTGTTAGATGCTGATCCGTCACGTGACCATCATGTTCATGCCAGTCATCAAACTTGTAAAGGGCGCAGTAATCGGATGGATAATACAATTTACAATGCTCAACAATCGATATCAGAATCTGACGGAGTGTGGAAACGGGAATTAAATCGGCTGGAACAATCGTTTCTGCATGAAAGGGCTTCTCTTGTTGCTTCCAAGCTATCTCCAGAATCCGATCCATAAAAAGAATCAACGCTACTAATACACTACTAATACACAAATTTAGGCTTGCCATGCCAGTACGGTCGATGTGCAACGAGATTGTTAGACCACGCTACTTGCGTGAAGAATTGATAAACTAATGAAAAAAGCGCTTGAGGAACAAAGACTTATGTTTAACAACACTCCAATCATCAGCGCATCTCCTGAGATTATGGGCGGTACTCCAGTTTTTGCCGGAACTAGGGTTCCTGTTCAAACACTACTAGATTATCTCAAAGCAGGAGAGACAATCGATGATTTCCTAGAAGGGTTTCCGACTGTCAACAAAGAGCAAGTCGTCGCTTTTCTAGAAGAAGCGGGAAAGCAACTTGTCAGTATGGTGGCATAATTATGAAGATTTTGTTGGATGAGTGCATTGACCGTAGATTGGCAAGAGAGTTTGTTGACTATGAAGTGAAAACAGTTCCCCAAATGGGATGGGCAGGGGTAAAGAACGGTCAACTTCTTACACTTGCGGAATCAGCATTTGATGTATTCATCACAGTTGATCGCAACTTGTCGTTTCAACAGAATCTGCCACAGTTCGATATTGTAGTAATTGTTTTGCAAGCACCATCAAATCGTTTAGCGGATCTAAAGCCTTTAGCAGCAAAAATCTTAGATACTTTACCTACCGCAGCTAAAGGAAAAGCGACAATAGTTAGCACTTAGAAAGTGTACTCATTTTTCCGCCTCTAAGCTACAGAATATTACAAGAGGTATACAAAAGCGCTGCCTTAAGATCATCTGCTTCTAGATCGGGCATCTCATTTAGGATTTGTTCAGTGCTTAGTCCAGCAGTAAACAAGCTTCAGAAATGTTGGGTTACTCTCCGAGAAGGCTTACACCTACGTTCCTCAACCCAACCTACTTTTCTGCTTAACTGAACCGTATTGGTTTATACTCCTTTGGAGAAGCAAGCTACATCCGCCAGTCGCATAGAATTCATACAGAATTCTGGCTCCTGACTCCTGAATTCTGTTCGATAATGCCTCTATCACCTCATGGCTCATGTCTGAATTTGTTAGTGTCGATTCTTTACTTGAACCATTTCAACACTTTGGTGTTAACTTGGGACTCTCACGTATCGTTAACCTGTTAGCGAATCTTGGCAACCCCCAGCAGCGAGTTCCCGTGATTCATGTTGCGGGAACAAATGGGAAAGGTTCTGTCTGTGCCTATCTTTCTGCTGTACTTACTGAGGCTGGATATCGTACGGGGCGTTATACTTCTCCCCATTTAGTTGATTGGACAGAACGTATTTGCTTGGATGAACAGCCGATTTCCCATGAGGAACTTTGTCAATTATTACTGCAAGTACAAGCTGCTGTTAGCTTTGATGAGTCACCAACGCAATTTGAGGTGATTACTGCCGCAGCTTGGCTATATTTTGCCCAGCAGCAAGTTGATGTAGCTGTGGTCGAGGTGGGACTGGGGGGACGCTTGGATGCGACTAATGTGATTTCTGAGCCGTTAGTGACAATTATCACTTCCATTAGCCGTGAACATTGGCAGCAGTTAGGGCCGACTGTTGCTGATATTGCTGGGGAAAAAGCAGGTATTCTCAAGTCAGGATGTCCGGTTGTGATGGGGAGTTTACCACCTGATGCTGACAAAGTTGTGCGATCGCGCGCTCAAGAATTACAATGTCCATTAATTACTCCCCAACCTGCTCATCAAATCGCTCCTGGATGGGCAGAATATCAAACAATTAAATATCCTTTACCTTTACAAGGACAGATTCAGCTGAGTAATTCAGCTTTAGCTTTAGCAGCTGTGGAAGTTCTCCAAGCACAAGGTTGGCAGATTTCGGCAACAGCAATTGTTAATGGCATGGCAAAAACTCAATGGCCAGGTCGAATGCAATGGGTGAATTGGCACAATCACAAATTATTAATTGATGGCGCGCATAATCCTGCTGCTGCCCAAGTTTTGCGAAACTATGTAGATAGCCTCAAGCCTCCATCAGTAACATGGGTGATGGGAATGCTGGCGACTAAAGACCACGCTGATATTTTTCAGGTTTTATTACAACCAAATGACCAATTATATTTAGTGCCTGTTCCTGATAACAAATCTGCTCATCCAGAGGAATTAGCCCAGCTAGCTATCAGTATCTGTCCAGAACTAAGCCTTTGTCAAACTTCTTCAGATTTATTATTAGCACTAGAATTTGCCTGTAATGCTAGAGATAATTTAATAGTTTTATGTGGTTCTCTCTATTTAATTGGACACTTTTTTAGTTGTGAAAAGAGGAATGGGTAATAGTAAATCTTAGAGGGTGTTTGAAAAGTTTCAGTAGGTATAAAAATGTCATTCTGACTGGAGCGGAGCGTCAGGAAGAATCTAGGTTTTGTGGTACATACCGAGATGTTTCATTCCGCTACGCTGCATTCAACATGACAAAGAAACAGACTTTTCAAACATCCTCTTATACCAATTCACTAAAAATCTGATACAGATCCAAACACGGAAACCGTTGTAAAATCAGAGTTTCTTAATTTTGAATTTTGCGTTCGCGTAGCGTGTCGAAGACAAAAGTTCTGTAGGCGGGTTTCCCGCCGTAGGAACGCCACTTGCTATAAGCCGGGAAACCCGACGGCAGTTGCTACAAGTCGGCAAAGCCGCCCAATGCACTGCCTCTCCAACGCAGTGGCTCAACTTTTCAAGACGAATTCTGAATTTTGAATTGGTATTAGAGGATATAGCGATTTTCATGCCGATGAAGTACACCTGTCTAGTCAAGAAGTTGTAGGGGCGAGTTAAGTGAGATATTGGTGAATCATATCAGCACGGTTCAGTTAAGCAGAAAAGTAGGTTGGGTTGCGCTGTCGCTCAACCCAACAAAGTCCTGATACTATTGGGTTACTCTCCGATAAGGCTTACCCCTACATTAGACATCTGGGGAAAATGAATGTAGAGACGTTGCAGTGCAACGTCTCTACAAGGATTTCGGGCAACGCAGAATTAATTTCTACCAGATGTCTATTCTTCAAACCAACCTATACTAGTTGTAGTTTTTAGGCTTAACTGAACATATCCTCCCTACCACTCCTAGCCTAAGCAAATAATTTCAGGAATAAAAATTAATAAATATACATCTTAATTAACAAAGCATAATATTTGTGTGAGTCATAAATACAACTAGTAATCAATCAAAAGTTGAAAAAAACAGGGTATTCCAGCTTGTGTTTTTGAGAATTCCCCACTACACTTCTTGCCTGAGTGTAAAGTTTAAGGAAATAGTTTTGTATTTCTTCATACGAAGTTTACAGTATATATACGCCAGATACTATTATTTATTTAATGTCAAAATATTACAAAAAACTAAGGCATTTGCTTTGGATAACGATTGTTTAATACTAGTCATTGTAATTATCTATGCAATCCCTGTGTCAACTTCTATGGCTACGATGCCTTAAATCAATTATTGACATTTCGCCACTGATGGTTGAGCCAGCAACGCTGTTGTCAGATGCTATTTCCCAGATGGTAAAACAAGGTGTGGATGTCTTGTTAGTTGGTAGTTTGCAGACACTTGGGTGGTTGTCAGAACATGATGTAGTGAAATTGGTAGCTTTGGGAATTGATTTGCCAACAACTCCCGTGTCCGCAGTCATGAATCCTATAGAAATCAAATTAAAACTCTCAGATTTGGAAGATATCTCTAAAATAGTTTTATTATCACGGCAATATCAATCAAATTGCTTGTTAATTGTCGATGAAGAAGATCAACTAGTGGGAACAGTTAGTCATAAAAATGTTTGTCAAGTAATAGAACAAATAACACAGCTAAACCAGCAAATAGATATTGATGATGACTGTTTAGCGCCCGCAGCAATGCCACTAACTAAGTCAGAACTAGGAATAGAAATAATGGAACTAGTTGATCACAGCTTAATCTGGCAGCACAGGAATAGACAACAACTGTTAGATATGAGCGATCGCCAAATGACTCAACAGCAACTAATGTTGCAGCTAATTCTCGATACCATTCCTGAGTGCATTTGCTGGAAGGATATCAATTCCGTCTTTTTAGGCTGTAATCTGAATTTTGCCAGGATGCTAGGCTTTGAGCATCCAGAAGAGATTGTGGGTAAAACCGACGATGATCTGCTTGCCAATTATCAAGACGCAGACTTTTGCCGAGCATCTGATGCTAGAGTCATTAAGACCGGTACTCCTGAGTATCACATCATTGAACTCTTACTTAAAACCAATGAGCAGCAAATTTGGTTAAAGACAAATAAAGTTCCCCTTCGTGATAGTGAAGGTAAGGTGATTGGTGTTCTCTGTACACTAGAAGATGTGAGCGAACAACAAGCGGCACTACGCGATCGCCAAGAAGCACTCACTCAAAGTGAACAACGCTTCCGCAACTTGGTAGAAGCGAGTAGTGATTGGGTTTGGGAAGTTGATGAAAATACTATTTATACTTACGCAAGTCCTCAAATCAGAGATATTTTAGGTTACGAACCACAGGAATTATTAGGTAAAACACCCTTCGACTTTATGCCACCAGCAGAAGCCCAGCGTGTAAAAGATATTTTTGCACCCATTGCGGCAATGCAACAGCCATTTAAATTTTTGGAGAGTATTAACATTCATCGAGATGGTCATTTAGTCATTTTGGAAACTAGCGGAGTCCCAATAGTTGATCTAACAGGTAAACTTTGTGGCTATCGGGGTATAGATCGAGATATTACAACGCGCAAACAAGCAGAGGTGAACCTACACAACACTCAGCAGCAATTACAAGCCATTTTAGATAACTCACCAACGGTAATTTTTGTCTTAGATACTCAAAATCGCTTTGTGTTGATTAATCAAGAGTATGAAAAGCTCATCAATTTTACCCAAAATGAAATCGTTGGCAAAAGTATTTATGATGTTTGGCCTGATGATATTGCTAAGAGATTTGCGTTAAACAATCATCTATTAATGACCAATGGTATTCCAACAGAAAGCGAAGAAGTCATTCCCCAACAAGATGGTTTACACACTTACCTAACTGTTAAGTTTCCTCTCAAAGATGTTCATGGTGTCACGTATGCAGTATGTGGGATTGCGACAGATATCACTGAACGTAAACGAGCAGAAGAAGAATTACGTCAGAGTGAAGAACGCTTCCGTTTATTGATAGCAGATGTCAAAGACTACGCAATTTATATGCTTGATCCTGAAGGACGAGTCATGAGTTGGAATTCTGGTGCAGAATGTATTACTGGTTATCAGACTACAGAGATTATCGGGCAAGATTTCGCTTGCTTTTTTGTGCCAGAAGATATAGCTAAAGCTTTACCAACTCAGCAACTAGAAATTGCCGCAGCTACTGGGCGATATGAATGTGAAAGTCTTTTTGTTCGTAAAGATGGTTCACATTTTTGGGCAAATTGCATTTTAACGGCATTACGCGATCAAACTAGTAAATTACGTGGTTTTGCTAAGGTAACTCGTGATATTACAGAGCGTAAAATGGCAGAGGATTGTTTATTGCGTTTCCAGAAAGCAATTGAAAGCACAAGTGATGGTGTTGCCATTGAAGACAACCAAGGTATTGGTATTTATGTTAACCCGGCTTTTACGGAATTATATGGATATAACTTAGAAGAATTACAAGCGGTAGGTGGAATGTGGGTAATTTTCCATATGCCTGATGAACGTAGCCAAATCTTTACTAGTGTTCTCAAAGGGGAGTCTTGGCGGGGTGAGGTGACTATGCGATCGCATGAGGGTAATCTATTACAAGTTGACCTCAGAGTTGATGCAATTAAAGATACTAATGGTAAAGTTGTCGGTACTGTATGTATTCATACAGATATTACTCAACGTCAGCAAGTAGAAGAAGGTTTAAGATTACGTGATCGAGCGATCGATGCTAGCAGTAATGGGATTATTATTGCTGATGCTAGCATCCCCAACGGGCCGATTATCTACGTCAATCCAGCTTTTGAACGAATGACAGGCTACTTGGCAGAGGAAGTTATTGGTCAAAACTTTCGCCTCTTCCAAAGCGCTGATATTGAACAACCAGGAATCCAAGAACTTAAACTAGCCATGCAAGCAGGCAAAGCTTGTACTGTAGTTCTCCGGAACTATCGTAAAGATGGTCGCCTATTGTGGAATGAGTTAAACATTTCCCCAGTTTACGACTCAACAGGTCAACTCACCCACTACATTGGCATTCAAACAGATATCACTGAACGCAAACAAGCAGAAACAGCATTACTCATCAGCCAACAGCGACTGCAATATCTGCTTACCTCTAGTCCAGCCGTAATTTATACTTGTAAAACTTTGGGAGATTTTGGCGATATTTTTGTCAGCGACAATATCACCACTATAACTGGTTATGAAACTTGGGAGTTTATTCAAGATACAAATTTTTGGTCTAATCGTATCCACCCAGAAGATTTATCTTCCGTGTTGGCAGAATTTTCTCAAGTGTTAGAGAAAAGACAATACAAATTAGAATATCGCTTTCTCCATAAAGATGGTACATATCATTGGCTATATGATCAAGGTCGGATAGTTGAAGATGACACAGGTAACCCAGTAGAAATGGTTGGTTACCTGATAGATATGACAGAACGCAAACAACTAGAAGAAGAATTAAAAATCGCACTAGAAAAAGAAAAAGAACTCAGCGAACTCAAATCTCGCTTTGTCTCTATGACTTCCCACGAATTTCGTACACCATTAAGTACTATTCTGTCTTCATCGGAACTACTAGAACACTATCGCCACAAATGGACAGAAGAAAAACAACTCATTCATTTACATCGGATTCAATCTGCTGTCAAGCGCATGACAGAGATGTTAAATGATGTTTTAGTCATTGGTAAAGCAGAAGCGGGAAAACTAGAATTCATCCCCACATCCTTCGATTTGATGGCTTATTGTCGTCATTTGGTCGGAGAAATACAGGCAAACATTAGCAATCAACAGCTGCACTTTATTAGTGAATATAAAACCATACCATGTTATATGGATGAGAAATTGCTAGGACATATTCTGCATAATTTACTGGCAAATGCTATTAAATATTCTCCTGATGACAGCACTATTCAATTTACTTTTGACTGCCAGAATGAATATGCCATATTTGAAATTAAAGATCAGGGCATTGGCATACCCCCAGAAGACATACCTCGGTTGTTTGAATCCTTCCATCGTGCCAAAAATGTTGGCAATATAGTCGGGACTGGCTTAGGTTTAGCCATTGTCAAAAAATGTGTTGATATTTATCAAGGTGAAATCTCTGTTGTTAGTCAACTGGGAATGGGGACAAAATTTACTGTGAAACTACCATTGAATAATCAAATATAAATTGAGGTAGAGAATGATTAAAATTTTAGTAATTGAAGATGAAGAATCAGTCAGAGAAAATATTCTAGATTTGCTAGCAGCAGAAGATTTTTCTACTATAGCTGCTGCCAATGGCAAAATTGGCATAAATTTAGCTTTAGCAGAATTTCCTGACCTAGTTTTATGCGATATGATGATGCCAGAAGTTGATGGTTATGGTGTATTGACAGCGTTACGCCAAGAACCATTAACAGCAACTATTCCTTTTATTTTTCTCACAGCTAAATCAGCTAAAGCAGATTTTCGTCAAGGTATGGATATGGGTGCAGATGATTATCTAACCAAGCCATTTACCAGAGCAGAATTATTGAGCGCTGTGATGAATCGGCTAGAAAGACAAGCTACGTTAAAAAAGTATTTGAGCAATCAAAATTTAATTAAAACATCATCTCCAAAATTGCAGTTATTAGAGATGGGGTTACATAAAGTGATTAAGCAACAAAATTTTCAAGAATTTGTGCTGTATTATCAACCAATAGTTAATATTAATTCTGGCAAAATAGTTGCAGCCGAAAGTTTATTACGTTGGCATAGTCCGGAGTTAGGTTTTGTTACTCCTACAGAATTTATTCCCATAGCCGAGTCCACAGGTTTAATTGTGCCGATTGATCAGTGGGTAGTAAAAAACGTGTGTCAGCAAATTCAAACCTGGCATAAAGCTGGAGTAGAATGTTTGACAATTTCGGTCAACTTATCAGCAATGGAATTTAATACACCAGATTTTATTCAACAAATTACAGATGCTTTAAAAATTAATAATTTGTCTCCACATTGCTTAGAAATAGAATTAACAGAAAGCATGATTATGCAAGATTTAAACATTACGATTGTTGCTATGAAAAAATTACAATCTCTAGGAGTGAAAATTGCGATCGATGATTTTGGCACTGGTTATTCTTCTTTAATCTACTTGAAAAATTTACCAGTCAGTACTCTAAAAATCGACCGCTATTTTATTCATAATGTAGATGAAGATATCCAAAAGTCTGCTATTACCAAAGCTTTAATTGAAATGGCACATAACATGAATATACAAGTGATTGCTGAAGGAGTCGAAACGGAAGCAGAGTTGGCATTTCTCAAGCAAAACAAATGTGATGCTATGCAAGGTTTTTTGTTCAGTCGTCCATTACCAGCAGCAGAATTTGAAAACTTTTTATGGACTAACAAGCATTTGACTGTTTAATGCTCAAATTTTTAAAATTTATCATTTTCTTAACAACACCTAATTAATTGCCCGTGCTGTAATTTAGTAATCCTGATTAATTAAGATTTGATATTATTATGAATTTTCTATGATCTTTATAGTGTATAATAACCAATTTTATTTTTAAATTAATATGAGTAAAATTTTAGTTATTGAAGATGACATCAATGTTCGTCAAAATATTTTAGAACTACTACATAGTGAGGGATTTAACAATATACTTGAAGCTCACAATGGACGTATGGGTGTGCAATTAGCGCAAGCAGAAATTCCTGATTTAATTATTTGTGATGTCATGATGCCAGAACTAGATGGTCATGAAGTATTAAAAACGTTACGTCAACAGCCAGAAACGGCAATGATTCCTTTAATTTTCTTAACTGCTAAATCTGACAAAACCGACTTCCGTCAAGGCATGGCACTGGGGGCAGATGATTACGTGATTAAGCCCTTTACTAGAGTAGAGTTATTAACAGCAATTAGTTGTCGCTTAGAAAAACACAGTATTATTAAACAGCACAGCCAACAAAAACTGGAAAATTTACGTAATAGTATAGCTCTATCTCTCCCTCACGAAATGCGAACACCTTTGAATGGGATTTTAGGTTTTTCACAGTTTATGATGGAAGAAAGCGAGAGCCTAGATGCCGGAACAATTCGGGATATGGCTGAGTCTATTTATTTATCTGGTGAACGTTTATTTGCGTTGATTCAAAATTTTTTGCTGTATGCAGAACTAGAGATTATTGCTACAGATTCAGAACAAATTAAATTACTACAAAGCCAAAATACTCTATTTCCTACTCTTTTATTAACGAATATAATTACGGAAAAAGCTATAAAAGTAGGTAGAAAAGCCGATTTGCAAGTCAATTTACAACCGTGTAATGTGAAAATCTCGCTAGAAAAGCTGACTAAAATTATCGAAGAATTGGTTGATAATGCTCTCAAATTTTCCCCTGCGGGAAGTCCCATTCAAATTAATACTGAGTTGGTTAATAATACATTAACTTTAAATTTTATAGACTACGGGCGCGGGATGACCGCAACACAAATTGCTGAATTAGGTGCTTATCAGCAATTTGAACGTAAACTTTATGAACAACAAGGCTCAGGCTTAGGATTAATTATTGCTAAACGTCTAGCAGAATTACACGGCGGCAATCTGAAGATTAAAAGCCAGCCAGATGAAAAAACTATTGTGCAAGTAATGCTACCTGCAAGTACGTTACCCAGGAAGTGAGGGAGTGCTGAGTGCTGTTAGCGGAAGCGGGGCGTTTAGCCCGTGCTGAGTGATGAGTGAGGGAGTGAGGGAGTGAGGGAGTGAGGGAGTGCTGAGTGATGAGTAATGCGTAATGACCAATGACTATTGACTATTGACTATTGACTATTGACTATTGACCATTGACCATTGACCATTGACCATTGACTAATAAAAGCTTGGGCATTACTCAAGATGCAAATTGCCCTTGGGCAATGCCGTAAGCTAGTTGGGTATGTAGATTTGGCTGACTCAATGACTATTATCTGTAACTGATGTTTGCGATCGCGTTGGGTTTTTCGTTTAAGTTAGAGTATAAATTGTATATGTTGTATACAAATGGGCAGACTAGTATCATAGTTCGGTGGTACACCAATGGCAAAGCGATCGCTACAAGCATCAGCACAAGGTATCAAAAAGGCCAAGCAGGCGTTTAAACGCAAAGGTTGGACACAAGAATATTTAGCTTCTGAAGTCGGGTTAGAAACTCGCCAGCCCATATGGAAATTTTTTAGTGGTAAGCCTGTTGACCGTCATGTCTTTAATGATATATGTTCTGCCCTTGAGTTAGAAGCCTCAGAAATTGTTCAACCATTTGTTTTTGATGAGTCTATCACACTAGATTTACTAGAAGAACACGCCACGCTAGATATTGACGGTTTGGTAGAAAAACTCAGAGCAATTCATCACCATAAAATTCAAGCCCAATGCGGTACATTACATCTTTTAGATATTACTCGACCTGTTGCTGTCAATGATATTTATATCGAGGTTAATGTTTGTGAAGATATTGCTAATCAAAAATGGTTAGATATTAATGAATTACAAAAGTTAAACTCTCATGACCATCACAGTTCTATTTTCACTCAATTGTCTTCTCAACAACTTGGTGGTTTAGCAGCCGTCGCCAAATATGAGAAGATGATTCTGTTAGGAAAACCAGGTTCAGGTAAAACTACATTTTTACAATCAGTTGCCCTGAGTTGCAATCAAGGTATTTTTCTGGGCAACTATTTACCAATTTTCATTAATCTTAAGAGTTTTGCTGATGATGCTAGAGATTACCATCAACTTAGTTTATGCAAATACATACATGAATATTTGATGGACTCTAGTATTTCTGAATTAGAATTGATGATGATATTACATCAAGGTAGAGCTTTAATTTTATTGGATGGCTTAGATAAGATTATTGGCAGCAATCAGGAAAAAATTCTGAATAAAATCAGGAGTTTTATTGATAAGTTTTACAAAAATCGCTTAGTTATTACTTGTCGCACAGGTGCAAACCACTCTAAGTTTTATGGTTTTACTGAATTAGAAATTGCTGATTTTAATAAATTACAAATAGCTGAATTTACCCATAAATGGTTTTCACTAGTTGCCAAAAATTCTCCTGATGAAGCGCAAATAATAGTCTATCAATTCATGCAAAAACTGGAGATAGCCGAAAACTCAGAAATTCTCCAATTAGCGACTACACCACTGCTATTGAATCTCATTTGTCTGTTTTGGCAATCTGTGAGAGACTTTCCTCCTAACCATTGGGAAATTTATAAGCAATCTCTGGATCTACTACTAGTACGTTGGGATGAAGTTAGAGGAATGAAATTTTCTCAAGTCACACCTGACTTGTCTTTACTACATAAAATCAAACTACTTAGTCACATTGCCATCATTAGCTTTTATCAACAGCATTACTGGTTTACAGAAACTCAAATTAAACAAATTATTGCTGATTATTTATGTAGCTTACCTAATGCAAATACTGATCTAGATGCTTTAGAATTAGAGAGTGGAGCAGTTTTGCAAATGATGGAAATGCAACATGGACTGCTAGTAGAAAAGGCAAAAGGAATTTATGCTTTTTCTCACTTAATTTTTCAAGAGTATTTCACAGCTAGAGAGATTGTTACTAATACTAATCATCAAAATTTAAAAGACTTGACTAATCACTTAAATGATAAACCTTGGCGCAAAGTCTTTTTACTAAGTGCGGCAATGCTCAAACCAGCAGATGCTTTATTTAAGTTAATGAAGGCAGCGATTGATCATATGGTGATCAAAAATGCTAAGTTATCTAAATTTCTGCAGTGGGTAGAACAAAAATCTGCTCAAGTCAAATCTGAGTGCTGCTGTGCTAGTGTCCGGGCTTTTTACTTGACGACTGCTCTACCCCCAGATAATCCTTTAGCTGGCAATCAAGATTTAGCGATCGCTTTAGATCATCAGTTTACCAGTAAATTGTCTGGAGATTTAGCTCTAGATTTGGCTTTGATTCATGCACTGATGGTAAGTTTGACAATCACGGCAGATATCTTTTTCTTGAGACTATCTACTTTAAACTTAGCGCTTGACTTGAAACACTTGTTAGTCAATGAAGTATTTTTGCACCAATCTCTGCAACACCTCCAATATCAGCTACCATCTCCTACTCAAAGTCGAGAAAATTTAAGAATTTGGTGGCAAGCCAACGGCCAAACCTGGACAGAGGAGTTACGAACTGTACTCATCAATACTCGCCAAATTGGCTATGATTGGCAGTTCCATCAACAAGATTGTCAGGATTTACAACAGTACTGGGATGCAAATAAGTTACTTCTAGATTGTCTTTTAGTGGCTAATGATCTTTCGCCTAGTCTACGGAGTCATTTAGAAATGTCGATTGTCAAATTCTCTCACCAAAACAGTGCTGATACTAATTCGTAATTCGTAATTCGTAACTACTAAACCCGAATTTCTCACGAAATTTATCAAACCAAAGTCCAGAGACTGTAGGGGCGGGTTCACAAATATGCTTCAATCATTCACGAATATCTCGTTAACCCGCCCCTACCGTTTTGTGAGAAATGCAGGTAAATACTATTTTACATTTAGAGGAAATTGGAAGAATCAAGTAGAAAACCTATTGATTGAACTTGGATTATTTTAAAGTTTAACTAACAAAAACTTCCATGAAAAAAGGCATCTTTTTAAGATGCCTGTCATGCAGGAAAAACCCAAAAGGGTTTATCCCTACACCTTCCCAACAATCAGCAACAGTGGCTAATTAGTGACTAGCCACACTCACAGTCACAAACGTGAATATAATTATCTTATTCACCAAAATCTATGAGTGCCGCAGTATAACCACTGAAAATTCTTCTGCGCTACTAAAATATAGCTATGATTGTCAGTTTTCTCAGGTATACACAAAATACTAACTTTTGTTAGTAACTAAATCATGATGCCGATTGTAATAGTATACAGTTCCACAAATAGCAGACATGATGATCCATGAAAGAGTGTTCAATCTAAAATCAAATAGAGTTACATCTACTGTATTGAATAACACCCACTCACCAAAAACTACCAGATAACTAAATAATATTAATCCATCTTCTTTCCCCTGAGCATTTAATTTTCTGAGTATTTGAAAACCCGCAAAAAATATCCAACCAAGTAAACCTAAAAATAACAAAGTACATGGCAATCCAGTTTCCGCAGATAGCATCAAAAATAAATTATGGGGGTGTCCCAAATCAATCTGCATCTGGTTTTTATAAAGGGCTGTAAAATTACGCAATCCCCATCCTGTCCAGGGACGTTGTTGAGTCAAAGACCAAGCAAATTGCCACTGAGTTTTTCGCATTAAAGCCACTGGCCGGTCTGGATACAAATCATCGTTTAATCTTGCCCAAAAGAAAGCCGGGACGACACGACGAAAAATTTGCGCCACTGGGGGAGGGGCAAAAGCTGCTAATAAAACAGTAGTGACTATGCCAGCAACACCACCGACTAATAAGCGCCAACCTTGATAAAATGCGAATGCTAAACAAGCAATAATAGCGATCGCCCATCCATTACGCGAGTTAGTTAAAATCAAAGCGGCAAAGTTAGCGATGATTGAGAGGGTGAGGAAAATTTTGGGGATCGGGGATTGGGTATTGGGGACTGGAGAATGAACTTCATCTAATAATAATCCGATCGCTAGTGTGAAAGCGATCGCTAAATAAGCTGCCAAAATATTGGCGTGCATGAAAATCGCTGCCATTCTTCCTGGTGGAAATCCGGATGGTGTAATAGTCCAATCGAGCAAAATCCACAAAACTTGTACCTGCAAATCCCAGCCCAAAAACAACTGTCCAAAGCCCATCATGACAATTGGTACGGAACTAATCACCAAAATCCAGGCTATGCGCCTTAATTGGGCAGTTGTTTGAATTAAGGCGCTCAAACCTGTCACTATCAAGATGAATGGCAATAAATTGAACAGTCCCACAAAAGCTGCCGCTTTGTCATTGGCAAAGACAGCAGAAACAAACAGCAAAAAACTGAAAAGAGCAAATCCCCAGTTAATTGGCTGCTGAATAATGGTGCGGTATTGTCGCCACCAGGTAATCAATACCGCCAACATCATACAGACAAAACCCACAAAAGGCGTGAGTGGAAAAATTAATAGTCCTAATTGAAAGCAATTCCAAGGAAATTGATCATCAGGTTTGGGACGATAAAAAGCTATTTTCAAGCCAACTCCCAACATTCAGCACGGGTGAGACGAATTTGCGCCAAAGCAAAAATAGTAGGGATAATTCTACCGTAGTTAGTGGCAATGGTTCTCCAGCCTAAATCGGCAAAAAACCAAGCCCACATCACAGGGCCAACAAAAGCAAACAGGCTGCGAACTGCTCCATAACGAGCCGCATTTACAGTCATACCCCTTCTAGCCATTTGCAAGGCTACATAGCTTTGAAACTGTGTTGTTGCTACTTGAGAACCCTTGATTACTGCTTCTGTTGCTACTTGGTATGTGGCAAAATGCAAGGCAAATTGACGGGCAATTTGTTGTAAAACAAGTGGTTGAACAACGGATGTCACAGCTAAAGCGCTACCACCTTTTAATAACAAGCTCAAAGGATCACGCTGTAATAGTAGTGGTAAAGGTTGTTTGATATTGGATTTCACCAGATGACGTTGTACTCGCGCCGCCAATTTTTGTTTTTCTGTTTCTGGTAATTTTTTCCACACCTTTCCTAACAGATGGAGAAATACTTCTGCTTCTAAATCAATTGTTGTTAAATCTTGAGAGTAAGGAATTTTCAAATATTTACAAACTTGAATCAGTGCTTGACGGTAAGTTACTTGGGTTGTCCGTCCCCTAAGTACTGTTACCCCATCTGCTGCTAAAAATCGAAAGCGATTTTCTAGCGAATCTAGCCAAGCTTCACGGTCTTGACTTTGAATTTCGATGGGTTCCGGTGTGTGAACATAATCTAGGGGATTGAACTTGCGACTAAACAGAATTGCTGTTAAATCCTGTAATTCTTCGTCAGTTGCTAACTCTAGCGCCGCCCTCAACTCATCCAATTTCCCTTCCTCCCTTCCATGCTGCATATCTGTACCCTATTCTACTATTAGCTTTCATCAGAAATGGGAATGGGGAGGGAGAGATGGGGGGATGGGGGGATAGGGAGATGGGGGAAAGAATTATCTCTTTGTCCCCTTGTCCCCTTGTCCCCTTGTCCCCTTATCCCCTTATCCCCTTCCTTGTCCCCTTGTCCTTTCCAAGTCTCTAAAATTTATGAACGATATCATAGTCATTGGTGCAGGTATAGCTGGCTTAGTTTGCGCCCAGCAGTTAAGTCAAGCTGGTTATTCTGTGTTGGTTGTGGAAAAGTCTCGTGGTTTGGGGGGACGAGTGGCTACACGACGCTTACACGAAACTTTGGCAGATCATGGTGCTTGTTATCTCAAGCCTAAAGGCGAATTATTTACTAGTCTTGTGGAGTTATTGTGCGATCGCCAGATCCTAAAAGTCTGGACAGATCAAGTTCATGAATTCCATCCCGATTCAGGACTATTTACTCCTGACTTAGCATACCGTTATGTTGCGCCTGGGGGGATGAGTGCGATCGCTAAATTTCTCGCTCAGAATTTGCAGATTTTACTCAATCAGCGTGTCACAGAAATTAACTTAACTGGAAACAAAACTTGGCGACTGACTTTAGAATCGAGCAATGAGGTACTAACAGCTAAGGCTTTAGTTGTGGCTATTCCTGCACCTCAAGCTTTGACACTATTAACACCATTGGGGGAAGGTGTACTGGGAGGAGAATTTCTGACAAATTTAAGTGCTGTGGAATTCTCTGCTTGTATTAGTGCGATCGCTGGTTATCCTGCTTCCTCTCATCTTATCCCTGATTGGCAAGCTATCAGTTTTATTGATGATGCTATTTTGGGATGGATTGGTTTAGATAGCAGCAAACGTCTCCAACCCCAACAACCAGTGTTTGTCTTGCACAGTAGTGCCAAGTTTGCCCAACAACATCTAGAATCACCAGACTTACAACCATTAGGACAGCAGATGTTGCAATCTGCTGCTGAGACTTTAGCAATTCCCGGTTTAACTACACCAGAGTGGTTACAAGTTCATCGTTGGCGCTATGCTTTTCCTAGCATTCCTTGGTCAGAGCCAATTTTATCGGCTGCATCGCCATTACCTTTAGTTTGTTGTGGTGATTGGTGCGGTGGCCATCTTGTAGAAGGAGCAATGCTTTCAGGAATAGCTGCATCTGGGGAAATTAACAATTATTTAAGTCAATTACTACTTCCTGGTGTGAACTTTTTCAAAGTTTTTAGTGAATAATTGCATCTATCGTTAGACTGGTGACTCGATATAAGTAAGTTAGCAAATCAATCATCTCCAGTCTCCCAAACTATAATTTTTGACTGTTGACCCTTGAGCATCGACTATTGACTATGTTTTCAATAAGTAGTGTTAACAAAACAGGAGAGCTAGTTTAGTTAATAACGTTACCATTATTAACCAAACTAGCTCTACTTTATATTGATCCCTGATTATTTATGCTGCGTTTTATGTAGATTTTCAGCCAAAAGGCATAAATTTGAAAAAATTAAAATATAACAATAAGACATTACTACTTTCCCCATCTGTTGATTACTGTTTTTAGACGCTATACTGTCAAACAGTATCAATTTTAAAAAAGAGTAGAGTCAAATAGCTAGGATTCTCCTCAGATAAAAGTTCGTTTATGGTCGGAGTTAAAACACAGAGATAAACCCTCAATGGTGACTAACAAAATATTGTCATTTTGGCTGTTTGTCTCTATAAATAAACAGGAGTTAAAAAATCATGAAAACAGTCGTTAATTTAACACAACAATCAGTCTTGGGAGAGATTGAAAATGTTCTAGATACATATCCATATCATCCCTATCAACAAGCATTTGCAATTCCTGATTTACGCCAAGAGCTAATAGCCTTTGTGCTGAATCGGATTCCTTGTCTTTATAGTGTCGTCAGTGACGAACAACTGTTACTACAAAGCTGTGACAAAGAAAGCTGGCTTAACAATAAGTTACCTCGTAGTCCGTTAGAGCAGCAACTGCATTTACAACGTCTGATTCACGAAGGTATTTACGCCATTTTTCAAGAAAAATCAGACTGGATTAGCCATCATCTTTGTGAATCTGTGCAAGCAGGTTGTGAACCATCTCATTGGTTTGGTTAATGTGTAAGGATTCAGGAGTCAGAATACAGGAGTCAGAATAGTTCAAATTTTCATATTTGATGAGTAAGCTAATTCCTGAACCCTGATTAATTCTGACTTCTCACTCCTGGGTGCTGAGTTCTTACGTTAATGTTAAGTCTTAACTGGCTAATTGAGAGGTTGTAGCGTCAAAAATATTGTTGAAATTAGCTCTTGCTGAGAATAAATTGAGTATCAAATATTCCCAGCAAGAGCTTATCTGTAAGTATGACATGATAGTTGAAAAAGGCAGATGCGATGGGCTATGCCGAATTATAGGCGATCGCTTGTTTATTCCCTGATGTCCAAGATGATGCTCGCCTGATTTTGGCAATTTTAGAGTCGGCGATGTTCTCTAGAAGGCTATTGTCCACACTCAAAGAAAGTGAGGATGAAATCAGATTAGTCTGACTTATCTTAATTGGTGGCGTTCTTCGTCTGCTGCAAATTCAACCTTGTCCGGTATGGAACGTTCATGTTCTTCGTACTCTTGTTGAATCATGTCAAAAACGTCAATCAGTTCCCCACGAGCTTGATCTGGTGTTTTTCCCCAAGGATAATAACTGAGCATGGCTGGTATATTGGCCATAAAAGTAGTATTATCGTCGGGGCGAATTATGCTGGTGTAGCCTTGCTGAGACTGCATGAAGATAGCCTGAAGTTAAAATTACATATTCAAGTGTAAAAGCAAAATCTCAAAAGCAGGAAAATTTGAGATATAAATACTACTATTGCGATCAAATTTTTACAATTCTCATTCCAGCTATTAGTCTTGCAAGCTATCCCCTAGCGCAAAAACAACTCTCGAATGCCGGTGCTACCAATTTCCACTGCTAGCGCCGCTAACAAAAAGCCTAAAAGCTGAGTCACAATCACGCTACCCTCAACTCCAATCAACTTCTCTATTTGATTCGCCAAGCGCAAAATTAACCAGGAGACAAACATCGCTCCGATCATCCCCAATGTTACCTCTAAATTGGGATTCTCAGGTTTAGAAATCAACAACATCACTGTTGTTAGTGTACCCGGCCCTGCTAACAACGGCAAAGCTAGAGGTGTAATTGCCACATCACGCCCTTCTTCGGTAATGGGTGTCTCCAACTCGCCCCGAAGCATTTGCAAGGCAATTAATAGCAGCAGCAATCCTCCAGCTACTCGCAAGGATGCCATGCTAATTTCTAGATAATTCAAAATATATTGACCACCAAAAGCAAACACTAGCAGAACTGCGATCGCTATAATACTGGCTTTATCAATTACTTTATTTCTATCTTCTGGTGTCATCCCTTTGGTTAAAGCCAAAACTATTGGTATATTACCTATTGCATCTGCCAACACGAACACAGCGATAAAAGTCTGAATCAAAACCGAGGTATCCACATTATTGCCAATTTATCAAAGTTTGATAACAACTTAACTTGATTTGGCTCAGTTTGTCATAACTCGTAGGAAGATTAAATTAGTCAATAGTCAATAGTCATTAGTCATTAGTCATTGGTCATGACTCCCTCACTCTCTCACTCCCTCATACCATTTCACTAAATGAATGATACAAATAATTTCTCCTCTGCCCCTCTGCTCCTCCGCTCCCCTGCTTGCCTAAATGTATCAACCTTAAAGTGAAACGGTATCACTCCCTTACTCAGCACGCGGCTCATCGCCCCGCTACCGCTAACAGCACTCAGCACTCACTTACTCACTCCCTACTCTCTACTCCCCAACTAACGGTATATTTGAGTATCCATCTCACACAAGTCCACTGTTTTTGTTAAGTCTATGAAGTCTTATTTAGCAGCTGCTATTCAAATGACCAGTGTGCCTGATTTACACAAAAATTTGGCACAAGCAGAAGAATTAATTGATTTAGCCGTGCGTCGGGGTGCTGAATTGGTTGGTTTGCCCGAAAACTTTTCATTTATGGGCGAAGAACAAGATAAACTAGCACAAGCAGAAGCGATCGCTCGTGAAAGTGAAATTTTTATCAAAAAAATGGCGCAGCGTTTCCAAGTCACTCTTTTGGGTGGTAGTTTTCCTGTGCCGGTAGGAGATACAGGTAAAGTCTATAACACTACAATCCTCGTTAGCCCCAGTGGTGAGGAACTCGCACGTTACAATAAGGTACATCTTTTTGATGTGAATGTTCCTGATGGTAATACATACCGGGAATCTAGCACGGTTGTAGCAGGTCAACAATTACCACCCGTCCACTTTTCCGAAAGACTGGGAAACATTGGTGTATCGATTTGCTACGATGTCCGTTTCCCAGAACTATACCGCCATTTATCTGATAAAGGAACAGATATTATTTTTATACCAGCTGCCTTTACAGCATTTACAGGCAAAGATCACTGGCAAGTTTTACTCCAAGCCAGAGCCATCGAAAATACTGCCTACGTAATTGCCCCCGCACAAGCTGGTAACAATTACAGCCGCCGCCTTACTCACGGACACGCCGTTATTATCGATCCTTGGGGAGTAATTTTAGCTGATGCTGGCGACAAACCAGGAATTGCGATCGCCGAAATTAATCCCTCCCGCTTAGAACAAGTCCGTCGTCAAATGCCTTCCCTACAGCATCGGGTTTTTAGTTGATTACGGAGGGAGTGCTGAGTGAGGGAGTGAGGAGACAAGGATCTGGGGAGACAGGGGGAGCAGAGAAGCGGAGGAGCAGGGGAGAATAATTAATGACTACTCACTACTCACTACTCAGCACTATTGACTATTGACTATTGACTATTGACTATTGACTATTGACCAATGACTAATGACTATTGACTCTCTTTCGGTGGTGTAATTCCATGCAGTTTGATAAAGCTATCAAAGGAGTACCAAGCTAACACGTACCAGGGGATAATTTCAAACTGCAACCCTTTAATAATTAATTGTCTCACAGCGAGAATACTCAGTCCGAGAGGGAAAAGGAACCGGATATCAACCACACCATCAGTTGCTTGTTTAACTCGTTTATTCAAATCGACAACTGCACTGGATACGGTAGTAGCTGCTTCTGTATTCCCTACTGTGATTTCGGTGAAAATCATTCCTAAATCTTTGAGGGTTGCTAACACATCTTGACAACTATCACTTGTGCCATCATGTTTAATCACAATACTGCCATGCTCGGTATTAGTCCGCACTTCACTAACTTTGGGTTGTGCTGCTAACACACTAGCGATATGTGCCATTGTTTCTGGTAGACGGTGAGATTGGGAAATTCTCAATCTTAATCTTCCTGGTGTGTCACTAATAATCTTGGTAGATATGGGTGGAGATGGCACACTAAAATTTATTTTCTCTTGAATTTTTGGCATTGTCGTGAGATTACCATGACTATTGGTCAACATGAAGCCATACTCCAAACTTAATACGTTGGCTAATTGTTATTAGTGTTTGTTCACAAGTTTTATAAAACTAGTGTTTAAATACAAATTATTTCAATTAAAAATCCCAAAATAATTTTATTTAGATGTAGGTTGGGTGGAGCAAAGTGTAACCCAACATGGATCTCGATAACTCAATTGAAGAAGAATTCAGAAGTCAGGAGTCAAAATCAATTTTTTTGCTTGTAGAGACGTTGCACTGCAACGTCTCTAGATTCATTTTTGGAGATGTCTATTACCCATTACCAATTTACACCCCATTATCGGAGCTATCAATATTCGTGCTAGCAGCTTCAAATGCAGGTGTTTCTTTAGATTCCGCCAATTCAGCTTTCGCCTCAGCTACGATATCTTCCCAGGTTTCGCCTAGTTCAGCAAAAGCGCCTTTACTTTTTTCATAGGCGAGAATTCCGCCTTTGATGAGTGATTTAGCGATGGGTTTACCAATACCTGCAACGACGGGAATCAAAACAGGAGCTAATATTACAGCACCAATACCAGCGATAAGTCCAGGAGCGCCGGCTTCTTCAACAAAATCAGTAATTTTAGGCATGATTTATTCCTCTAGTGATTTGAAAATTTGCATGAAAGCTTTCTAGCCTAATCTTGCTAGATTGGTTAATTCATCTTCCTGCTGGGAGAGCTTTTTTGGGTGAGTGTTTAAGGATGGGGCGTAAGCCGTTGACTCCTGCAACGATGGTTGAGCCATTGTTGACTACTGTTGCTGCTAAGGGGTTTAATCCAAACAACACTGCTACAACTAAGGCTCCCAGGTTAGGAATAGCGACAATTCCAGTGTTTTGATGAATCAAACTCTTCGCTTGACGGGCGATCGCAATTGCCTCTAATATGCCATGTAAGTCGTTTTGCATCAGCACCACATCTGCTGTTTCGCGGGCGATTTCTGAACCGTGAGCGAAGGATACAGAAACGTCGGCGTAAGCTAAAGCTGGCGAATCGTTAATCCCATCTCCAACAAATGCAACTGTTTTACCTTGTTCGTGCAGTCCACGGACTACCGTTGCTTTTTGTTCGGGAAAGGCTTCTGCATGAGTATGCTGAGGGGCAATTCCCAAGTCTGCGGCTACAGCTGTGGCTGTGCGCTTGTTGTCTCCGGTGAGCATATGGACTTCTACGCCTTCCACCGTCATGAGCTGGGAAATTACTTCTTTGCTCTCTGGGCGAAGAATATCACTATATCTTATTTTACCTTGGAGTTGCCCGTTACTGGCGACATATATTACAGAAGTGGCTTTTTGTCCATTGCCGTTGAGGGCTGCCATGTCAACATTTTGTTGCCGTAAAAAGCGCTCACTACCGACGTAAACTGTTTCGCCATCAATCTCTGCTTTCACACCCAAGCCCAATTGATAATCCCATTTACTGCGGCTGGGGATTGCTACTTTTTGTGCTTCTGCATAGCGAATCACAGCTTCAGCTACAGGGTGTGTCAGACGTTGTTCGGCGGCGGCGGCGAGGGCTAAAATGCGATCGCTAGATATATCTGGATTGTAACTATCAACCCCAATCACAGCTACTTCCCCTTGGGTGAGTGTACCTGTTTTGTCAAAAACGATGGTATCAACTTCTGCTAATCGCTCCAAAGCTCTACCACTGCGAATCAAGATGCCTTGCCGAGCAGCATAAGATAAGGCAGCTAAGACTGTTGTGGGTACAGATACCCGAATACCTGTAGCAAAATCGAGTGTTAAGACGCTAGCAGCGCGGATGGGATTGCGGGTAGCAGCAAATACAGCAGCCCCTAATAAAATAGTGGGAACTACGGCTCTTTCGGCAATTTTTGTAGCGTAGTTTTCCATGCGAGTATCGTGAACTGGAGCTTCTTGCATCAGTTTGATGCTCTGTCCTGCCCGCGTATCATTACCTACCCGTTCGACTAAAATATATACTCGTCCTTCCCGTACCAAAGTGGAAGCAAATACAGCTTGTCCTTTGGTTTTGAGGATGGGTACAGATTCACCTGTGAGTTTTTGTTCATCTAGCAGTGCCTTACCCTTGAGGATACTGCCATCCACAGGTACTTGTTCCCCAGGGTAAACGATCACTGTATCCCCTGGTTGGACTTGTTGGATGGGGATTTGTTGTTTGTCGCCATCACGCTCTACCCAGACAAATTGTCCCAAAGAACTGAGCAAATCCAAAGTTTGCATTTTCGAGGAACGTGCCGTGCGATCGCGGATATTTTCGCCAATTTCAATTAAACTCAACATCAGGGATGGAGTGAGAAACTGACCTTGGACTGTAGTGATAGCGATCGCTAGAAAGTCTAAAAAGTCAATTGTCAGTTTGCGTTCACTAACAATGCCCTCTAGCGCTCTTTTAAATACAGGTAAGGTTGCTAGGACAATAGTTCCGGCAGTAACAAGGGGCGGGATCGATAACCCGACAGGCCCCCCCAAAATCGCTAAACCAGTAGCTAAAGCGGAAAGTTGCAATCCTGGCCAAGACATTTCCTCACTTTCTGGTGATGCTGCTTTTTGCGGATGGAGGAGGACAATACCGGGATCACTAGCAGCGACGATTAAACAACCCAGACGCGATCGCATCTTAGCATCGCTGACCGCACTGGATTTATAAGTAACTGTTAAAGATGCTGCTGAGGGTTTAATTTTAACTCCACTCACCAGAGAATCAGCTTCCAGCAAGGTTTGTAATCGCTTAACATAGCTGGCATCGTTGCGTAGTCGAGGCACACGCCACCGCAATCTACCGGGGACAGCATGAACCACACTATAAGTAACCTGGGGAGCAGACTTGCGGGATTTAACTTTCTTAGTAGCTACAGCAACTTTACCATTCTGTTCCGCTACCGTTTGGTAAGGTATGGAAGTTACCGATACTTCCCCTCTAGTTACCTCCAAAGTCTCGTAAGACTCATGAGCAGGAGGTGACGCTAGTTCAACTATCATTTTTGCCATTACCTTGATCTCTGATGGGTGTGTAAATTTGTCGATAATGCTGAGTGAGGGAGTGATGAGTGCTGAGTGATGAGTGATGAGTGATGAGTGATGAGTGATGAGTAATTAGTTATTCTCCTCTGCTCCCCTGCTCCCCTGCTCCCCTTCCTCTCTAACCTCTAGCCCCTCACCAAATGCAGACTTGCTTGGTTTTAAATACTGCTGGGTGCATTGGCTGTGATCCCCGCAGATTGAATTAGGTTAATCAGATGTGACACAGCAGCTGTCAAGACGCTTTGTAGTTGCTGTTGGGAACGTTGCAACTTGTTTGTTTGATAGGTAATGACAACTGATGCTGCTTCCCTATTGATGCGCTCACTAATTACTACTGGATCTGATTGGAGTAAAGCCTGTAAGCGTTGGACATAAGCTGGATCTGAAGCGACTTGCGGTACATGAAACCGCACTCGTCCAGGAATGGTATGAACGATGCTATAGGCTATTTTTGTCGGCTGCTTGATTGTTTGTGGATAAATTACCGATGGAGGTGTAGAGGATAAGCTGGCTGGTTCTGTTGTAGGTTCTTCAACTTCCACCTGTGGCTCATCAGCTATCTGAAAGACAGATGCAGGTGATGATGGTAAAGCTGCTGGTTCTTCAGTCTCTACATCATCAGCCATCTCCAACAGACTAGCTAGATGCCCACGCATATCCACATGGTTAGCTAACTCAGATTGATAAGAAATTGCTAAAGATCCCGTCACAGAATTAACTTCCTGACTGATGACTCCACTTTCAGTTTCTAGCAACCTGAGTAGGTTTTGTAGGTATTTTGCATCTTCACTAATCCGAGGTACACAAAATACTATGTGTCCTGGCAGTGCGTAAGTCACACTGTAAGATACACGGTGTTGCGTCGGTCGCGGGACGGCATCCGATGATGATGCAGAATCCTCCATCTTGATTCCTCCACTGTTCCTCTAGGAACTATCTACAACGGCAAATTAGCTATTAAATCTAAAGAATAGGTGAGTGCTGAAGGTTTCATGTCAGCCCATAGACTAGAAATATCTAAAGATTGACCTTCAAATGTTGGTGTTGTTTCATCAGCCGATGCAGTTATCTGAGTAACTGTTTCTGGCTCAGATACAGATGATGTTGTCTCCACTGTTTCTGTGACTAGAGATAGAGATGTTTGTGGCTCGATTCTGGTGTTGGGGACTGTGACTGGGTTGATGTGCAAAGCTGATTCCAGCAAGTTTACCCAGTAAGATACAGCTACTTTGCTAGGCTTGTAAGAAATAGCCAAGGATGCTGCATCAGTATTTATCCGCACATTGGTGACTAAGGGATCAGCTTTTAATAACCTTTCTAGTCGCTTTACATAAGCGCGATCGCTCGCTATTAATGGTAAATTAAAGCGAATCCTCCCAGGGATTTCATGGACAACAGCATAAGTTAATTTTTCCGACTGCGTTGCTGTGCCAATATTTTTTTGATGATTAACGGGTTTATTTTCTGTAGTGGCTTTGCGGTGTTCCTCAATCTTCACCACAGTTTTCGGAGCCTCTTTAACAGCCTCTGTTCCACTAATTTGTGGTTTTAGATAGTCGATTACCGAGCGAGTCGCATCTGTGGTAATCATATAAACGGGTATCGCCGCTAAACCACTGATTCCCAGTCCGCCTGTCACCGCTAACCCCGTCATTAGAGGAATGAAGGAAACAGTCTGCTCTTTCCAAAAATCCGCAGACTTCCAAGGAGCAAAGGGATCTGACAATGGAGTATTTTGTGATGGTCGTATATTAAATTGTCTCAATATCCGCAACATCTGCCGCAGTGACAGTTTATTTTCATCAAAGGTTACTACCATGCTGCCAGTTTGCTCATTGGCTGCAACTTCTTTGACACCTTGATACTGCCGCAAGTGTTGAGTTATCTTTTTGACGTTAGAGTTGAAACTACCATCAGTCGCCTTGATGCGTATGCGTCCATTCGTTGCGTGTACAACTTGCATACCAGTAGCAGTGAGTTGCACTTGTGGCTGTATGGTTGCTCTACTGCTATTCGTATTCACTTTTACTTCATCGTTTTGACGCTGAGTAGAGGTTAAGTCAGAAGATATTTTTAACTGCGGACTCACCCTCTCACGACTACTAATAGTTTGTGTCATTTACTCGATAGCTACACCCAGCTTTAGGTTAACAATAGGTTAAGTATACATTAAAAAATTTTATTGCATATCATTCTAACAAAATATTTTTGTTAAGTCTTGTTTACTACCAATTTTTGATATTCTTGCTCAGTGATCATCTCTAGAGTATTTTCTATACGGTCTATAAAGACTACACCATCTAGATGATCAAATTCGTGTTGAAATATACGAGCGACAAAATCTGTTAGCTCTTGCTTTTGTAATTTGCCGTGACGGTCTGTATATTCTACTTCTATCGCTTGATATCTGGGGACTAACCCTCTAATACCAGGAACACTGAGACAACCCTCCCAATCTTTAACAACTTCGGTCGAGTGTGCCACTATCTTGGGATTGATCATAGCAGTAGGTTCCATTTCTGGTGCATGGGGATACCTGAGATTAGGACGAGAAGCCACAATAAATAAACGCTGTGACTGTGCTACTTGAGGAGCGGCAATTCCCACACCGTTAGCTTCAGCAACCGTAGCGATTAACTCATCAATTAGTTGCTGCACATTAGCATCATCGACATTTTCCACCAAAGCAGCTTTTTGGCGTAGCCTGGGATTACCTAATTGAATAATCATCATGGGAATAGGAGAGTATCTTATTAAATTTTAGCGGGGGTGATGAGCAGTTTGGTGAGATGGTCAACGTTTTGGAAAAGTTGGGGATCTCACAACCCAACACCCGAACCAGCTAAATAATTCATTATGCAAAAAAGTTATTGACAGGTACTGTTCCTAAAGGAGGTAAAGTTCCTGTGTAACTGGTGAGATTGATGACTAAATCTTGATTAGTTTGTAATCCGGCTGTGCTGTCATTGACTACTAGATAAGTACCTAATATTGCTCCCTGTGTAACTCGTGCTAATACAGCACTGTTAACAGCTAAAGCTTGGTTGCCAACAGTGCTTCCATCTGCATCAGCAAAGACTTGATTGACTAATTCTAATAGAGTAGTAGCAACGCTATCTGTGGCACGGGTTAAGTTAGTTGGTGCTGCTAATGCTGTGCCAGTTTGACTCAGTAAATCAATCTTATCAGTACCTATAGCGAAACCGTTGATTCTGTCAGCGCTAGCAATCAAAGATTGACCAAATTGGAAAACGTAAGTGTTGACTCCAGCACCACCTGTCAAGATGTCAGCACCTGCACCGCCATTGAGGGTATCATCTCCGTCACCACCATCCAGTTGATTGCTACCACTATTGCCTGTGATGACGTTATTGCCAGTATTACCTGTACCGTTGATATTGGCTGTACCTGTGAGGGTGAGGTTTTCGATGTTGGCGACTGTGCTGAGATTAAAGCTGACGCTGGTTTGAATTGTGTCTATGCCGCCACTAGCAGTTTCGGTGATGATATCGCTGCTGTCAATGATGTATGTATCGTTACCGTTACCACCAATCAAGGTGTCTACGCCTGCACCACCATTGAGGGTATCATCTCCGTCTCCACCATCAAGTTGGTTGTTGCCACTGTTGCCTGTGATGACATTATTTCCACTAGTTCCTGTACCGTTGATATTACCTGTACCTGTGAGGGTGAGGTTTTCGATGTTGGCGACTGTGGTGAGATTAAAGTTAAAGTCTGCTTGAATTGTGTCTACTCCACCACTGGCTGCTTCTGTAATGATATCGCTGTTGTCGATGATGTATGTATCGTTGCCATTGCCACCAATTAGGGTGTCTACGCCTGCACCACCATTGAGGGTATCATTACCATCACCACCATCGAGTTGATTACTACCACTGTTACCTGTGATGACGTTATTGCCAGTATTGCCTGTACCGTTGATATTGGCTGTACCTGTGAGGGTGAGGTTTTCGATGTTGGCGACTGTGGTTAAGTTGAAGCTGATGATGGCTTCTATGGTATCTGTGCCGCTATTACTCAATTCTTGCAGTGTATCAGTGGTTGTATCTACGACGTAGAAATCATTGCCTGCACCACCGATGAGGGTGTCTACTCCTGTCCCTCCATCTAAGCGGTTGCTACCACTGTTACCTGTGATGATGTTATTGCCACTAGCACCTGTACCGTTGATATTGCTTGTACCTGTGAGGGTAAGGTTTTCGATGTTAGCGACTGTGCTGAGATTAAAGCTGACGCTGGTTTGAATTGTGTCTATGCCGCCACTAGCAGTTTCGGTGATGATATCGCTGCTGTCAATGATGTATGTATCGTTACCGTTACCACCAATCAAGGTGTCTACGCCTGCACCACCATTGAGGGTATCGTCACCGTCTCCACCATCAAGTTGGTTGTTGCCACTGTTGCCTGTGATGACATTATTTCCACTAGTTCCTGTACCGTTGATATTACCTGTACCTATGAGGGTGAGGTTTTCGATGTTGGCGACGGTGGTGAGATTAAAGTTAAAGTCGGCTTGAATTGTATCTACTCCACCACTGGCTGCTTCTGTAATGATATCGCTGTTGTCGATGATGTATGTATCGTTACCATTGCCTCCAATTAGAGTGTCTACGCCTGCACCACCATTGAGGGTATCATTACCATCACCACCATCGAGTTGATTACTACCACTGTTACCTGTGATGACGTTATTGCCAGTATTGCCTGTACCGTTGATATTGGCTGTACCTGTGAGGGTGAGGTTTTCGATGTTGGCGACTGTGGTTAAGTTGAAGCTGATGATGGCTTCTATGGTATCTGTGCCGCTATTACTCAATTCTTGCAGTGTATCAGTGGTTGTATCTACGACGTAGAAATCATTGCCTGCACCACCGATGAGGGTGTCTACTCCTGTACCTCCATCCAAGCGGTTGCTGCCACTGTTACCTGTGATGATGTTATTGCCACTAGCACCTGTACCGTTGATATTGCTTGTACCTGTGAGGGTAAGGTTTTCGATGTTAGCGACTGTGCTGAGATTAAAGCTGACGCTGGTTTGAATTGTGTCTATGCCGCCACTAGCAGTTTCGGTGATGATATCGCTGCTGTCGATGATGTATGTATCGTTACCATTGCCACCAATCAAGATATCTACACCTGCACCACCATTGAGGGTATCGTCACCGTCTCCACCATCAAGTTGGTTGTTGCCACTGTTACCTGTGATGACGTTATTTCCACTAGTTCCTGTACCGTTGATATTACCTGTACCTGTGAGGGTGAGGTTTTCGATGTTGGCGACTGTGGTGAGATTAAAGTTAAAGTCAGCTTGAATTGTATCTACTCCACCACTGACAGTTTCGGTGATGATATCGCTGTTGTCGATGATATATGTATCGTTACCATTGCCACCAATCAAGGTGTCTACGCCTGCACCACCATTAAGTTGGTTATTACCACTATTACCTGTGATGACGTTATTTTCACTATTGCCTGTACCGTTGATATTGGCTGTACCTGTAAGAGTCAGGTTTTCGATGTTGGCAATAGTGCTGAGGTTGAAGCTGACAGAAGACTCAACTGTATCTGTACCACCATTAGCCGCTTCCGTTAAGGTATCAGTGGTGGTATCGACTTCATAAATATCATCGCCTGCACCACCAATTAAGGTATCGACACCAGCACCACCGTTGAGTCTGTTGTTACCACTGTTGCCTGTGATGATGTTATTGCCAGTATTACCAGTACCGTTGATGTTATCAGTACCCAGCAGAGTGAGGTTTTCTACGTTATTGGGTAAGACGGTTGTCGTAGTAGCAGTTAAGGTGTCGCTGATGGTAGCGATCGCCTGACCATCACCTAGAGTAGCATTAGTCGGATTACTCAGGTTAATGGTAAAGGTTTCGTTGGGTTCGTTGAGGTTGTCATTTAACAGGGCAATGGTAATTGTTTGGCTGGTTTGATTGGCAGCAAAGGTGAGGGTGTTGGTGAGAGGGGTGAAATCAGAGTTGGCGATCGCACTCCCGTTAACTGTCGTATATTGAACAGTAATTGGTTGACTGCTGGCGGCTGAAAGGGTGACGGTAAATACAGCGTTGGTGTTCAACCCTTCAATAACTGTGACATCGCTAATACTCACTGTCGTCGTCGCGCCGGCAATCACTTGGGTGGTAGCTTGGGCAATTAGGGGAACTGGTTGGAGGTTGCCGACATTATCTTGAGCGATGCTGTAGAAGGCGTAGGTATTACCAACTGCACCACTGTACTGAGCAGAGGTAGTGGTGATGTTGTCTTGCCACAAGGTAAATGCACCACCATTCACTGAGGCGTAGATATCGTAGGAGGCAATGCCGCTACCGTTATCTGTTCCCGACCAGGAAACGGTAAAGTTAGCATTATTTGTAGTGCTGGGTAGGGCAGTTACAGTACTGGTCGGGTCGCTAATGTCAACCGTATTTCGCCACAAAGGTGTGTTAATTGGGTCATTGGTATCAAAGACAATGCTAGCGAGGGCATCGATTTGTGTACCTGTGGTGAGGTTGGCGTTGGGTTTGATGCTGTAGTTAACAAAGCCTTCCCCATCATGGTTGGCGTTGTTGGGAGGTAAGAAACCGGCATCGGGATCATTGGGTAAATCGCCCGTAGCCGGGTCGATGGTGGTTAATTTCCAGGTGGCCGTGCGGGTCGTAGTGTTGAGGCTGGCTTGGAAATCGACGTAGTAACCAATGCTGTCGCGTAAATCAACTCTGGTGTTGTAGGCTTGCAGGTTGTCAGGAACGTCGATGTAGATATCACCAAAGCCAAAGTCGCCTAGTTCAAAGGTGCTGAGGTCGAGATCAGCATCGATTTGATGGGTGACGGTGACAAAGACGGCTGGTGCTGTGGCTGTAGCTAGGTTCTCGAAGCGAATTAGGTAGGGGAAGGTTTGGTAAGGGGTGAGGTAGCCTTGAGTGCCGAAGCCTTGGGGGCCAGTGATATCGTTGGGATCGACGGCAAATAGGAAATTCAGACCAGCCTGGCCTAAGCTGGCTATCACTCCAGCTACACCACTGACACCTAAACTCTTCCACAAAGATTTTCCTGACTTGTTGAGTCCTCCCAGCACATTAGCTAACTTGGGGGTAATCATATATTTCGATCCCCAAGCTGTTGCTCCTCGTCCGTTGTAACCCAGCATTTTCCAGGGTATCCAACCCGTAGCAGCGCCCAAACCTGCGGCTGTACCTAAACCTCCCCAACTAAATCCACCATCAATAGCTGTCTGCACACCGTAACCAATGCTGTTAGTAGCAGCTCCCACACCTGCCATACCAATGGCTCCTCCCACAGTGCCTAAAGCCGCCAGTCCACCAGTTGCGCCGACGACTCCACCGTATAATCCGCCACCAACGGCTGCTCCAGCTAGACCTCCCCAGCTAAAACTACCACCAGTAGCGGCTGTAGTAATGCCATAGCCCACTGCACCAACGGCTGCGCCAATAATCGCCCCACCTACTGCCAGAGGCCAGAGGAACGTGCCTTGAGGATCAACTGCCCACAGGGGTTTATTATCGACGTAGGTATACAAGTTGCTATTGCCGCCTAGTAAACCAATGGGGTCGATGGCAGTAAATTTACCTGTATTGGTTTCGTAGTATCGGGATCTCATGAAGTCTAGACCGTTACCTTCATCGGTGACACCCCAGAGTCCGATATATTCAAAGGGGTTGGCAACTGTCTCCGTTTTGGTTAGGTCTTCACCAAAGGGTAAATAACTGTAGCGATTGAGATAACTACCTGTACCACCAGTCAATCCCACAACTGAACCGATCGCATCAACGTCATAATAAGTTGTGGCATTGCTACCATCCGTCCGACTCACCAGTCCGACACCATTAGTATAACGGGCTACTAGGCTACCTGTGCCATTGTATTCGCCGACGATACTCACCAAACCAACTGGGTCAAGCAGGTATTCAGTCCGTTGTCCATTCTTGACGCTGGCAATACGATTACCCAAGGCATCATATTCGTAACTCCAAGTCCCATCAGGAGTGACAGCACCAATCAGACGATTTTCTTGGTCGTAGGTGTAAGTCGAAGTTTGACCGCCTTCGGTTTTGCTAATCAGGTTGCCATCTTGGTCATAGACGCGATTTACACCGTTAACTGTGGTGTATTGGTTGAGATTGTTGCTGGTATAAGCAGTTGTAACACCGTTGTCCTTGACAGAAATGCGATTACCTGCTGCGTCGTAGAGATATTCAATTTTGCGTCCACCAGGTAAGGTGACAGATGTCAGTTGACCGATCGCATCATAGCCGTAAGTGGTTGTACCCTCAAGGGTGGTGAGGCTGGTTTTGCGTCCTAAGTTATCGTATGTGTAATTAAAGCGAGAATTGACAGAAGCATCAGCTTTGTAGTTCACCACACTGGTAGTTTGCCCAACGGCATCGTAGCCGTAGGTGGTGTAAGTGCCATTACCGTTGTCTTCTCGGACTACACGACCTGCACCATCATAAGTATAAGCAATGATGCGTCCACCACTGGTATTGGTTAATTCTGCGAGTCTGCCAGCAGCGTTGTAAAGGTAGTTAGTGGTTGCACCAGTTTGATCGACCATTTTAGTCCGCAGACCACTGGCATTGTAGGTAAACTCGACAAACCGTCCACCGCCTTGATTGACTTTGGTAACGCGATCGCTGTTATCGTAGGTGTAAGTAAAACTACTATCGGCATCGGTAGCAGAAAGTAGATTACCTCGATTATCGTAAGTAAAGGTAGCCGTTGTCCCATCAGCATAAGTCTTGCTGAGTAGTAGTCCCCGGCTATCATAGGTGTAGGTCAGGCTTTGATTCCGACGGTTCACACCTACAGTCAGATTACTTTGGGTGTCGTAGCTGTAAGTCTCAATGCTGCCATCGGCGTAGGCAATTTTGTTGACGTTACCGCTACCGTTGTATTGCAGAGTGGTGAAATTGCCTCGCTGATCCTCTAAAGTTTGCAGCTTATTGAAGTTAGGATCGTAGGTAAATTCTAGTTTGTGACCCAGGGCATCGACAGTACTAGTTAAGTTCCCCCGTGTGTCGTAAGTAAAGGCAGAGATGGTATTTCCAGGAGCAATAATTCTGACGACATTCCCATTAGCATCATAACGGTATTGTGTCGCTCGACCAAGAGCATCTTGTGATTGACCAATTAAACCAACATCGTTGATGAATAACTTGGTACTGCCACCTGTGGTATCTGTGACGGTAATGCCACCTGCGTTATCGTAGCTATAAGTCACAGCTTCGGCGTTACCATCCAGACTTTGCTTGATTAACCTACCTTGGACATCATAATCAAAGTAGTTATGGGTGCTGTTGGGGAAGGTAATTGATTTCAAAGCATAGGCTGTGGCTCCAGTGTTGCTAGGATCGTAGCTGTAGCTGGTTGTGCCATCTGGCCCGGAGACGCTGAGGAGGCGATCGCCTGTGGTATCGTAGCTGTAGGTAGTAATTCGTCCTGCTTGGTCTGTCAGTTGATTGATTCTGCCTTGGCTATTGTAAGTCAAGGTGAATTTATTACCGTTGCTATGGGTGAGAGTAGTTAATTGGGAACCTGTATAACCTAAAGTGATGCGGTTACCGCTAATATCTTCCAAGTAACTCAGCTTGCCATCGCTGCGGAACACACGCACTGTCCCATCTTTTTCTTGCAGACGATACACACCGCCAACGAGACTCAGGGTAGCATAGTCTGCTGATTCGCTACTGTAACTACCATCAGCTTGTTTATTGTAGAAACGCAAGCTGCCATAACCTTTAATTCTCACATCACCATTACTATCGGCAGTGGCACTAAAGTCCCAAGGATGTGTCCAACCCCGTCCCAATGCACCTAAATTAAAACGTTCAGCTATGGGTTGGAGATAGGTGCGCCCAAAGGTTAAAGATAGTCCTGGTGTGGGTGCAGTGGCATCAATTGCGGCTGCTAATGTTGTACCAGGGAAGGTATTGCTAGCTTGTTGCAATTCAAAGCCTAGCAATCTGGCAACATCTGTGGTAGATTCACCTAATTGACCCAGATAGCTGGCATTTTCATTGAGAACTGCTTGATAGCTATCACTGGTGTTACCTACTGCATTGACAAAGTTATTATAAATGACATTCCAAGCTTCCGCAGACACATAAGCCGGACGGCTACTATCTTTTAAGGTATTCCAATCAATAGCTGCACCGGTTCTGGGGGCGCTAATGGTCAAATTGCCACTGGTAGCACCTGCTACGGGACGGAACAGGAAGGAGTAAGTACCTGTTGCACCAGGGGCGAGAACTCCCGCCGTCCCTTGAGTGTTGATGCCCAGGAACTGTACTTTACTATCGGTAAAGCCCGTGCCACCAATGGGACGGAATAAAATTTGACTGCCATCTAAGTTAAACACAGGTACAGCAATATCTGTGTTACCCGCATTACGGTAGGTAATAATTGCTTCTCCCGTCATCCAAGGACGCATTCTTCCTGGCGCACTGACAAACACCTCTAACTGTCCAGGGGCAGCACCGTTGACAGTAAAGACATCGTTGACTGTGGCTGTTCCCGGCGTATCAGTGACGCGCACGTCGTAAGCACCACCTGTTAATCCGGTTAAGTTGAAGGTAGCGACTAAGGTGCTGCTATTTTGCCATGTGACTTGAGTCGCAGTGCGGATGGTATTGTTGGGGGCAATTAAACTGACGACTGCACCGGGGGTAAATTGATTGCCTTCAATGGTGATGGTGGTTTGTCCGGCGTTACTGCCTGTGTTGGGGCTAACTTGGCGAATTTGGAAGGGTGTGGTTGTGGTTTTGGGTGTGGCAGTGAGGTTGAGGTTGTAGTTGGTATTACCGTTGTTGCGGTACGTGCGGACGTAGTAAGTGCCGGCTTCTAAGTCGCGGCTGAGGGATTCTGGGCTTGTGCCGAAGGCGGTGGAACTGGTGATAATGCTGCCGTTGCTACTCAGTAATTCGACGTTGGCATCAGCAGTTAAGCCGTTGAGGGTGAGGTTAAAGGTGCTGGCTTGGGTCAGTTCAAAGCGATAATAGTCGTTGCGGTCTAATTCACCGACAAAATCGCTGAAGGTTTGTGTACCGTTGAGGATGCTTAAGTTTCTGGCTTCGCTGAGGGAGTTGCCGGCGGAGTCTTCGACGGATGTGGCTGTGGCGGTGAGGGTGTAGTTTGTGCCGACTCCATAGGTGGAGGCGACACGGGCATAGTAAACGCCGGTAAATAATAAGGTGTTGATGGCACTACCACTACTGGTGATGGCATTGCCGACACTATCGAGGAGGGCGATACTGGCGTTAGTACCTGTATCTAAACCACTGAGGGCGAGGGTTAAGCTGCTGTCTTTGGTGAGTTCAAAGCGATAATAATCGTAGTTGTCTTGGGAAAGTTCGAGGAAGTTGCCAATATAATCACTGAAGGTTTGGGTGTTGATTAAAACGCCGATGTCTCTGGCGGCGGTGAGGATGTTGCCAGCATTATCGGCGGGTGTGGCGGGTAGGGATGTGCCGGAGATTTGTAAATTATAGTTGGTACTACCTGTGCCTGGTTGATCAATTCGTACGAAGTAAGTGCCACCAGCGAGGTTGCGGCTGATGTTTTCTTCGGAAATGCCTGAGCCGGAAGAAGCGATAATATAGTTACCGGCGATGGTGTAGAGGTTGAGGTTGGCGTTGGCACTCAAGCCGCTAAGTTTTAAATCGACTTTGGTATTACCTGTTAATTCTAGGCGGTAGTAGTCGTCATCATCTTGAGATAAACCGTAGAAGTCGCCAATAAAATCGCTGAATGTCTGGGGTGTGGTGGTGATGTTGGTGACAACTCTCGCGGTGTCGAGGTTGTTACCTGCTAAGTCTAGAGGTGTTGCCCCCAGGGATGTTGCACCTACTTGTAAGTTATAGGTGGTGCTGCCAGTACTATACTTTTGGACTAAGGCGTAATATGTACCGGGGAGGAGGTTGTAGTTGATATTTTCGTTGGCTGTGCCACTGGCGGATGTGCCGGTGATGTAGCCACCATTACTGTTGTAGAGATAGAGGTTGGCATCAGCACTTAAGCCACTGAGGAGGAGATTTAAGGTACTATTTTGGGTGAGTTGTAGACTGTAATAGTCGTAGTCATCTTGGGCAATGCCGTTAAAATCACCGACAAAATCGCCGAAGGTTTGGTTGGTGGTAATTACGCCAATGTTTCTGGCTGTATTGCGATCGCTCCCCGCATTATCGACGGGAATTGCCCCTAATGCTGTAGCATTAGCTGTGAGGGCATAATTTGTCCCGCCAATACCGTTGTTATATACTCTGACAAAATAGGTTCCCGCAACTAGATTTTTGATAATCGATTCGTTGGCTGTACCAGTGTTGGTGCTGGTGGCTATATTACTACCGTTGAGATTGTATAAGTACAAGTTAGCATCGGCACTTAATCCAGTTAAACTCAGGTTCAGGGTGCTGTTTTGCGCTAAATCGAAGCGGTAGTAGTCTTCGGTATCCTGGGTGATGGTATTAAAGTCGCCAATAAAGTCGTTGAAGGTTTGACTGGTAGTAATAACACCAATATTTCTGGCAGTCTCGCGGTTATTGCCAGCATTATCTTGTGGTGTTGCAGTTAAGGCAGTACTCGTTGCTTGTAGACTATAATTTGTTCCACCTGTACCGGGTTTGTAGACATAAGCAAAATATGTACCGGCTGTCAAGTTTTTGGTGATGGATTCGTTAGCTGTGCCGGCTGTGGTGCTGGAGGCAAGAGTATTGCCATTAAAATTAGTTAAATATAGGCTGGCATCGTTACTTAAGCCTGTGAGGTTGAGGGTGAGGGTACGATTTTCCGTAAGTTCTAAACGGTAGTAGTCGTAGTTATCGTCAGTTAAACCGTTGAAGTCACCGATAAAATCGTTAAAGGTTTGACTGGTGGTAATGATACCAATATTTCTGGCTGTATTGCGATCGCCTCCTGCATTATCGACGGGAATTGTCCCCAGGGAGGTGGCTGAGGCTTGTAATTTGTAATTGGCTGTGCCTGAGTTGTTATTACCGACAGCGATGAAATAAGTTCCTGGTGTTAAATTGCGGGTGATGTTTTCGTTGGTGATGCCCGACGCATTACTGCCCACAATATAATTACCACCACTACTGTACAGATACAGATAAGCATCGGCACTCAATTCACTCAGGGTTAAATTGATGGTGCTGGGGTTGGCTAGTTGTAAGCGATAGTAGTCGATTTGATTGGTGGTATTGTTGACTGAGTTGGTGACAGTTTGCAGGGTGCTAAGAGTACCTAAGTCAACGGCTGTATCTAAGCCGCTACTGGTGTTGGGGATGGTTGCTGAGGTGGTAGTGGCAACAGCACTGAAGTTATAAGTTGTGCCACCATTACCAGATTTCTGGACTACTGCATAATATGTCCCGGTTGTCAAAGCATAGACAATGGACTCATTGACAGTACTCGAACCTGTGGCAGAGGTGATGTTATTACCAACGCTGTTGTACAGGTACAAATTAGCGTCGCTACTCAAGCCTGTTAAGTTGAGGGTAACGTTACTATTTTGGCTGACTTGGAATCTGTAGTAATCGTAAGTATCTTGGAGTAAACCGTTGAAATCACCCACAAAGTCGCTGAAACTTTGGGCTGTACTTGTTAAAGTGCCAATATTTCTGGCAACATCTCGGTTATCACCTGCATTGTCTACTGGGGTTGTGCCTAAAGCAGTGGCTGAGGCTTGTAGGGTGTAGTTTGTCCCGCCAGTGCTATATTTCTGCACACCAACGTAATATGTTCCGGCGAGGAGGTTGCGAATAATTGACTCTTGGGAGATGCCAGAACCATTGGAATAGGTGATATAGTTGCCAGTGCGATCGTACAAATACAAGTTAGCATCGCTAGTTAAGCCAGATAAGCTGAGGTTGAGGGTGCTATTTTGACTAAGTTCTAGGCGATAGTAATCGTAGTCGTCTTGGGATAAGTCGTTAAAGTCACCGATGAAATCAGTCACCGTTTGCACTGTTGTGCTGATAGTGCCGAGATTTCTGGCAGTATCTAAGCTATTCCCTGCATTATCCACGGGAATTGTGCCAAGAGATGTGGCAGATGCTTGTAAGCTGTAGGTTGTACCGCTTTCACCGAATTGCTGCACTAAGACATAATAAACGCCAGCTGTCAGGTTACGAATAATTGATTCCTGCGAAATTCCCGCACCTGATGAACTGGTGATAGTATTACCAACGCTATTGTATAAGTAGAGATTGGCATTGCTACTTAATCCAGTTAAGTTGAGACTGAGGGTACTATTTTGGCTAAGTTGCAGGCGGTAGTAGTCGTAGTTATCGTCAGTTAAACCGTTGAAGTCGCCAATGTAGTCACTAACTGTTTGGGTTGTGGTGAGAGTACCTAAATTTCTGGCTGTGTCTATGGCGTTACCAGCATTATCAGCAGGTGTCGCACCTAAAGATGTGGCAGCAACTTGTAAGTTGTAGTTAGTACCACTATTGCTGGAGTCTTGCACGAGAACATAGTAAGTCCCCGCCGCTAAGTTGCGGATAATTGACTCGTTGTATAGATTGCCGGTGGAACTGGTGATTGTATAACCACCTATACTATATAGATATAGGTTGGCATCACTACTCAAGCCACTCAAATCGAGTTTGAGGGTACTATTTTGTGAGAGTTGCAAGCGATAGTAATCAGAGTTATCGTTTGCTAGTCCGTTGAAGTTGCCGATAAAATCGGTGAGGGTTTGGGTTGTGGTGATAGTGCCGAGATTTCTGGCTGTATCGAAGTTACTCCCCGCAGCATCGGTGGGGATATTGCCTAAAAGGGTGCGGGAAAGTTGTAAATTGTAGGGGGTGCTACCTGCACCGTTGCGGTAAACTAAGGCGTAGTAAATTCCTGGTGCGAGTAAATTGCTGGTAATGTTGTCGTTACCTGTGCCATTGCTGAGGGAGTTTTTAATAGAACCGCCATCGCTACGATACAGATATAAGTCGGCGTTGTTAACTAAGCCAGTGAGATTGATATTGACTCTACTATTTTCGCTGACGCGGAAGCGATAGTAGTCGTAAGCGTCAGCATCACCAATATTTTCACTAAAATTGACGGTGTTTGTCAGGACACCAATTTCTCTAGCAGTTTCTAAGGTATTACCAGCATTATCTGGGGAAGTCGCACCGAGGGAAATTGTACTTGTTTGTAAAGTATATCCAGTACTACCGCTATCGGGTTTATTGACGTGGAGATAATAAGTACCTGCGGGGAGAGTACGAGAGATGGTTTCGCCGTTGACTCCGGTTTGGGTAGAAGAGGCGATCGCTTCTCCGCTACTATTATATAGATGTAAATCGGCGTTAGAACTCAGCCCACTCAAGTTGAAGGTAACGGTGTTATTGCCTGTGAGTTGGAAACGATAGTAATCACTGTTATCGGTGTTGCTGACAGTGCCGATTAAGTTAGCATTATTTAAATTGGGAATAACTTGAGCTGTATCTAACTGCAATGCTTTGGCTTGCAGGGTGTAAGTTGTGCCTCCACTCCCACCTTTATAGACTAAAGCATAATAAGTGCCGGCGGCTAAAGCGCGAGTAATCGACTCACTGGCTGTATCTGCACTGTTAGAACTAGCAATAGTTCCTCCCGCCACTGTGTACAGATATAAAATTGCGTCAGCACTCAACCCACTCAAGGTTAAATTAACGGTACTAGCTTGATCTAACTGGAAACGATAGTAGTCATAATTATCATCGGATAAGCCATTAAAGTCACCGATAAAATCAGTAAAGTTTTGCGGTGTACCGTTGAGGATACCAATATTTTTTGCCGTATCTAAATTACTACCCGCAATATCAACTGGAGTTGCACCTAAAGAAGTTGCACCTACTTGCAAACTATAATTAGTTTTGCCCACTCCCGATTTTTGCACCGAGACGTAATAAGTGCCAGCCTGGAGATTATATTTTATTACCTCATTGACTAAACCACTCGCTGAACTTTGGGTGATGTAACCACCACTGCTGTTGTAGAGATATAAATTAGCGTCGGAACTGAGTCCACTTAATGTCAGATTCAGGGTGCTATTTTGCGTCAGTTGCAGGCGATAGTAGTCATAGTTATCTTGAGATATCCCCTCAAAATCACCGACAAAATCACTGAAGGTTTGGTTACTACTAATAACCCCGATATCTCTGGCTATATTTCTGTCATTACCAGCGCTATCTATAGGAATAGCACCTAAAGCCGTCGCCGCTACTTGCAGAGAATAATTTGTCCCACCACTACCATTTTTATTGACTTGGACAAAATACGTTCCCGCTACCAGATTTCTGACAATTAACTCATTGGCAATATTAGCCGCCGAAGTTCCCACCAAGTAGCTACCACCTAAACTGTAGAGATAGATATCAGCATCGGAACTTAAGCCACTCAGGGTTAAATTTAATCTACTATTTTGCGTTAAATCTAGGCGGTAATAATCATAACTGTCTTGGGAAATGCCGTTAAAGTCGCCAATAAAGTCGGTGAAGGTTTGGGCAGTAGTAACAGCACCAATATTTCTAGCACTTTCTCTTTCATTCCCAGCATTATCAACTGGAATCGCACCCAAAGATGTCGCCGTCACATCTAGAGTGTAATTCGTCCCCGCAGTATTCTCAGTGCGATAAACTAAAGCAAAATAAGTCCCGCTAGCGAGATTTTTAATAATCGATTCGTTGGCTATTCCTGAAGCTGAGGTAGAAGCAATGTTACTGCCGGAAAGATTATATAGATATAACTCGGCGTTAGCACTCAGCCCTTTTAGATTCAGATTAAGGGTACTATTCTGGGCTAATTCTAGGCGGTAGTAATCGTAGGTATCTTGTGGGATTAAATCGTTAAAGTTACCGATAAAATCAGTGAAGCTTTGAGTTGTGGTAACTACTCCAATATTTCTGGCATTCTCCCGTTCATTACCCGCGTTATCTGTGGGAATTGTCCCTAGAGAATTAGCCGAAACTTGTAATTGATAGTTTGTCGTTGTGCTGCTGTTATTAGCAACCTCAACAAAGTAAGTTCCTGCTGTTAGGTTCCTAACAATGGCTTCGTTGGTAGTTCCAGAAGCAGAACTAGCAGTAATATAATTCCCCCCACCACTATAAAGCGTAATATAAGCATCAGCAGTTAAACCACTTAACAGTACATTCAAAGTACTATTTTGCGCGATTTCCAGACGATAGTAATCTTTAGTGTTGGTGGTATTATTCACACTATTACTAATAGTCTGCACCGTACTCACAGCACCTAGATTCTGTGCTGTATCTAGTGGGGAACTTGTATTTGTGATAGTGCCACTCGCCGCCGTCGCTGAAGCTTGTAAACTGTAATTTGTGCCACCACTACCAGACTTCTGCACAAAAATATAATAAGTGCCTGGTGTCAATTGCTGAATGATTGACTCTTGGGAAATTCCCGCACCTGTAGAAGCCGTAATATAGCCACTAAAACTGTTATATAGATACAGGTTGGCATCGGAACTTAACCCAGTTAAATTGAGGGTGACATTGCTATTTTGAGTCAGATTAAATTTATAATAGTCTTCATTATCACTACTTAAGCTATTAAAATCACCGACAAAATCATTAAAGGTTTGCACAGTGCTAGTTAAAGCACCAATATTTCTGGCAACATCTCGATTATTGCCGGCATTATCAGCAGGAATTGTTCCAATAGTAGTGGCTGAAGCTTGTAAATTGTAAGTTGTGCCACCACTGCCAGATTTTTCAACTAAAACGTAATAAATACCAGCACTCAGATTACGAATTACTGACTCATTCGCTGTTCCCGAAGCAGAGGAACCAGTAATATAACTGCCGACGCTATTATATAAAGACAAATTAGCATCACTACTCAATCCACTCAGTCCCAAGTTGAGGGTACTATTTTGACTAAGTTGGATTTGATAGTAATCTCGGTTATCTTGAGATAAGCCGTTGAAATCACCAACGAAATCACTAAAAGTTTGCACTGTAGAATTAATTAACCCTACACTGCGGGCAGTTTCGATCGCACTACCTGCATTATCTGTGGGAATTGTGCCTAAAGCTGTGGCAGAAGTTTGTAAACTATAAGTGGTTCCACCAGTGCCTGATTTATCGACTAAAACGTAGTATGTACCAGCAACCAAATTGCGGATAATCGACTCATTCGCTATGCCAGAATTCGTGGCGCTAGTAATACTACTGCCGACACTATTATATAGATATAAATTGGCATCAGCACTCAACCCAGTCAGGCTAATATTTAAGGTACTATTTTGCGTCAGATTCAACCGATAATAGTCTCGGTCATCTTGGGCAAGGCCGTTAAAATCGCCGACAAAATCACTAAAATTTTGGGCTGTGGCATTAACTGTACCAATATTTCTCGCCGTTTCGATCGCATTAAGCGCCCCATCAATCGGAATCGCACCTAAAGTCGTAGCTGAGGCTTGTAATTTATAGTTAGTCCCACCACTGCCAGATTTCTGTACCCATACATAATATGTACCTGCTGTCAAGTTGCGGATAATCGACTCATTCACTGTTCCCCCAACCGTGGAAGCAATAATGTAATCCCCACCAATGGTGTATAGGTAGAGATTAGCATCAGAAGTCAACTCACTCAAATTCAGGTTTAAGGTACTATTTTGAGTTAGTTGTAGGCGATAGTAGTCAGAATTATCTTGGGAAAGTCCGTTAAAGTCGCCGACAAAATCGGTGTAAGATTGGGGAGTAGTGGCGATCGCTCCAATATTTCTTGCTGTATCGAAATTATTCCCGGCGGGATCTGCGGGTATTGCCCCTAAAGCCGTTTGCGAAAGTTGTAAACTATAAGCGGTGCTACCTGTACTGGTTTTCGATACGAGTACATAATATGTCCCTGGGGCTAAATTGCGGCTGATGGTTTCGTTTGTTGTCCCAGCATTATTAGAATTAGCAATAGTAGAACCATTGCTGTTATAAAGTCCCAAGTTTGCATCAGCCGTCAGTCCATTCAGGTTAACGTTCAGCGTACTATTGCCATCAAGTTGCAAACGATAGTAGTCATAATAATCACTATCACCAACATCTTCGTTAAAGGTACGCGCAGTAGTTAGTGAACCAACATTGAGAGCTAATTCTAAGGTATTTCCAACGGTGTCAGCCATAGTATTTTATATAGATAGAATGTATTTTTGTGACAAAATGCTTGAGAGAGACGTTGCATTGCAACGTCTCTAGATTTCAAGGGAATGGGATGGAGTATTCAATTACTCAGCGACTAATGCAGGGAACTGAATCGTGTCAGTGGATGCTGTATTGATGGGATAACCTGCGGTATGAAAAAACTTAGTATTGATGAGTTCTTTCAATGTTTGGACATCGCTTTGCCACTTGTCAATCACTGCACTAATAGCAGCCAAACGTTCTGTTGGTTCTTCTTGAGTAATTCCCCTACTGAAGTTAGCCGAAAATAGGACAGCAGGCTTGGTTGTTTGGTCTGGATATTGTAACTGTGCTTCATTAATATCCAGATATAATTGTGTGCTATCCAGCGTGTAAACCAGTCGCATAGAAGCTTGCACTGGCGCATTACCAAAATCTTGCCATGCTCCTGGCTGGAGGAGTTTGCTAAAAATATAGTTGGGGGCGCTGGGATTGTTTTGCTCGTAAATAGCCAAGCCTCTCAAGTTAATGCCTACGCCTTGATAATTTACCTGTTTTACTGTTTCAATATATTTATGAGCAATGGCGGGAATCTGCACTTCATCAGCTTCTTTATTCGCGATCGCTTCTGCAAAAATAACTCTATTCACCTCTGCAACTACACTCACCCCATTCTGAAACACCACTTGAGCCGCAGTATTAGTGAGGACTGCTGGTCTAGCCAATTCCCAATCACCGGGAATAATCCCTGTATACTTGAGAAAGTCGGCAGTTAATATGCTGGGATTTTGTTGTTTGGTAGCGATCGCAATCAACAGTTCTTGAACTTCAAAGTTTTGGCTCATGATATTTTTCGTGTCACTAAAGAATCTAAAACTGGGTTATGTAAACCTGTAGCTATCTCAGCAATTGATAATAATGAAAGCAGCACAATTTGTTTACTCCATATTCTGAGAGCAAAAATTAGCTGATAGTTATCTGCTTCTAAATATTGCCAGCAAATAGAAGTTTAAATAAATTCAACAATTAGACTTAAATGGGCGTTAGCAGTTTTTTTAGGTCAGTACCATAAAAAAGATGTACCAAAAACACTTAAATGAATATTATCAGTATCAGTAGATTTACGACAGTACTTAAGCTTAAAGAAATATAAATTTTTTCCCCAAAGCTTTACCGTCTTCTCTGTGTCTCTGTGCCTTTGTGGTGCATAAAATTTTTTACCACAGAGACACAGCGAAAAGTCGGAGCGGAGGTTTCCTCCGTAGACGCTTTGCGGCTTGCCGCAGGCATCTGAACTTTTCAAGACAAAGCCACAAAAGACTCAGCCTAACAAGGCATCAAAGCATCTAATCTACCCAATACCGTCATATCTTCCGCATCCAACTCCAGAGGAGTACCACTGCGAATAAGTTCGGCAAAATCTTCATTGGGAACCATAATTGTCAGTGTGTATAACCGAGTAGTCCCTGTATTTTTAATCAAATGAGTACCTGTAGGTGGTACTAGTAAACTATCTCCAGCTTTAATCGGCACTTTTTTGCCATCACAAATAGCAATTCCTTCGCCCTTGAGGACAAAAAACATTTCTACAGCCCATTGATGACGATTCGGTGGTGTTTGTCCACCAACTTCAAAAATTTCTACACAACAAGTTAGAGAAGTATTAGCATTTGTCGAATCAAAGATAATGGCTAACCGATTAGTATCACGGGGACTAATGCGGTAGACTTGGTAATCTTTAGGAGATTTGATAACAGGAATTACACAACGAGTAGCGAACATTTATTTATCTCCTCCTGTAAATTCAGGATGATGGATTAATAGCTGTGAAAATCGCTGACGAGTCACTGACAAAACCAAAGCATTGTTTGACGTTATATAACGTCGCTAACCAACAGTAATCGGGAGAAGTTGTCGCTGTACAATCTTTAACTAAAATACAGTCATATCCTAAAAAGTTAGCATCACATAAGGTGGTCAGCACACATTGATCGGCATTGACACCAGTAAAGAATAATGTCGTAATTCCTAGGTTCCGTAAAATACTATCTAATGGTGTGTCCCAAAAGCCACTCATCCGATACTTGTCTACACGAATATCTGTCGGTAACTGGGGAAGTTCGTCTACTACTGCGGCTGCCCAACTACCAGCCATCAATACTTTAGCACCATTTTTCGGTAGGCGATCGCCCAAACCCACACCCTCACCTGTGGGATTGTATACGTGTAGGGCGTTGGCACTAATATTGAGTAAATCTGGACGATTACCCCAATTGAGCCAAATCACAGGTATACCAACTCGACGCAGTTCTGGGAGTAAACTATTTAAAGATTCTATAGGTTTGCGGGCTGGAGTGACATCTATACCGATATGTGCTAGCCAGCCATCAGGGTGACAGAAATCGTTCTGCATATCGATGACGAGGATGGCAGTTTTTGCCAAGTCTAAGTGCAGAGTTTTGGTTTCTGTTGATAGAATAACTGGCTGTGGTTTTTTTGGCGGACGAGTAATATCTGCGATCGCCTGATTCACCATCCACGCATTTGGTGCAACTCCCAATGTCCGATAAGGCTGATTCATAAAATTGCCACACCCAAGACAATAGTTTTAGGGCTTACGCTAGTGTAGTAAAGTTTTCGTCTTTGTTTATCAAAGGTCAATAGCCGCTTGACTGTTGACTATTGACAAGCGTAAGTCCTAACTATGTTTGTACCGTGAAATGCTCTTGAGCGTTTAATTACTTAATTAAGGTTAAAATCAATGACTTTCACTATCCAAAATGTTTTGCTGGCTATTGATGATGGTTATACCACTAGTGATGTGCAGGTTGTAGATGGGAAAATCGTTGCTGTTGCCCCAAATTTAGACGTAGTGGGTGACATAATTGATGGCACAAATAAACTCTTACTTCCAGGTTTTGTTAATGCTCATACCCACTCATCAGAAATGTGGCAAAGGGGTGTCATCTCCATTTTACCTCTAGAGTTATGGCTAGCAGAACTATATGACTTTGCCCCCATCGACACAGAAAAAGTCTATCTCAGCGCTTTGGGTACGGCCGTAGAAACTCTCTTGTCTGGTGGTACAAGTGTAGTAGATCATCTGGTATTGATTCCGGGACAGGAGTTAGAAACCATTGCTAGTGCAGTCCGGGCTTATCAGGAAGTCGGAATCCGGGCTTTTATAGCTCCCCTCCTGCAAGATGAATCCCTCAGTGCTGGCTTACCTGCTGGGGACTCTAGCCAAAGCCATGAGCCATTTTTTCGTTCCACAACTGCAACCTTGGCAATTATTGAAGAGGCTATCAAACAGTTTCATCGCCCAGATGAGGGTGTCTATATTTTAGTTGCCCCAACAGGGATACAATTGTGTACAGATGCTTTATTTGCCGGGTGTATTGAGTTAAGCGATCGCTATAATTTATGTCGTCACTCTCATTTGTTGGAAACTAAAGCCCAAGCAAAACTTGCCCAAGAAAAGTACGGTTGTAGTGCTGTTACACATCTTAAACAAATTGGTTATTTAGGCGATCGCACTTCTCTTGCTCATTGTGTCTGGTTAAACGATGCTGATATTACTATCCTCGCTGACACCAAATCTACAGTCGTTCACAATCCTTTAAGTAATTTACGGTTAGGTAGCGGTATTGCCCCAATTTTAAAATATCGCCAAGCTGGTGTAAATGTGACTTTTGGGTGTGATGGGGCTTCTAGTAATGACTCTCAAGATTTGTTGGAAGCTATCAAAATTGGGGCAATTCTGCACAACGTCACAGACTTCGATTATCGTCACTGGATCACTCCCCGACAAGCAGTAGAAATGGCTAGTTTAGGTGGTGTAAAAGCCTTGAATTTAGCAGATCAACTTGGTTCTATTACTGTAGGGAAAGAAGCTGATTTAGTATTATATAATCTGACAAATTTATCATTAATGCCCCGCACAGATCCCATTGGTTTATTAGTTTTAGGTCGTCCCACCAATGTTGTCGATAGTGCTTGGGTAAAGGGCAAACAAATTGTAGCGAATGGACAAGTAACAACAATTAATGTTGACGAATTGCGACAAGAATTATTCAACCTGAGTGAATGGACTACTCAACGCCAATCCCCCACTCGCACCCAATTAGAACATCATTATCGTCACATCATGGGTTTATCTTCATAAAAATAAATTGACTTACTTATTAGTTTTTACCAAAGTTGAATTTACGGCCTTTCTAACCAAGTCTGTAAATCAGCCAAACTGGTAAAATCTAACAATGCTTCGCTCAAATCTTCCAGTACAGGTAAAGGCAAATCAGTAATCAAGGAGCGCATTTCCTCAGATATTTCTCCAAACCGCTTAGTTAGAAGTCGGATTACGAGTTTACCTGTTGCTTCCTCACGTCCTTCCTCACGTCCTTCCTCACGTCCTTCCTCACGTCCTTCTTCTTTGATTTCTTGGTAAACTCTAGTTTCTTTGAGTGTGATCCCCAGCATAGACTCAACTTCCATCCTGCTTAATTTTTCAAACTTGTACACCATAATGGTTGTGATCATCTCTATTATGGCGCGACTTGCTTGCTCAGATACTTCTTGACGAGTTCTGTTTAACAAATATCTTGCTGTTTCTGGTGCTTGTGCTTCTTCTACCGTAGTCAGCACCATTAACGCTACCCATACAGGTAATTGACTAATATTCCCCAATTCACTCTAGTAACCTTCAAAAGACAATAACAATCCCCCACTGTAGTGTAGGGGATTAGTCATTAGTTAGCTTAAAAACTTGAGTGGCTATTTTAAGAATCAGTTTTTACGATCGTGGTTGCTTCAACTAACTTGTTAAACAGTAAATTGGCAACTTTAGCCATAAGCTTACCTTGCAGATGTTTGCCATTGAGCAACTGACGGCCAGACTCATCAGTAAAGTCTTTGAGTTTGGTGCGGTACTCAAGAATAGCGGCGGCGGTGTTAGTGTCGGGTAATCTCTCCGTTTCAATTTGGCACAAAACATACTGCCAAAAAGACATTCGACATAATGCCGAGCCGCTTGTCACCTCAATCAACTCATCACCAGATTGCTCAAGAGTTGTACCCATACCGAGGCGCATTTTGAAAGCGTCGCGGCTGCGGTTGCGTTTAACTCGTTTGACATCGCCAGGAAGCCGCTTGACCACGGTTTTACCATCTTGGCGAACTTTCTCAACCCGTTTAACTTCCCTGACCTCATACTCAATCAGTGGTTTACCGTTTACCAGGAATGCTTCAAACGGATAAATCCGACTGAGTAGCCTAGCGCGTACCCGTAAGCCAAAACCAAACTGACTAAAAATGTGGTTGTAAGGTTTGAATGATTCATGATCAAGGATAGTTTGAATTTCACCCTCAAGCCGTTGCTCACTTAAAGCAATATCACACAACCAATCAGCATGAGTTCTAAGTATGGGGTTAATAGCAATACCGTAATGCTTGGCAGATGATGACTCATATTTTTTACTCATCATCTTCCAAGCTTGCGGTGAAACTTCAAGCTCTCTTTCGGCAAGCCAACCCCAAAGTGGTGGTATATTACCGACTTTAGTACTTTTAGATTTGACGTGAGCAACTTCTGGGAATTGACAAGCTAGTAATTGCCTGGCGTAGTTGATAATTGGGTTTTGGACACGATTTAGGTGTTCAAGCTGTTGGCACAGTTCCCGTAGTTGGTCAATTGGTTCGGGGCGGTGCATGAGAAAATACTTTTGATTGAGTTCTCCATTGATGGTGTGGTGTTCACCATCTAAAGGATAGGCAGCCATAGCGAGTGCATCAGCAGCGTCTGATTTGTTGGGCAGATTTTTACCACCACGGTAACGCCGCAATTCTATGTGACCAACCCACAAAATTTTTATTCCTAAGCTGTCAATTATCTTTGACCACAGACGAGAGTAATGATTACCTGTTGGCTCAAGAATAGCAATATCAGGTTTGTGTTCTTCAAGAAAGTTAGCAAATTCAAAAGCACTTTTTTGTTTTTTCTTGGTATCAGGATTACTATAAAAAACTGGATATAAACTTGATGCTTTATTCCTGGTTTTATCCCAATATCCCTTTAAACCTCCTTTTGGATATGATGATAAAATATGAATTGTGACACTAGATTTAGAGACATCAATCCCGATAACTTTTAATTCGATTGTCATGGTTCAGCTAACAATTTATGGGTGTAATAACAGTGAGGCAACACTGTTTACTGTGTTTAAAACCCAGTCTTGAGCGCACGAATCACCCTAACGCCACACATCAATTAAGCAGTGGCGCGATTCACTCCTAAACGAACTGGGGAACCCATCTACACTTGGGGATGCTGCGCTTGAATTGGGAAACGCCTCACTAAGTAAGGGGCGCAATTCATCCACAACGCCGCCATCCCGATGTAGTGGTGCGAATTGATGTGGACTCAACCCGCGACTACGGCGTATGCCGTAGTTTCGGCTACTGAGTCAGGTAGCCATCATCAGGCGGGATTCATGATCGTGTGCAGTGCGGAGACGTAACCATCTGTAAACACTTCTAAAACTGAGTCGTCTTCATCTAAAAGTGCAATTTCTTCTGGTGTTAACAGTTTCTCAAGAGTGCAGTGTGGATAAGCTAAACGTTCACCCGTGTAGATTTCAATAAAAACATCAGTCTCACCAGGACGCGGTTTAAAAGCATCTACAATTTTTTGTTTAACTGCAACGACTTTCTGCCAGTCCTCTAAATTGGCGAGTCTTTCGCTGTTAGATTTACCACGATTTTGTTCAAAAAGCTTTGCGGGATTATTTACCCAGAATGCAAGCTGATAATTTAACATTTGTTTAGGTGGCAGCATAATACTAGGGACTCTATTCATAAATGTCATTATCTGAAAGTTAGAAACTGCCAACGGTATCGTTATCTGGGGACGTTGCCACTGAATCAAAAGGGATATCATCAGCCTCCTGTTTTGGTGATTGGACTGACTCATATTCCTTTTTAAGTTCGCGTAGTTCATTTCTGAGTTGTCTAATTTCTTGTTCAATTGCTTTTTGTGAATCTTCTCTAACTTTTCGCTCTACCATTTCCATGAGGAAACTGGTTTCAAATTCTAAATCGTCACCTTCCCACATCTCAGCAGTCATTTCTAACCGCTTGCTTTCGTAGTTGCCGAGGTTGATTACTCGTTGGTAAGTAATAGTTTTGATTTGCATAACTTGTGCTATTTTTTTGACATTGGTAGATGCACCTTAGCAGCAGCGATCGCTCTCCCAATTACAGCGATCGCTCTCCCAATTACAGCGATCGCTTGAAAAATTGTGAGCTATCCTTGAACTTTCACCGATTGATCAAAAACTACTTGAAAATTCACGTCAGGAGTGAGTCGGCGTAGGATGGTCATGTAAGCATCAGCGTCTGTCCGAGTGCGGAATCTAAGAACGCAGATATTCTTAACTTCATGGGGGCGAAAAATAGCCCAAGGTCTTAAGTCATCTTGGTAAGTCATGGTTTTAAATTGATAGTTGTCAGGGTTGCGGGTGCATGGTGTTCTTTTCCCAAGAAATAAGAATTTACGATATCCTTATGAGACTCTGGGGGAATTTTCGCCATGCGATGATTAGCTTCAAGGGTCAATTGGGCAGATATTTCTTCTATCGAATAGCCTGTATAACGGCTGATAAGTTCGGCAGCCGCAGCTAGCGCTAAAGACATACAAATGTAGTCTTTGACATAAATTTCAAATTTTTCGGTCATGTTTTTTAGTTCCAAAAAATCACCAGCTTTAGCAGCAACTAAGGCTGGTGTAATCCAGATATGTGCTACTAACGGTAACGGGCGGTAATGGTAAGAAATCGCCAGTGGGTGTATGACTGGCGAAAGCGTTTAACCTTATAGACTAAAAAGTCGTTTATCGCTTGTGATTAGTGAGATTTGCGTCTAATTAAACCTCCAAACTAAAGGACATAGCTGTACGGGACGCAGTGGTGAAGGTGTGCGCCAGGGAAATGTATTCATAACCAATTACCAGTGACCAATAACTGATCACTGACAACTGAGTATTAACTTTTAGGTTGTTTCCGCATCGGTGGCAATTCGCCTAGTGATGCGGTGGTGGCTCCTGATTTTGCCCTCACAGGCACTATGGCAAGGGATGAGGGGGGAGCAGGGAGTGAACTAATTTTGTGTTCACAAAATACTGTTATCATATTCGTACACCCACAACAATAAGTCAATAATGTGAACACAAAAAATTTTGTGTTCACAGAAGTACAATGAGGAAAATCACATGAATCAAAAAGATGAATCAAACAGGCAAGTCAGCAGGCAGGAGAAAGGAACTGCCAGAAAACGAGTCAAGGCTATCAATTCGTCTAGCGCCGGAGGACAAAGCATCTCTGAACCGGAAAGCCAAGGGATTGGGGTACAAAGACCTCAGTGCAATGATTCGAGCTTTAGCGAATGGGGATATAGAAGTGAGCGTGACGACAAACCTGTCGATGCAAATCTTGGGAAAGTCTTAGAACATCTGGGAAATCTTGAGTCTAGATTTTACAGCTATGTCCATGCTCACCAAGAAAGACTTGACATTAGACGCAAAGAAAGCGAAAACGCAGAGCTGGAGTTTCAGGAAGAAGCTAGAGAGTTAAGAGAAAAAATACTAGCATTGCTGGGTGAACAGGACAGCGAAACACCTTCCCCAGCAGAAACAACAGAAATAGAAGAAAAATCTTAAACCGTCTTTACCTTTATGGGTGAGGACGGTTTTGTTTTGCGATCGCCAACACTACGGAGCGATCGCCAATTGCCATGAAAAAACCAAAAAGCCACCCTTACTTACAAACGTAGGTGGCTTCCTGAATAGCATCTATCGGTATTATGACAGAAAACAGGAAAATACAAAATACTCAGTGCAACAACTGGACAGAGCAGCACGACGCATACTGCCTAGAGAACAAAATCACCCCCGCCGCCAAACTCCTGTGGCAATGGCTGATTCGTCAGGGAATAGGGGATGAGACAGAACCAGACCTCAACGAATTCAACGACTGGGTACAACAGCACCGAGGTAAAGGCTACTCCAGACCAACTCTCAAAGCAGCACTAGCCCAATTAGTTGAGTGTCGAGTGGTGCAGATCATAAAAAAGTTTACGTGGTCAATAGTACGAATAATTACACGTCCTCTTGATTGGTTAAAACCGCGAAAAAATTTACCAAACCGTAGTAAAACTTTCAATTTACATACTCCAAATAACCTAACTGCCGAACAGGAGTTAGACAGCAGCAGCATAGATCCTCTAACAGAAGAACGGGTAGCTGAACTTGAGGAAATTCTCAGTGAGTGTGAGCAAGCAGGTATAGTATTTGACCCTGAACAGTCACCAGAAATTTTAGACTACACCATCGAGGAAGTGAGGAGTGCGATCGCACTATTCCACAGTCGGGGTGGTCACGTCAAAGTCAAAAATCCCCAAGGTTGGCTCTTAGCTTGTTTGCGAAAGCGATGGTATGACCAACCCCAACAGTGGAGCTTTGCCGGATTACTTGCAGCCTTGGGAGTGAAGTTATGAGAGAACAACTTTCACTGTTCGACCTGCAACAGTTCACCGCACCACCAGTAATTAAGAGTGTCACTGATGACAGTTGGGATAAACCGGATTCAGTAACTAACACTGTTCTGGAGCAAACTAAGCAGTCGTCTAAAGCTGATTCTAATGTTCTGGAGCAAGCAACAACTAACACAAATAAATCTGCTCCAGAACAGTCACACTGGGTAGAAAAGTACACCGTGATTCGTTACGGTAAAGAGCATTATTACTACCGTTACCTGTGGATGTCTGGCCGGAAGCTGCACCATCGTCACATACCAGGTGGGAGTGTAAAGTCACAAATTGCTATTGGTAGAAAACAGCAAATTGAGAGAGCGATCGCAGACGGTGAAACTCCATTAGCAATAGAAAAACTCATTCGCTCCTGGCGATAATTCCCTACCTCCCCCCTCCCTGTTCCCTACTGACTAATGACTGTTGACTACTGACTAATGACCAATGACCAATGACTAATAGTGCTTTAGAGCAAATCGTAAATGAAAAATGCGATCGCATGAACGCAAGCGATCGCCAAACTGTAATTAGTAATCTCTAGGTACACTATAGTCACGGATCGATTCTGAGTGACGGTGGTAGTAAGTCAGCCGCCTCGATGAGCTTATCGCACTCCTCCCAAGCCTGATCAGCGAATCCTTGTAATGTAGTCGCCAGGGTTTTAGGGTCATCCATGTCGCCGTTAAGCACCTGCCCAATCAGGTATCCGAGCGAAAGCGCAAGTTCAGTTCTGGTAATAGTCATAATGTGGCGATCGCTGCCCTCACTTCGTCGATGTCAACTTCTAAATAGGGGTCTAAGCCTTTGTTATCACGATGTCCGGTGATTTTGCGAATTACAGCCTTATCAACCCCGTTCTTGCGTAACCTGTTTACCAGACTCCGGCGGGTAGTGTGAGTTGAGATTCCCTTAGTTCCCATTCCGGCATTCTCAGCTGCTCGTTTGAGAATGTCGTAGGCGTTTCGCCACGTAATCGGCTTAGTTCCACACCTTGAAGGGAATAACCACACCGAGTCCCCTGGTTGAAACCTAGAGAGTGACTCTCGTAAATTTTCATGCACTGCAATTTCTACCGTGTCAGCTGTACCATCTGGCCTGTGTTTGCGAATGATAGCCGGAAACACCAGCACATCTTTAGGCTTTCCGTTTTTCTCGTAAACATCGTTGATTTTTAACTTGATAAGTGCGCCCCATCGCTCACCCGTATACCAGCCAAGGTCAAAAAGCAATTTATACTTATCAGTTTTAATTTGCTTACGAATTTTGACAAAATCACTATCACTAATGACAGTGGCTCTTCCGGATCTGTTATTTTTAGCCATATAAAACTGAACTTTAGATATTCTGCTTTTACCTTTTATTTAGGTAAAAGCGGAATTTTGTAGATATTCACTAATAGTAAATATTTGCTCAATGCTATTGCTGGTAGGCATTACACGCCATCGGTGAATATGCCACTTCTACATAAAACTGGAACATTTACCAATCTTCAAATCACGAATACAACGGATTTATTCACAACAAAATAAATCCAATGGCAGAACCAACATTAATTGAAGTATTCGGTACAGGTGCAACGCAAGACGCAACGACACTCACCATTCAAAAATCAGCACTCGCCACAGTCGGACTAACAGTTGCAGCGACAAATAAACCAGAAGCTTTACTAACAGCAATAGTCAAACTTGGGGCTGTAAGCCTGACCTCAACTAACCGAGATTCAAACATCGACCAATCAATCACCATTGATGCCGACAACACCCCAAGCTTCACCACCAGAATTAACGGCACTACAACCGCTACTTACATCAGAGACACAATCAGCATAGAACTAGATAAACCTTATTCCAGCACAGGAATCGACCCAGACGATTACTAAACATGGAATTAACCCTACAGCAATTATTCGGGGTTAATAGTTCACAGAATAGTCAGACTTTAACAATCAACAAGTCTGACTTAAATTTATTAACCCCTAGCAGCAATAACACAGCCGAATCGTTACTGACTGCAATCCTATTAAAGTCACTAGAAAATTTTCAAGGTTACATAGAAGACGAGAATAACATTCCGATTACTGACGAGAATGACACTCCCATAAGCTTTGATAACAAGAATGCGTATACGTTTCTCAGAATATTCAACTGGCAGGAATTTTTTGCCAAGAGAAATAACCAGCAATTCATTAGAAAAACAATAGTAATCGACACATATGAAGCTGAATGATTTTCCCGAATTGATACAACTATCTGAAAATGATTTACTACTGGGCTGGGACAGTGTTAATGATATTGTTTCCGTGATAAAAATTAGCACTTTAAGAGACTATTTGGGAGTAGAGCCTCCAGCAGACAATACATTACCTACCCTGACATATGTTAGCAACGGTGATGCTAATGGTATGTGTTACTGGCTTGCTACTAGAGGGGGTGCTACTTGGAGTAATCCTCACAATTCAGGCAAGGTTATTGTGATTAGCAGTGGTAGTGGGGTAAGTAACCTAGCATCCATAGTAGACAGAACAACAGGGGGTGGTAACTATCCAGCTAACGCAGCTAACGCTTACTGGGGTGTTGACTTCGTTAGTCACAAATTGAAAGTGACGGACTATTTAATAAGACACGATGCTAATAGCGGTTACGCGCTAAGAAGCTGGAAATTACAGGGAAGTGACAACGGTACAACCTGGACAGACCTAAACACTCAGACAAATAACACTACACTTAATAATCCTTTTGACTGGGTGAAGGTAACAGTAAATGCTACCACTGCTTACAAATTATTAAGGCTTTTGATGACAGCAGTTAATAGCGCTGGTAGCTACGAGTTTTGTTGTAGTGAATTAGAGTTTTACGGGCAGGTAGTAGCGCTATGAGTTATTGCCAAGGTAAGAGTAAAGCCACAGTAAAAATTACCTGGAGTAAAGGGGATAAAGAGAGTGTTACCAGTGAGTATCCTGCTGTAGATGTATTTGCAGAACTCTCCTATTCATACAGAATTACCTATCATCACGATGTAGTGGCTAACAGCAATAATTTTGTAGACTCCTACGATTCATTCAAGGATTTAGGTGTACTAGAAGAACCCATTTCTTATCAGCTTGTTTCTAGTAGTGACAAAAAAATAGTAGACCTAGTTGTTACCTCTGGCAATCCAACAAAAACCACCACGATTGTGATGGCAAGAAACTCAAGTTATGGTTCAAATTTTAGTAATTTGCAGTTAGTACAAAGTGAGCTTTATACCGAGGTAAACGTAGTTGATCAGAAAGGGACGGTTAAGATACTGCGTCCCGGCAACGCAACTTGGATTGTTACTTGTGACGACGACTGTAAGCCCGGTGAAATTAAATGTGAGCATCCTGGATATCCTGGATTTTGCTGTATTCCCTGCCAAGCTACAGCCAGTAAGATTAATAATTTAGCTGCAAGGGTGGGTAGATAATCAATGGCACAGTGCAAAGATATCGACGCAGCGCTAGCAAGATTAGAGCGCAAAATTGACGCTCAAAATAAACGTATTGGAGAGTTAGAGAAAGAACAGAAAAGATGTTGTAACGACAATAAAAATAATAAAAATCAAAACTTAGATGACATATATAACAGACTGAACAAGCTTGAGAGCTATTGCCAAAGTATTGAAAATCTATTTAGTCAAATAGCAAACTTATTTAAACCGATAATTCAGATATTTAAATAATATGCCATTACCACCACAAACACAGTCTGGGAGATTGGTACTAGAGTCGCTAACCAGTCTCTCTAAGGAACTAAAATTTTATTCCGAGGGATTTAAAGCATCACGTAAACTCAAGGCAACGATAGCAGAAATTGACCAAATAAAACGAGGTGTTAGCACTGCTACTTCTAGTGTAAAAACACTAGAAAAGCAATTTGGTGGCGCTCAGAAAGTGGTGGATGTATTAAATAAAGATGTCAAGGAAAGCAAGAACCTGTGGAATTCATTTCTTAACAAAGCCGGTGGCACTGCTAACGTAGCGGGTGCGGCTAATGCTGGCGGTACTATAGCCAAAGCGGGAAGCGCGTTAGCTAAGTTCGCTCCCATACTAACTGCTCTGGCTGCTGTAGGGATTGCTGTAGCGGTAAACCAAATACAGGGATGGCGTTCTGACCAGAACGAGAAAGGTCTAGCTTTATTAGGTAATGATGTCAGCAAGATATTAGGTAAGCTTAACGCTTACCAACAAAGGATTGAAAATAATAACAAAGCAATCAATGACCAAAAACTGGATAACCAGAGAACAAGAGATAGAGTGTATGGACTAGAAAAGCAACTCGTACCCATCAGGGATAAAGCTAACGATGCCTTGTATGAAGTGAGGCAGGGCAGGAGTATTTTAGAATCAAAGATATCTGATGCACGGAAATATGCAAATGATGTGCTAGCAGAATCAAGGGGAACAGCATCAAAAATCAACGCACAGATTCAACAACAACAAACATCTATTAACAAACAAATTGCAGATATTAACGCCAAGATTGCAGCTTTTACCAATGGCGTTAAAGATAATTTTCAGCAAAACATCACCTCAACCGTTAACAGCATCAAAGCTGAACTTACTTCACTCAAAGCAACTCAAGCAACAAAATCAGATATTAGTGCTGCAATAGATAAAAATAATTCAATTATTGATAGCAAGATAAAGACAAATAACGATGTATTGCAAAATATCCTCAAGCCCGTACAGCAGACAGTAAATACACTGCAAAATGGCTATACAGAAATCACTAAAAATGGTGTTACTACTCGATATTTTGATGGAGTAGTAAAGAGTCTTCAGGATACTTACGCTAAATCATTTGAAGCTCAAGCCGTCAAGTGGAATGAAGACCAAAGAAAGTTGTCCGATAATTTTCTAAACCAATTAAAGCAAGGTAATGCTACGTCAGATCTAATTAAACAAGGAATAAAAGATGTAGACAAACAGGTTAACGATTTTATCAGGGACGTAGAAAGGAAGACGGCTCTTATTGACACAGTAAAGCCTGATATAGACAAACTCAGGAAAGACATCGAAAGTGATTTAAACAAAGATAACAATCGATTAACTACATTAGAGACAAAGATACGGGAGATGGAGAAGGTGAACACTGAAGGCAATAAAAAACTAGACCAAATCCTACCCAAGCTTGACCAAATTATTCCTACACTTGCAGGAATTCCCCTTATCCCTGGCAGAGTAGCAGATACATTGAAGCCTTCTATTCCTACACTTCCTCAGATAGAAAACTCTGTGGGTACTGCAATGTGTAAAAACCTAAGAACAGGTTGTGGTAAACAAGCAATTGACGACGCTGTAGGCAATGTTCTTGGTAATAGTAATAACAATACTAACGCTTTACTTAATGCGTTGAATACTGGGTTAAACGCTGGAAATTTAGCAACAAGTTTGGCTTTACTTCCAACAATAAACAACAAACTTGGTGAACAAGTTCCCGGTGGCATTGGTGGCAAATTAAGTAAATTGGGTAAATGGTTGCAGTTTGATAGAGTCTTCGGAATGCTCACCCTTGCGGCAACTATTCATAATGGCGTGATGCTCAGTAACGATATTGGAACTACATTAGTAGGAGCTTTAACCAACGTATTAACCGGACTAGGCTTGACGGATGAAGATGGTGCGGGTATCGACGTTGGCAAGATAATTGGCGCTTCAATAGAAGGCTTTATACAAAGTCTCATTGGAGCCGCTAACTATAATCGATTAGTGGACGCTTGGGCTAAAGCTAATCGAATTTATCAAGCCACAACCAACGTGCTAAATAGTTTTCTGAATCTATCGCAAACTATTTTACAAGCATCTGAGTTGATAGCGGCTTACACAGGCAGAATAGGGAATGCTTTAAGAAAGAGTGGCGTTATCCTAGAAAACGCTTATGGCTGGATGAATCCCCAGCCTAAATTCAATCGAGTCACCAAATTTTTAGAGGGACTGCAAACTACCGCTTCTACCGTGCAGATGGTTACTCAAGTTCCCTTGGATGTGATTAACGCCACCACTGAATTCACAACAGCTTCTACTGACTTTGTTAAAGCCATCAAAGAAGATAATAAACCAGAGAATAAATCTACACCCACACCAGAACCCGACGAACTAAAAGCCAAAGAAACTCAGTCTAAGACTGATTCTCAACCATTGAATTTTGATTTTTCAGATTTATTCGATGGAGAGGACTAATGGCAGATTTACCAGAAGGTTTTGACAATATTGAGCATTTACAGAAAACTTGGAATCAAGAACATAATCGTCGGGTTGATAGATACTTTAAAGATGTGCAAGGGAATGGTGATTTGTCGGGTGTTAGACCATCTTTAAAGCTAGCTTGTCGGGCTTTAGACAATGATAATATGTACGCATCTTGGATGCGTTCAGACCTGTTTTATAACATCATGGGCTATGGGCGTAAAAATTTAGCTGTTTTTTATGGCAGTAAATTTGATAACGCCCCTAGTGTTGCCGGGCATCCACAACTATTTTTCGTGTTTTCTCAAGATGAGTCAGCATCTCCACCAGAAGAATCACCGATACAGCATGAAAAATCAGTAAGATTGATGAAATTCTCTTGCATCTCTGGTGATGATGATGGGAGTACCAAACCTGCCATTACTAAAGCAAATATGACAGAAATTGCTAATGAAATTAAAGGTATATTTCTGTCAGGTAATAGGGGGATAACTTACACTGCTGGAAATAAATCAGCTTCGTACACTGACCCTGAAAATGGGTTTGCAAAAGGCAATTACTTATTAGTTAACAGTCGTGCTGATGGTATAGAAATCTATCAAAAAATTTGCAATGTGATTGATGTACCATTCAAGCAAGAAAAGCTGATCGTCAATGACCCAGACAAACCCAGCACAACAACCGCATCAGCAGGTAAAATCACGATTTTAGGTAAACAGGTGCAAAACCGCAGGTACAGACCTGTAGCAGTCCTTAGATTCAGGAGCGCTTACATATCTTTGGGGAATCTCATCCCACCAATATTTTTGATAGACACAACACTCCGAAATACTGGATTAGTCCGTTATCCGTGAGGTTTAACCAGTGTCAAGGGGTAACTGTGGCAAACAATAACGATAAAAACCTATAAGGTTTCCATAGAAAATTCTAAGGATTTTAACGGGCTAGAGTTGGTGAAAACTGTAACCATCACCAATAAAAATTATGGGGTTTAGAGACCTAAATCGTTATCCAGCCCAGAAAGCTCGGTATGACAAATATAAGGAATGGCTAGATTCCACTCCCCAGCAGCGCCAAGCCAAATATGCCGCTATCACCGATGAAACTAAGCGGGTGAAGACAGAAAGAGAAAAAGGTTATGTTTCTCCGTTTGGCACTGCTGGCAATACCAAGATTTATTTGCCTGCCCGATTAATCAAGGATGGACAAAGTGGTCAAGGATCTGGAGTAGCTCTCGCACTTCGTGGGCTACTGGCTAACTACACTACGACTGCTACCGAATTTGCTGCATTAACCACGCCAATTCTGATTGATGCGAATAAATTTAATTTTGCCAAGCTAACGCTCACTTCTGTTGTACCTGCAACTACCAAAAAAGCTAGTCGCATCACTGGTGCTGAATACAAAAAACCTGACGTAGATTCTGTTACCTGTGCTTTTGGACAGAATACTGGTGGACAAGCTTATGACGCGGCTGTTTTAGCTATCAAGGGTGAAACGGCTTTCGCTACCTTCACTGGAGGGAATGGCGGTAAAAATCGGTTTAGGTTCACTCCTGAAGGCTAATGAGCAAGATAGCAGAACGAACTGGGATTATTTGGACTCCAGATGATCCGTTAGACCTGCTATCCGTCGATGTTGATGGCAACTGCTCTGAAGCTGATTTTCAGGGAATGCTTGCCATCAATCAAGCGGGTAGAGATTGGTTAACTGGGACAATTGACACGGTTGAATACCTGGATATGTTGGAGTATTACGGCATCCCTGATCCGTTTGAGATTGTAGACGAGTTTGCTGATCATGTTGATTTTGTAATTTCTCACGGATAAAAACAGTGAGAGTCGTTGAATTAAGTAATAGTGCTAATTGGCAAAGTATTTACTCTACCACTGTTAACGCTGTTCAAGTTCCCATGCAGGATGGAAAATATCTCATGAATCCTATTCCTGAGATAGTCGTTCCTTTTGTAGTAGATAAATTCATTCTGGCTATTAGCGTTGATACTGATGTCCCGACAGACTCTATCTGGAGGTTTGCTGGATATATCAATCAAAGAATTAGTACTGGGCTTGTTGTTGGCGGTGGTCAGGATGCAACGACAGTTAATGGTCGTCCACTATTTTTAGACCAAGTAAACTTGATTCTCTTTCAGAAAATTTCTACATCCTACGCTGTCAGTATCAAGGTTCCCAGGTGGTTTCCGCGTGCATCTGTGAATATCTGGGAGTACACCGGAGTAGACGACACATCTGAGGAAATATTGCTGACTCAGGAATTTGCAAATATTAATTTCAGACTTGACCAGATACAAAGTCAGCTTTCATGAATACTTTTATTGCTACTACTCCACAGCCCACAGCACCTAGTCAGCCTACAATTACACTTACCCTAGAATCAACGGGTATTTTTTTAGGTGCTTTGGTAAGCTTCTCTGTACTTGTGGCGGGTTTTACAAAGATTGTTACTAACTTTAACTTAATTAATATCAGCATCAAGGAATTGAGGCAGGATATTAACGCGAATACTCAAGCATTAAGCCAATTAAATGTTTTACATTCTGAAGTGCTGAAGTTAGATAAAAAATTCGACTTGCATCTACAGGATTACATCAATTATAAAGATGCTAATCTTATTCATCTCAACGGGCTAGAAAAACAGATTGGGCATAACTGGATCAAAACTGAGAAAGCACTGGCAGAACAGAAAGCCGAAATCAAGGAAATACAAGGTTTTCTGCAAAAGCATCACTTTACTGTCCGTGAAAGTCATTTATAGACTCTCTGGGGATTCATCCAAATACACCCGATGCACTTGTTCGCCTTTTAATAATGAGCGATGGGGATGAATATCATTTTGTTCAGTAGTGCGTGATGGGTAGATGATCACAGCTTGCCAATCGCTAAACCTGTTGCGGTTACGATAGAAATATAGTGAAGATTCCGCAAAGACTCTTTCGTAAAGCTGTTCATCGGTTTGGAATTGTACTTCACAAAAATATACAACTCCTGCACCTTGATTTTCTGGTGGGAGGAACACGCCATCAATTTCAAATCTCGGTTCTTTAACTGCTACTGAATCGAATCGGTAAGCATCTGCATTGCTTGGAGGTGTCTCTAGTAATTGAAACAACAGTGTAGGCGATTGTTGAAATAGTTTGTAAAAGATTGAATCTCGACGCATGAAGTTAGTATTATCACCCTATGTTCTCCATATTACCAGTGTGCCGAGTAATCCCTATCAAAACACCCGCATTCTTCACAAGTAGCGGTAAAGGCGGGTTGACAAAAATATTCAATTATTTACGAATATTTCGCTTAACCCGCCTCGACAATCTTTTTTTATACTCCTACTTTCGCCTTTGACCAAACACCATTTTCGTCTTCATCAAATTTTTGATGCACAACTTCCCATGCGGCTTGTTCTGCTGTGAATTCGTCATTCGTACTATTTAAAACGGCATTATAACGCTCGATGAAAGTATTTTGTGCTTCTTGGGAAAGGTGACAACGCACTTCCGGAGATAGGTCTTCTGGACTATTGCAAGGGCCAGGACAAGGATGAGCTAAGGCTTTATCAATTGTGTTAATTTCCTCAGCACCAGCACTTTCAAGCAGTAACTGAAACTCTCCTGAGCGATCGCCTGGGACTTCAGCTAACAACAAAAACTCCCCAGCTTGTAACCGAGTTTGGTAGATTGCGGCTTTATCTTCTGGCATTCCTAATGTGGTGAGAACAGAGACTAAACCAGCACCTGCACTGCCGGCGATCGCACCACTCGCAGCCCCTAGTAAGATAGCACTAATGGGCCCAGCTGCCACAATGGGGCCGACGAAAGGAATAAACAGTACACCCACGCCTGTAAGTAGGCTGAGGAATGAACCAAACAAGGAACCAAAAATCGCTCCTGTACGTAAACCACCTAAAATTACATCTCTTTTGGTGATGAAGCCAGCAATCCGAGTTTCTGACTGGAAGTTTCTCCCCATGACGGAAATATGATCTCTGGGTACACCCCTGTCTAACAAACGTCTAATCACATCATCAATTTGCTGCTGCTCTTTGAATACAGCAGATATAGTACGTTCTGCTTGATATACTTCTGTCACAGAAATTACTCCTTAAGTCATTAGTCAATAGTCAATAGTCAATAGTCATTAGTCAATAGTCATTGGTCATGACTCACTCTCTCACTCCCTCCCTCCCTCACTCTCTCACTCCCTCACTCAGCACTCAGCACGGGCTAAACGCCCCGCTACCGCTAACAGCACTCAGCACTCAGCACTCTCTATACACCCACAGGAGTTTTAGTTTTTGCTGCTGGTTGTTTACCACTTGGTTCTACTGGCTGTCCTTCAATAAATGAGCGCAGCATCCAAGCGATCTCTTCGTGTTCTTCCATTAGTCCAGTCAAAAAGTCAGCAGTTCCTTCATCATGGAACTCTTCACTACTTGTGTCGATATGCTCTCTTAAGTTGCGAACAATCGATTCGTGGTCTTCTACTAGTTGTGCTACCATTCCCGTTGCATTGGGAACATCTCCGGCGTGTTCCTTGAGGGTAGCCACTTTGAGAAACCCTTCCATTGTACCTATGGGATAACCACCGAGGGTACGGACACGTTCAGCGATCGCATCAATATTTTCTGTCAATTTCTCGTAGTGTTCTTCCCACAATTCATGTAAAGTACGGAATTGAGGCCCGACAACGTCCCAATGGTATTTTTTTGTTTTTACCAGTAGTAAGTAAGAATCTGCTAAATCTTGATTCAACAGATTAATTACACCTTGACGTTGCTCGTCTGTTAAACCAATGTTGATTTTAGGCATTGCTTTTTCTTCCTTGGTGACTCATGTATTAAGTTCCCAAAAATCAGGCTATATCAACATCAATCACAAGAAAGATTATCCTTTGATCAAAACTACAACTAAAGGATTAGGTTTGTATATAAAAAACGATAGTAGATATCTCAATTTTTGAAAATTAAGATATCTACTTAAAATGATAAGATTGGTAATTGCTAATGGGTAATAGGTAATGAGTCAGAATTTATTCTTATTACCAACACATTATTTTTTACCAGTAGCTTTTTCTAACAGGTTTTGAATTTCACCTTCTACTGTTGTAGCATTTTGTGAGTTCTCAGGGCGCTTTTGCTTATCAATATCTGCGGCTCCTTGAACTTCGTTGAGTCCTTCATTGGATTTTTTCTGAACTTCTTTCAATCCAGGAGGTGCTGATCTAGCAACTTTGTCAGTTTCTTTTTGAGTTTCTAGGAGTTGATCAGTTGCTTTGGTGGGATCGCTTGGGGAAGTACCAATAGCAAAAGCAGGAACAGTGTTAGATAAAAGTAGCAAGGCACAAGTGAAAGCTACGATGAGAAAACGCACTGGGCGTAAAACAGATAAAACAACACTAGAAATCTTCATTTGCAACCTCAATAACGGTGTCAACTACTTATAACTCTTACTTTTTCAGGGAAGCACATATCTTGAATTTGATTTAAAGAACATGGCTTCTATCTGACAAGTGATTGAGCTATCTTCCTTTTGAAGAATTACTTAGATATCTTCTTCAAGCAAGGGGTTCATGATAATATTTCTAATATAAAAAACGAATTAACAAATCGACCCATAGAGTGAAGTTGGCTTTGTTTTTATTTACAAAAGAATCATTCTTTAGATAGATATTAATAATCAAATTTCCTGATTTAAAAACACTAATTATTGATAAATAAAGCTTATATTTAGCATGGTTATAGTATGGTAAAAAATTACAGATTAGTTAATTTATCATCTTGATTGATTTTATATTAAGTTGGGAAGGCACAATTATTTTGTTTTCCCTTTAGTCAAGACACCAAAATATACATTACAGGGTGTTGGAAAAGTTTCAGTAGGTATAAAAAGGTCATTCTTCCTTACGCTCCGCGTCAGGAAGAATCTAGGTTTTGTGGCACATACCGAGATGTTTCATTCCGCTACGCTGCATTCAACATGACAAAGAAACAGACTTTTCAAACGTCCTCTTAGACATCTTCAAAAATGAATGTAGAGACATTGCAGTGCAATGTCTCTATAAGGATTTCGGATAATACAGAATGAATTTATGGAGATGTTTATTGGTTTTTCAGCAAGCCCTAAGTAACTACTGAAATTAAAAATAACGTACAAATACGGAAAAAATCTTCTAAGATTTCACATTCACTTATCTTTACTTACTTAGTACTAGCTTGTGGAAATCAAAATATTTTGTCAATTAGTAAAAATTCTATAGTATACGGATTTAAGATTTTGTGTTTGTCTTTTGATTTTGGTTTATTTGATGTTAAAACCTGCGTAAGAATGCTTGAAACACTTTTCAAACACATTTTTAGAGAATTATAAAATTAAAATTAAGGGGCGATCGCACTATATCTGGTTACGCAAATGCGCTGATATTTTTGGTTTTCGGCTTCATAAATTCCGCAAGATTACGGTTACGTTGTTTTGTAGTTTTGATCAACACTGCACATATAAAGTTAATGAGGGTTTATTCATGATCAGCCCTGTAACAGAGGTTATGCACCTCAATTTGGAAATGGCTAAGGAAGTTGCTCAGAAGTGGGAACAAGCTCCATGTAGTGAAGTTAGCGCTTATTGTTTGCGGATTCTACAGGAAATTGGATGTAGCGATACGGAACTTCCAGAAAACTTACAAACAAGAGAACAGCAACTCAATCTCATCGCTGGTTTTGCATCTTACGCTTTTGGAGAGGTGCTAAATGTACAAAGTTCTAATTGATGATATTTATCACAACCCAGAATGGTCGGAAGATACCATACCTGCAACAGATAATGATCTATTGGTTTTGACTCAAAGGCTTTCTCACCAAAGAGTCCCAACAAAAGTTTTTTTTCAAGCGATTGCGATCGCTGCTTATGATGGTGCATCTGCTTTTCGTTATGCCGACAATTATCTCACCAGTGTCAAGCATAAACACAAGCGCAGAAATATATTTTCGTTGAGGAAACCTTTAGTTAATTTTGATCAAAATTGAAAGTTTATACGTGTAGGTTTTTCACAACCTGTTTTCCTGGATCTTTTCAGTATATTTTGTCAAAGACCTACACTCAATTAAACACTTGTTCTGTTAGCGTGCAACTCTTACACAAGCTGCTTCTGTGGCAGATGGGGGATCAGCAAAAACAGCCAGAGTATAATACTCAGGAGCATTGTCTGCATATATGACTTTAAAAGTATATAGCTTACTTTGTCCTTGACCTTCAGTAATCACTGTCAACAGTGTATTTTTGGTACTAGGCAAACCAGGAATATTTAATTTAGAAATTCGTCGCAGTTGAATCACATTTGCAGCTGAGTTTTTACAATCTCCGCTAGCACCATTTTCTTGACCAAACTGCATACACATCGGCCCATCAAAATCCAGGGTGACTTGAGAAGGGTCATTGAGCCAGACTTTTTTAATTTTTTCGCCTGCGGGAATAAAGCTGAGATTTGTCCCTTGTTGAAACCAGACTTTGATTGTCGGTATCACTCCCCCCAAGCCTTGCGCTTGACAGGAAAATATAGAACGCAGCACCGCATTGTCAGCGATCGCACGACCTGCCAATAATAACATCACCCCCGAAAATATCAGGGATGCTAAAGGCAAGTGAGGAACATAATTTTTAACCTTCATAGTTTTAAAGGAAGGGAACAAATTAATTCAAAATTCGTCTTGAAAAGTTTCCTACGGCGGGAAACCCGCCTACAGAACTTTCCGCAAAATCCAAAAAGGAGACGGGGGATAGGAGGAAAATTTTTATTACTCTCTCACTTCCCACTCATGACTCAGCACGGGCTGCATCGCCCCGCTACCGCTAACAGCACTCCCCACTCATCACTAAAGCTGTATTGATTGGTTGACATATATCTCAACTTCTGTGCCAGCTTTTAAGATCCAAACATTGGTTTGTTGCATCATTTGGGCGATCGCTTGTTGATTGCGTTGGGAAATCTGCGGAACTACGGAATTCAAACCACCTTCGACAACACCGGCTGGGATATTGCGTTGGATGTTGTTGTTAGTAACTACAGTTGAGCCGCCATTGACACTAACTTGAGATTCAGTCCGGTTAAATAATTCGGCCGCTTTGGCAAGTCCTCCTAAAGCGAATAATCCTACATCCATTGAGGCGATAGAACCACCTCGGTCTGGGTACTGCTGTGCGAGTAGGGGTCTACCTTGGGGGGCGCGGATGGTCAGGGCGTTGGTGGGTAAATCTCGTTCGGAGAGATTACCGTTATCTTGGACGATCGCTTTAACTAAGATAAGTTGTATTACTCCTTGTTCAGAAATCGATCGCACTTGTGTTAATAATTCGGTATTGGCTGGTAGAGCGATCGCCCCATCGACACCTTTGAGTGGTTGTTGTAACCGCACCACAAATAAGTTGGGATTTTCGTTGTTGTCATCATTGCCTCTGGATCTGGTGGTTTCTCCGAACACAGCCGTTGCTAACACGGCTTTAGCGGTAGTTCCCACCTTCAGGGATGCAGGATTGCGGGATGAGGCTTGACTGACCAAACCGGGATTTTGTTGTGGTGTTTGACCAATGAAAGGATTGGGTCGTTGTCGTCCTTGATAGGGATTAGGATTGATTGGCTGTTGTTGCATTTCCGGATCATTTGTTGATACCGGATTAACCGCACCCACACTACTTGGTGGTTGTTCTGTGATACTGGCTTGACCGTAACTACCCAATTTAGATAATCTTGTCCATTCTTGCAAAGGATTGGGTGGGGATGGGAGAGGATTGGCTGCTAATGGGGGTGGGGGTGGTAGTTGTTGGGGTGTGATGACACTGGTAGCTACAGGTAAAGGTCTTGGTTGATAAGGATTCTGCACAACGCGCTCAACAATTACAGTCCGTGGGGTGGTTGATGTGGGGGTTGTTTGCTGTGTCACTCGCACCACGGGATTGTTAGTTGGTGCTGCTGCTGTCGGGCGTGGTAAATTTCTGAGATTTTGCTGTGCTGCCTTGACTCCCTGCGCTTGTTCTGCTAAAGCTAATTTAGTTTTTAAAGTTTCTACTTCTTGTTCCAGATTGGCTTCTGGAGATAAATTTGTCGCTAGTGATTCGGCTGGCGCAACAGCTTGATTATTTTTGGGGGTTTTTTGATTCCCTGAACTCATCAATTGAGATAAAAAGCCCCCAGCTAAGACGACGACAGCCAGGGTAGCTGTACCCACCAAAGCCAACTTAGCAAAAGGGTTAGTAGCTAGAGGTTGTTCGGTTCTAGCTTGCTCTGGTGTGCTTGAGGATCGCTCGGCGATCGCTAAATCTGCTGTAGACTCAACATCATCAGTGGTGGGTTCTACTGCCAAACCAACTAATCTCGCCATTTGTGATTCCCAATCAGCAGCATTTACTTCTGGATGGTAACCATCAGGAGATAGATTAGTCTTTGGTTTTGGTGGGGTTTCAGAAGTTGTGGAGTAAGGAGTCATGGTGTATTGCTTAGTTTAGAAGTTCCAGAACAATTGTTGTCTTCGATGTCGCAGATATTATCAATTTCTAGGCGAGACTCTCCCAGGCGGTAAGCAGCTAACTGCCAGGGTAAGGGATTGGATGGTAGGGAAGTAGCTTGTTCATCTATGGCACGAATGATAATTTGTTTATTAAAAGGAATGGATTTACCTAAATTGTCAGAACTACCAAAAACTAACTGATTTGCCAACATTTCTATTTTCCACTCACCATCACTGAGTTGTGTGGGTTGGGAGATTTTTTGAATGACTAATACATGATTTTCACTTCTATTAGTATTACCAAATTGACCAGCCGAATTTAGATTATTAATCTCTGATAAAAATTTTGCTTGTAATTTGTTAGCTAGTAAGGGTGAACTAGCTTCCCAGATGGCTGCTGGTGGTTGTTGCTGTGACCAATTTAGCATCAGAGTCATAGTTTCACCAACGAAGCGGCGAATTGTTTCTGGATGTCTGGCTAAATTTGGCTTAGGATCTACTGTAATAGCATGACCATCAATTAGCTGCACGAGGCTACGGGGTGTTAATTGCCGATTTAATCGCTGTAACATCGAACCATGAAACATCAGCAAGAGTAAGGTCAACAAATTTAACCCCAATGTCCCCACGGCAAACAAGGGCAAGATAGAGTTTTTTTTATGTTCTGGCTTGAGTAATTGCATAAGGGGAGTGCTGAGTGAGGAAATGGGGACTGGGGACTGGGTAATAGTGAAGAAAAACTAATGACTATTGACTAATTGACTATTGACTATTGACTATTAATAAAGCTGCTGGATTCGCAGGGATACGCTGGATTAGGGTTGGAGTTCTTATATTGATCTAACAAACATAAATTGCGAATTTCGTAAATTTCTAATTTATCAGTGCGACTACTATAAATTGCTTTTTGAATATCGGTGCTATTAGTGGCTAAAGGATATGGGAAATAGTCTATGGCACGGACTAATAAATCTTTATTAAAAGGAGTAATTGTTTTTCTCGCATCTAAACCTTTTTGTTGGACAAGATCGGCTACCATCCCGACTCGCCACTTCCCAGGAGCAATATTCACGGGGGGATAAACCCGTTTAATTGTTAATTGTCCGGTGATAGCTTGGCTGGAATTACTAGCAAAAACTTCTGGTGGTGTAATATCAGCGATCGCACTTAAAAAACCTTTACGAAAGTCTTCTGATAAGGCGAAACTCGCTACCCAACTACTAGTGGTCACTTTTTGACTACCACCTTGGGGAGTTCTAATTAATATCCCTAAATCTGGTCTGGGTTTGGCGAAGTCTTCTACAGTTTGTGGTGGCAGATTTCCTGACCAGTTAAACATTGCCATCATTGTCTTACTGACGAATTGCCGAATCACTTCTGGATCTCTGGCTAAATCATCAATCTTATCTACTGGTTGACCATCAATTGTTTGCACAAAATTAGGTGGTTTGCGTAGACTCAGTTGACGAATATTCAATCCTTGGAGGAGGAAAATTAGTAATACTAATATATGTAAACTAAAAGTAGCGATCGCAAAAGTTGTCAGGACATTAATCGTTGTTTTTTTCTGTTTTAAAAAGTTACCCATTTCTCCCCACCCATTTTATAATCTATCCCTCACCAAAGTCTCTGCATTACTAATCCCACTAAATACCGCTAATCCACCCAATCCTGCTAAGATTAAGGATAGTAAGGGAGCTAAAACTCCTAAGAAAATAATAAACCACATCAAATCAGGATTAGCATTTGGGTCTTGAGCTGGCCCATTGACAATCACTGCCGCAGTTAATACAGCAATAATATTAAATGATATTTTGGCAATTCCTGCTGCTAAAAACCCAGTCAACCAGGCAAAAATTGGTTTACCTGCAATAGGTAGTAAAGAACCACCCACAGCTAAGGGGCCTAAAGCTGCTGTTAGCAACATTGTCGCTTCTATCAAATTTTGAAAAGCGTATTGTAAGGAAATTAGAAAGTTTTTAATACTAGTTTGGACTGTATTCCCCAACAAAGCACTAAAGGTAGTTTCTGATATATTGCCTGTACCAAACCTAATTTGATTAACCTGGGTTTCCAACCTGACTATCCAAGGCTTATTGCCATATAAATTGCGATATTCTCGCCACAAGTTATCAATTTTTTCACTGGCTTTTGTCAAGCATTGACTTTGTTGTTCCCCCGTCAAAGCTTGACAAGGACGTAGCAGCGAACCTGCAACTTCTTCTGCCACACTCATATTCAATGCTTGTTGATAAACTTGTTCTGCATCTGCTGTGGAGATGACTTGCTGATTGACTGTATTAATAAAGTTTCTCACACTCAATGTCAGAGTCGAAAGAATACTGCCATCGCCAGAATTACTCAATAATACAACTACGATAAAAGGCCATACCAGCGCCGATATCGGACGAGAATATTCACTATAGATGACATCTTTTAGCCATTGCACCATGAAAAAAAGTAAGGTTCCCACCGCAAAGAAGACACCTAGATTTGTCAATGCTCCATATAAGTTATTGCTGGTATTATTTTGTAATAAATCTAGCCATTGATTATCCCAACTTTCCGCAATACTGCGAGCTGTTGCTGTCCCACTATCGAGGGTATCTGTAACGCCAATATCTGCCAGAATTTTTGTATAAAACATAATATGTATTAAGTAAATTCATCCCTCTGTGTCTTTGTCTTGAAAAGTTCAGATCGGAGGAAACCTCCGCTCCGACTTTTCGCTGTGTCTTTGTGTTTAAAAAGCTCACCACAAAGGCACAGAGGCACAAAGAAGATTTGAATTAATCAAGTTTTCTGCCAAATAAATCGATTTGTGCTGTTGTCCGTAAAAGTCTCGCGGCTTCGGCTGATGTATCAACTCGTCGCGCTCGATTTGTTTCTTCCATCTGCTGCGAAAGGTTGGCTAAATTTAAGTTGGTATATTGTAAATACTGGTTAGTTTGGATTGTCTGCGCTAGTGCTTCACTGTTAAGTTTTACTTGATCACCTTGGACTTTGAGGATTTGCAATTGCAATTGGGCTTGATTATTAGCACTGAGACTTGTTGCTGATGCTAATGCGTTTTGAGTTGGATCGATAATTCCCGTAATTTTACCAGTAATTTGATCAAGTAAGTTTTGGCTATTGTTCTCTGCTTGTTGGATAATTTCATCGATACTTTCTATAACTTTTTCCGTATATTCCAACTTATTTTTTAATCTTGTTTGTCCATCTCTGCCCAGGCTGCCTACAACTGAACTACGTGTCATCAGTCGATTAATTTCATTATTAACAGCTACTGAACGTATCGCTTGATTATTTTCAAATTTGTCTGGGATGGAGTTAAAAAATATCAGATCCCGACGAACTTGATCCCCTGCTTCAACTGGGTTAGGTATATTTAAATCACCAGTTGCACCATTGAGAGCATTTTGCGAGCTACTTTCTAAAGGTTTTAAAGTTTCACTGAGGTTGTATTTCCAATAGTTCTGTAAATCTGTCGAGTAGTATTGAAAATCTGCCCAAACTCTACCTAATTGTGCCGTTGCTGGTACAATGAGTAAACTTAAAAATCCGAATGTTAGTAAAATAGTTTTTTTCATGTTTTTACATTTAATTTTAACTACCGCGTAACGAAGCTACTAATTGCCGAGCAAATACTGAGATTGCTTCATATTTATTCCGATAATTTTGCATTGCTTGTTGACGTGCAGTTTGTTCGTGGGGGTTATTAGCCACTACTGCCAATTGTTCGTAGCCTGGATAATAACGACAGAAGGTATGAATGCCGTTATCATCTAGTAGCCATTGGCTATAAACACCTTCTTTGCGGGGAAAAAAGCTTTCTGTCGCATTACGAGCAATGATTTCTCTCGGATACTTTAAAATGTTAACGAAACTATCCACAGCTACCGGTTGAATACGGCCAATTAATCGGGTAGTTAAGTTTTGTAATATCTTCGATGCGGCTCTAGATTTAGCGATGGTGTCGGGGTCTTGTGCTGATAAAATGACTCTAATCCCAGCTTTAGCTCCGTTAGCGCACATTCTGCCTACCAAGTCAGATATTTGGTCAAATTCAAACAAAATCGGCGCTTCATCAATAAAGAAGATGGAAGCGGGGCTACTCAAAGCACGTCGTAAGGCAGCAGAATAAGCACTCAAGGACAAAACTGCGGCATCTTCGTTATCTGAAAGGTTTCGCAGGGCAAATACTAAAAGTTGAGCATCGGTAGGAAAGCTGGAGGGTGCAGAGATGGCTTGTCCAACACGGCTAGACAGCCAAAAGCGCAAGCGCAGGTGAATTTGACTGAGTGCGTCTTCCACTCTCCCACTAACAGAATCTAGCTGGAGATGTTCTGGTGAGCAAAAATTAAGAAAGTCATTTAAGGTGGGGGTTTTGTCCCAAGCTGGAGAACCAAATCCACCAGCGATCGCCATTTTATATCTTTCCTGGATACCTTGATCAGCAAAGAAGGCTCCCAAGGCTAAGTTGAGTAGGGAACGAATGGTTTGTGCTAGGAGTTGGTTGTCACTGGATGAGCCTAGCACCATTGTCATTAAGGCTGATTCCAGAAAAGCTGTATAATCGAGCAAGCGATCGCGTTGTTGTTCAGGATCGAGCGATCGTAAATCTGGTTGCTCAAATAAATTATTGGATTGTTTAGAAATATCAAAATATGCTCCCCGTCCTTCCATGAACTGAGCATAGTCGGTAAAGGTAGATGTCCCATCAGGTTTAGGGAAATCTAAGGCAACTACAGGAATATTATGAGCTAAAGCTTGGGTTAAAATCCCTGACACCAAGACTGATTTACCAGCACGAGTTGTGGCAAACAATGCTAAATTTTTATGTTGGTTAAATAAATCTAGTTGAACCGGTGTACCCCCTTCTTCCGCAATTAATTCAAAGCCATGTTTATCACCTGCTTTGGTAATCACTAAAGGCATTAATCCCGGTACTTCACTAGTTAAATATAACTGGCGACGATTAAAGGGTTTAACGAGTAAACCTTCCCAAACTATCGGCAAAGATTGTAACCAAATCTTCCAAGTATATTCTACTTCTCTAACTACCCTTGCAGGACGTTGAAAACAGTTTTCAATATACCTTGTCGCCTCATCCAATTTTTCAACAGTGGGACGATGAACAAAAATTGCTATCCCCGTGTAAATCGGAACTGCGCCTTCATATAATTGTTCTTGCGCTGCAACTGATTTTTTTAACTTTAATTGAGCATTGACATCAATTGTCTTACTTTTTTCCTGTGCTAATAAGGCTGTCACATTCGACTGTTTCAGCACTCTTTGCAAAGTCGTCTTCACCAAGGCTGGGTTTGCCGCAGTCAGTTGACAAACAATCTCTGTATCCACTACAGATTCCCTGGCTAGCAGTTCCCACAAATAGCGCAGTTGGGCAAACTTATTCGGCCAGCCGCCGGGTTTTTCTAAGAAAGTCATTGCCCCAATATAATTATTGTTGACATTGACCCAACGGCGATCGGCACAAGGTACACCAGATTCCATCAGCATCGTTGTACTGTGGATATTTTCAATAAGCAATTTACTACTAGATAACTCTGAATGAACTTGTTCATGGAGTCCATTTTCATCTAAGTGTAATAATTGGGGAATTTCTATTGGCTGTGTATCATTAAATCTCTGCCAAATATTCTCCCAAAGTTCTTCTACATCTAAAGGCTTAACATCCAACCCCATCTTATTCGATAAAAGCTGTTCCCAACGACAAAAGCCCTGTTGGTAAGCCTTGGTAATAATACTCTCAATCCGTTGGTTTTCAATTTCCGCCATATCGCCCTTGAAATTCAACCACCATCCCTCAGCTTTAGATAGTAGTTTCTCAATCCAATCATCTGCATGAGTGGCGTTGGGTTCAATTGTGTAAGTCACATAAATTTTGAGAAATTTGGGCTTGCGAATCCCCGCCGCAGTTAATTCTTGAGTTCTGGCTCTTTCTGCCATCAACAAATACTTAATATCTCGTGATGAGGCGCGCTTAATTAAATCCGTTAGTTCTGCTTGTCGTTTTTTATCAGAACTAAAAGATCCCATATGCAACGTCATTCTTTCCCCTTCGGGAATGTCTTTTAATCCAGATTCCAGATTATTAAAAATCGTGTCTATTTGTTCTTTTCTTAAAGTGCTATGAATGCCTTGACATTCAAAACCAAAAACAAAGCAAAATCTATCTTTTTGAGTGCCTTTATTTAAAATATAAGCACCAATATCACGCCCATCAAGAGCGATGCGGAGCATAGTTGCTAAATGTAACGCATCTTCAAATGGCGTTAGTCTACTTTCTTGTCCGGCGATACCGATGCTTTGTTTTCCGATTTTTTGCTTCATGGTTAATTTCTAACAAGCTTTGATAACGTGCAAAGCCTCTTGTCCAAGTGGGAACTCCAATGAATTTACTTAAAAAGCGCCAACTCCTACCACCAGATAATATCCACCAAGTTGCCATCCCCCAACCAGCAATGAGAATAGTCCACAGCCATCGTTGAAAGTCATCTGCAAACATCCCTCCAAAAATACCATTGATGATAAAGTAAGAGGTCAAACAGATGACTGTCCAAGGAAATATTTGATCGGCAGGAATCGGCCCTAGTGATGGTTGAGAGCCTAAAATTTGGTTGACTGGGCGAAATTCTTGTTGCCGTTCCTCAGACATAACAATCCACTAACATCAAGCTACTCAGTAATTTGTAAAGAAAAATCAACTAGGCTAATACCCCTATCCCTATTCCCTATTCCCTATTTGCCTATTGCCTATTGCCTATTTACCAGTATCACCAATGACAAAGCCTGTCAGCACATCGGCAACTGTGACAGCAACAACAACTAATAGCGGAACTCTAGCAACACTTTGCCAATCTTCATCTTTACGCACCGCATTGATTACACCTACTAACGATACCGCAATGTAGAGTAAGTAAACAGCTCGTAATACGTTGAAGATTAAACTTACAGCAGGTTGGGAGTTATTGTTGGTAGCGCCTTGAGTTAATGTGTTTTTGAAAAAATCCTCAGCTTTTTTAAAGAACTGTGCCTGTGCTGGATATCCGAAATAATCTAGCCAAAATAAACTCAAAATGACAGCTACTGCTAATATTTGAGATAAAATTAGCCACTTCTTTGGTAAGTTTGTGTATTGCCCAATTTGTTGAATGACAATAGTAATCAAACTCCCAAAGAGCAAACAGAAAAGCAATAGAGGACTCTTTAAGCTGATAACGCTTAAGAATACAGCACAAGCCAACAAAAACGGTACTGATTCGACCAATTTAATCCACAATTCTTTTAATATCAGTTGCAATTTATTAACACCTGGTTCTACGTTAATTTTTAAAAGTTGATATTTTTTTCTGATATTAACACTCTGCCTAGCCATTGACCAATTTCCTACTACTGATTACAAATGCAGGTGTGGACTGCTGTTTAAACTTTGATAATTTATCACGAGATCACGCTCCTGATGCAATTCAATAAAGTATTGATCTTTATTACAATATCCGTCCATGATATTACATATCGTTAAAAAATAGTTAACAAAAACCTAACATTATGTTAAAGAAGATTGTAGCTGATGTACCGCGATCGCTTCTCAACACTAGTGATACTCGATATCGAACAAGAAGTTATATTTCATCACCATCTCTGAGATATTCAAGTAGAGCGATGTTTACGCACCTGTTACAACCTCTACGCTGATTAACTGCATAGGTAACTTGCACCATTGCTCATATCCGGTATAGCGGCTTTTTGGTAGTTCTGATTGAGAAATGATATCTAAAAATTTTCGCACAACACCCTAGCTGAAAATATTATGCGGAAAAATTCTGAACAACACCAAGATATTTACGGAAAAATGCTGCGAGGTTACTTTGTTTGGAGTATTTATACGTAAAACTTATGTATAATATTTCGATATAAAATTTACCAATAAATATTTGGTATATCCTGAATGGACACACTTAATACCATTTCACGTTAATCATGATACACATGAATTATGTAGAGACGTTGCATTGCAACCTCTCTACTGTTCACTACGAAATACTTGTATACTCTCTACTGGTGGCTATAGCCATAATTCTCGGTACGATCAGTGACAAACTGACTACGAAAATTTTTACGCCAAATTAACCAGATTCTATCAAGTGATGGAGATTCAACGCTGAACATTCTATGCAACGCAGATGAGTTTGATCAATTTGATTTGTCTTGAAGTCAACTATCTATAAAGTTTTCCTGAAAATAGCAAGTTGAATTGAATATTTTCAATCCAACTTGAAAATTTTTGAGATTTGTTTAGAGGATGTTTGAAAAGTCTGTTTCTGTGTCATCTTGAATGCAGCGTAGCGGAATGAAACATCTCGGTATGTACCACAAAACCTAGATTCTTCCTGACGCTCCGCTCCAGTCAGAATGACATTTTTATACCTACTGAAACTTTTCAAACACCCTCTTAGATATGCGATCGCTCAATAGCTGAATATATTATCTGTAAATATTCATAGACAAATAATATATAGATAAATGGAACACAAACACACTCACTGAACTCTGCCAAATATTTTTTAGCAAGCCCTAGATAATACTATTTGCTTGGCTTGATACTAATAGCTAAACGCTTTCTCTTTAGCCACATTCCTGTTAACCATACAACTATCATTCCACCAGCAATTGATGGTTCAGGTACAGGAGTAACACTGACATCATCCAAATTCAACCCATCATGGTTAACTCTGCCAAAGAATTTTAATTCTGTGGTTGGTGCTGTGGCGACAAATCTGTATTCATACCGCGTTTTGTATAAGTCTGGTTGGTGAAATTGTTGAAAAGTTGTATCTACTTTCTCATCAATTACGTTGCCACCTACATACGTCCGAAATATGTTACCAAGAAAAGGATTGTCTGGGATGGACTCTTCTGTAGATGCTAAGTCATAACTTAGTAAGTACTCTTGACCAACAACTGTATTAAGAATCTGAGAAAAGAAGCCAGTTCCACGCAGTTCTAAACTCCGAAATCCAGTATTGGGATAATTTGACTCTTTAAAAGAATATGTGCCATCTCCAATAACATCACTATCATTAACCCATCCTGTAATATAAGGGTTAGGCAAAGTGGTGTTTACAGGACTTACAAGTGGGTCTGTTTCAAAACTACCATTAACAACAATATTTTTAGGATCTACAGAATAACTAGGATCTAATGTAGGGTCTGGAATATAGTAAGTGTCATTATCTGGGTACTCGATATTTCCACCAATGGCAGGTACTGATGGTTCAACATCCGTAGGATTTACACCAGTAATCATAATTGTTCCACCAGAGGTTGCGGCTTCATCTACAGCCTCGACGTTTACATCATCTAAGAAGAAAAAGCCGTTCGGGTTTCTATACCCAAACTTTAGTTCTGTAGTTGGTGCTGTAGCTACAAAGTTATATGTATACTCGGTGTATGGATCATATGGGTAAGACCAGGGTTTAGAGGGAATATTTGTTAGCTCATAAATCTTTTCTCCACTAACAAAAGCCTGAAAGGTATTATCTACAAACTTTGGCCAGTCATCAGTTTTTAACCTATAAGTCAGTTTGTATACCTGACCAGGGGTTGTAGTGAGATTCTGTGACAAGTAGCCAAAGTCTAAATACCCTCCACCCCTCAAAGTACTTTTACCAGTACTATCTGTATCGTAATTACCTATAATTGTGTTGTAATTACCTTTGATAACACTAATCCATTGGGCTTCTTGATTATTACTAGTTTTAGTCCAGCCAGTGATATTAGGGTTATTGGTATGAGTAGAAAAATCATTTGGGTTGTAATTAGAACTATAACTAGGATCGAGTTCAAAATCTCCGTTCAAAACAAGATTTGCTGCTTGAGCTTGAGAAATATTAGAGCTTATTATCATGGCAGCACTTATAAAAGTACTAGTAATACCACAAACAAAAAACCTAATTTTTTTGGCTGTTATCATGTGATTTCACTCCACACAGTCTAGGATTAATGAGAATTTCTATTCTGAAAAGAGAGGTTGGGTAATTGAGATAGCTACAATATTTATCGCTTTGCTGAATTGATTACTGAAGCAAAGTAGGCTCTGATATAGAACAATACCAAAAAAGTCAGGCGTTTTTACCTTCAAAGTTGGTATTTTAAGTCGAAACATTTTTAGTACATAAATACTAAAACAAGCTGAAAAGTATATATAGAAGAATATACGTCAAGAAAATTGCTAAAAAAATACCAATAAAGTTGGAAAAACTCAAGAAACCATCACTTAATTTATGTAACTTAAGTATTTCAGATACTACGCAATCCAGGGAAAATTATTTTATCTAGTACGGCAGAGTGTAAATAAATAATCCATTTCAAATCAACGAAATGCTTACGCTGTATTCATCATTTCTATTGATTGATCTTTTCCAACTATGTTGGTAACATACTGTTCAGCATGGAGTTCCAATTGCAGTTGAATAGTACTCAAGCATTAATTAATGATGTATAGGTAGCGTATTAAAGTGAAACTGGCACAAATAAATAACAGCATTATTCATAACTTAACTAGAAAAGGTAACTCTTTTCCAGAATATACTAATTATTCTGATGGTGAACTAAGTATTGACAATATATTAAGCTCAAGCTTTCACAGTAGTTTTTCAACTCAGCAAGATTATACATCATTGTCAACTAATTCTAACTTGACTGCAACTATCTCAAATACTAATAATAACCTCAATATTCAAACAATTTATATTACTGATACTCAACCCGACTTAATCATCCAAAATGCTCTATTTCCTAGTGCAGCATCAATTGGAACCACTATTCAACTAAATTATGTAGTTAGAAACCAGGGTGCTGAAAATGCTTTTTCTAGCTATACAATGTTTTTCTTGTCTAAAGATAACAATGTCAGTGACGATGATTTTTTCTTAGGTTCAGACTACGTTGATAGTATTGCAGCCAGCGCTTACAGTTCGGAATCAACCACATTCAAAATTGACAATGGTATTGCTCCAGGTAGCTATTATTTATTGTGTCAAGCAGACGGCTATGGAGATATTCTGGAAAATAATGAAACCAATAATATTTTAGCCAAAGCTATCAATATTAATCTGGTTAAGACAGATTTAATAGTTCAAAATGCTATAGCTCCCAGTTCAGTATCTGTCGGATATAGCTTTAAAATCAGCTATCAAGTTAAAAATCAAGGTGTGGGAAATTCTTTTCCTAGCTCTACTACATTTTATTTATCTAAAGATAAAACTGTCAGTAATGATGATCTGTATTTAGGTGCAAATGAAGTTGGTAGTATTCAAACAGGTGCTTATAGTTCAAGGTCAATCTCACTCAAGATTGTGAACAATATCACCGCAGGTAGCTATTATCTGCTGTACAAAGCTGATGGTAACAACAATGTGATTGAAACTAACGAAATAAATAACATTGTTGCTAAAGCTATCAATGTCAAGAATAATTTTAGTTCCACTAATGGCTATGGCTTGATTAATGCAGCCGCAGCAGTAGCTAAAGCTTTAGGTCAAACTACTTTTGGTAATGTTGTTAATTTAGGGGGTAACAATTGGGGCGCAGACCTCATCAAAGCATCAGAAGTTTGGGCAAAAGGATATACAGGCCAAGGAATTACTGTCGCTGTTGTAGATGGCGGGGTTGACCGTAACCATACCGATTTGAGTAGTAATATCTGGAAAAATCTCCAAGAAATTGCTGGTAACGGTAAGGATGATGATGGTAATGGCTATATTGATGATGTTTACGGCTGGAACTTTGTTGACAACAACAACAACACCTTAGATAAAAAAGGACATGGGACTCATGTCGCTGGCACTATTGCGGGAGTAAGAAATAGCTTTGGTGTCACAGGTATTGCTTATAATGCCAAGATTATGCCAGTGAAAGTTTTAAGTGATAATGGTTCAGGTGCTGATAGTGCGATCGCTAAAGGTATTCGTTATGCTGTGGACAATCGAGCAAATGTGATTAACCTGAGTCTAGGTAAAGAGCAGCCTAGTATAGATATCCAATTGGCTATTCAATATGCTAGCAGCAAGGGTGCGATCGTTGTCATGGCAGCTGGAAACGCCAGTCAGCCAACACCATACTACCCTGCTAACTATGCAAAAAACTGGGGGCTGGCTGTAGGAGCAGTTGATAAGTATGGAAACCTAGCTAGCTTCTCTAACCGGGCCGGAAATGAACTACTTAGTTATGTCACAGCCCCTGGTGTTGGTATTTATTCCACACTACCTGGCAATAAATATGCTTCTTGGAATGGAACATCTATGGCAACTCCTTATGTTGCTGGGGTAGTAGCTTTGATCCTCAGTGCTAACAAAGGTTTAACTGATGCCCAAGTACGTCAAATTGTGACAGCCAGCGCAGCCAATAGTTTGATAGTGTAAGAAACAAAAACCCAAGACATAAATCTTGGGTTTCTCTCGCTACAAGCGTATCTGTGTAGCGATAAAAGCTATGATTGGGATTTATAATTACTAGCCAAACGGTTTTTTCTAGTACCAATTCCCATCATTCCTAAAACTGCTAGTCCAGCCATAATTGATGGTTCGGGAACAGAAGTGGATTGTTCATCCCCATCATCAATCCGAACGACGCTGACATTATCGAGGTTGTACCAAGCTTTACGTTGATGAGCAGCAAACTTTAACTCTGTAATGGCTGAGGTGGCTGTGAAATTCAACGTGTATTTTGTAAAATCCTGGAAGGGAACGTGAGGTTTTTCATCCACCAAGTTTCCCCCTATATAAGTCCGAAATACACTTAGATCCTCCTCATCTGAGTTAGCTAAGTAGTAGGTTAATTGGTATTTTTGATTCTTTTTGGTGTTCAAGTTTTGAGATATGTAAGTAAAATCGGGAAATGCAGCCATACGTACACTTCTAGAAAGATCCGCCTCCCTATCGACAGTATAATTCTCTAAGTAAGTCGTGTAGAAAGTCTCATTTTGTGTACTGTTGTACCATCCTGTAATAAACGGATTAGCACGAGTAGGATCGTTAGGATTTAACAGTGAATCGGCTGTAAAGTCTCCATTCTGCACAATATTTACAAACTGGGCAGCTTGTGCCTGAGAAACATAACCACCTATCCCGACAGAAGTACTAACAACAGCACTGCTAATAGTCAGTAAGAAATGTTTGAGATTTTTGTTGGTCGATTTCATGAAAAATTTCTCCAAATATAGCTAAATAGTCAAGAGTATTTCTGGAAACCAAGTGTTGAAGCGATGGGCTAAAGCTACACTCTTTTGAGTAAAACTTAGCGGGTAGCCGCTTTTAAGGAAGAAGGAATCCACGATTGGTTAAGGCAGATTGGGCAGCTGAATTGGTAAAGAGGAAGTTAGCAAAAGAATTAGCAGCCGTAGCACTTGTAGTTCTGTTGAGTACAGCTTCTGGATAGACTATGGGGGTAGTTAGACAGCTTGAAGGAGCCGCAGAGCCTACTTGTGATGTGAGAGTAGAAACTTGTTTATCTGTCGCATAAACTATACCTGCGTCGATGGTGTTTCCATTGAGGGTTTTAGTCTCAACTGCACTCAAAACGTTACGGACATTAGTGGCAAAGTACAACTTATTCGGCGCTGGGTTATTCAGCAGTGTATTGTAAGTACCTCCACCGCAACCACTAGCGGTACTGGTGAGAACTTGTCTGGCATATTCTCCAGCTGGGACGGTTGAGGGGCTACCAATAGCAATCCCACGAATACCAGCTCTAGTTGGTGGGCTATTTACCAAGGTACTGAAACTGGAAATAGCGTTACCAGTAGGAGCAGGAGAAGTAAATGTAGTAGGTTTGATCAATACGAGCCTATTTTTAGCAATATTTTGAGGCCAACCAGATGCTAGTTTTCCTGCTGTCTGTAAACTGGTCATCTGACTTGTCGCTGCCGAAATAAACACATCTGGAATCCCAGCTGTTTCATTTGGTGCATAGTTGATGTTTTGGAGCAAAATCCCGGAAGAATCTAGGCTATTGGTAAAGTTAATCTTTGGTGTGGAGGTGCTGTTATTGTAGGCATTCTCCAAGTCTGTCAGTACTTCTAATAAACTAACCGCACCGTAAACCCTCAGATTGGCTGTAGCACTTGCTGATGTTACTGTTGTCGTAAACTGCGGTGTTGGGGGTGCGGTCTGTGCTGTAACTGGTGACGACATCAAGAATGGAAAGGCGATCGCAACTATCAAGCTGGTAATCGCCCCAGCTATCCAAACAATAACTCTTTTTCTGTTCATTAAAAAAATACCTAAGAGAGATTACTGACGCAAAGTAGGCTTTAAATAGAACAATACCAAAAAAGTCGGGAATTTTTACCGGTAAAGTTGGTATTTTAAGAAGCGCTGACTTTAGTTCATAAATCTTCCGATAGGCTCTAAGCTATGTAATTCAATAGGGGCAGGTAGAAAATATGATTTTCAAAGCTAAAAAAATCCAACAAAAAATACCAATAAAGTTGGTTTATTTCAAGAAATCATCACTTAAGTTATGTAACTTGAGTATTGCACTTGTAGCAAATGCTAAGGAAAATCAACCCATACCTCTGCTTTCGCATGGGATAAATGACAGGGAAAATACTTGTGGTTAATTGTTGAAGCTTAACTTTGCTACAGCGTTTCTCACAGTAGAAGACAAGTTATCGCTTCCGCCACCGGGATGCTATCATGGCAGAAGGAAATTCTGTCTCAGCAGTTTCCTAAGCTCGTCTGATTTGATCACTCAAATCTATAGAAAAATAATTGGAGAGGTGTCCGAGCGGTTGATGGTGACGCACTCGAAATGCGTTTTGGGGAAACTCAACGGGGGTTCGAATCCCCCCCTCTCCGTTGATTAGATGGCATTTTATGGATAGGAGTAACCGTTACCCTGGACTCCATTGGGATACTGTCCTTGACGTGAAGGAGCATACAAGGAATCAGGTATGGTTGCTTGCGGAACTTGATTGTTAGGTACAACTGGAGTCGTGTTAATCACAGTATTAGCACGAGGATTGCGGACAGAATAGGGGCCGATAATCGGTGATGTTCCTGTGAGAACAGTTGGAACTGGTTGAGTTTGTACAGGTAAGGTTGAACTATTATTCAAGTTATTGAATGAATTTGGCTGGGAATTAGGATTACTAGGTTGAACATAACCAGTTCCTTGGTTCAACTGTGTATTCGGTTGGGTTATCTGCCCATTATTGAAATTACTGTATGGGTTTGGTTGAATATTGGGTGTATTTGGCTGAATATAGCCTGTCCCTGAATTGAACCCCCTATTTGCAGGAATTACCTGAGTGTTATTCAAATTATTGTATGTTCCTGGCTGCACGTAACCTGATGGAGAATTTAACCCTGTGCTGGGTGAAAAAGTTTGATTGGTTGAGGTGCTGGTGGGTAAAGACTGAATTATTGTGCCATAGGGAGTTCTTTCGGCAGCATTGATTGCAGATGTGGAGGTATTTAAACCAGTTAGGTTTGGCGTAGTTGATTGATTTGCGACTGTTGGGAAAAAACTATTAGGGTTGGTATTTTGACTACTATTGGTTTGATTCAGTAATACCAACCCTGGTGTAGAGGAAGTTTTTCCCCCTGTAGAGCCAGAGGATTTGAAACCCAAAAACTGACTATTATTAGTATCAGTTGCACTGAACCGTAATAAGTCTTCTGCTTGTGATACAAAAATATTTTTGTCTACAGATGTAGGTTTGGAATTCACATCTGGAGTGGAGTTGGCGTTTAATTTGGCGCTATCATTAGCAGGCTGTTTGCTGGTAGCATTCAGAAAGGGAGTTTGTGTTTGATTCTCTTTGCTATTGGTTTTTACTGGTGGCGTGACTGGTTCAGGGCTACCAAACAAGGCGGGTAAATTATCAATGTCTGCCGCAATAGCTTTATCTTCTTCCGAAAGGGCAGCATCTGTAGAATCGGAAACGGTAACATTTGGTTTGCTGGTGACTCCATTGGGGTTAGACCAGTATTGTTGAATCAGCAACCCAACTACAGATAAAAATATAGCTGTTCCCCAAAAACTGGGTCTGCCTAAATTTAATAATCTAGCTCTGAGATAACGTAAGTATGGGGAAGGATAACGACGATTTGACATGGTTGTTTGTAAATAATTTTATAAATAATTAATTAATATTTACATAAGCTCTGAAAGGAGCTTTTATTTTAAGTTTAGCCTATGATTTTATCGTATTTCAACAGTCATTAGCTACCCTTCTTTCAGGCTTAATTCCTGATGCTTTTACTTTTGTGCAACACGCATTAATAAAAATAATCCTATACCTAAGCCGATAAAGTTGGGTAACCATGCTCCCATGAAAGGGGAAAGGATACCGGCTTGTCCCAAAGCACCGGTGATAAAGCCTAATAAGTAGTATGAAAAAATCACGATTACACTAATACCAAAGCTTGTACCGCGTCCTGTGCGTTGGGGAATGGTTCCCATTGCCGCACCGACCAAGCCAAAGACAACACAGACAAATGGTAAGGCAAATTTTTGTTGAATTCTCACCTCTAGTTTACGAATTTTTTGGCGATCGCCTCCCAACCGTTCCACATTTAGCTGTTCTAAAGCTTGGGAAATGTTCATTTCACCGTAGTCGCGGCTTTGTTCGGCTAGGCTTAAGGGTGTGCGGGGTAGACGGAGTTGTTGTTTTTCAAAGCGGAGAATATTTCGATAAGAGCGATCAGGAGCTACTAAATAAATAGTACCGTTATAAAAATCCCACGCACTTTGAGAGCCATTCCACTGGGCAGATTCGGCTACAACAATTTGATTTAAACCTTTAGTAGAACGATCTATGATGGTTAAGCCTCTCATCCGCTTACCATCAAACTGGTCAGCGTAAAATAGGCGTAATAGCATCTTAGTTTTCGTTCCATCTGGGTCTTGAACGTCTCGGTATTCAGGATAAAAAATATTTTGTTGTTTAAAACTGGGTTTATCTGACTTAATTGCTCTATCTAGAGTCAGAGTTGCTTGATAATTGGCTGCTGGGGCAATTTGCTCATTAAAGACAAATGTCAATCCTGTGACAACAAAACTTAACATCACGGCAGTTAGCACCATCCGATAAACACTCACCCCACATCCCCGTAAGGCAATGAGTTCGCTTTCGGTAGACAGGCGACTATAAGTCATCAAAGTCGCTAACAACGTAGACATGGGAAAGGCTAAAACAATGAAATTAGGCAGTTTTAACAAAAAAACTTGCACTGCGATGCTAATGGGTAGACCAGATTCTACTACTTTCCTGACTAGTTCAAATACAGCATCAATTGTCACCCCAATTGACGAGAAAGCCCCAACACCAAATAAAAATGTAGGTAGCAATTCGCTCGTCAAATAACGATCCATAATCGTTAAAGGCAGCAGTGAGTTGAAGCTGTAGAAAGGCGTAAACTGTTTGGGAAGCATAGATTTTTAGTCATTGGTCAATAGTCAATAGTCATTGGTCAATAGTCAATAGTCATTGGTCATTGGTCATTAGTTTTTCTTACCTATTACCTGTTACCTATTACCCAGTCCCCAGTCCCCAGTCCCCAGTCCCCAACCTTACACTTGAAAATTATCCCCCAAGTAATACTGACGCACTAGGGGATTATTGTACAGTTCATCGGCTGTACCGTAGGCGAGGATTTGACCTTCACGTAAGATGTAGGCGCGGTCGGTGATGGCTAGGGTTTCTCGGACGTTATGATCTGTAATCAGGATACCCATACCGCGATCGCGTAATTCTGCTACAATCTGCTGAATCTCAGATACAGCAATTGGGTCAACGCCAGCAAAGGGTTCATCTAAGAGTAAGAATTTTGGACCTTCTCGCCCGGCGGCTAAAGCCCTAGCTAATTCTGTTCGTCGTCTTTCCCCCCCAGACAGTTGAATACCTTTGCTTCTGGCCACTCGTTCTAAGCGGAACTCTTGCAATAGAGTGGTTAATCGCTTTGACCATTCCCAGCGTGGCACATTGGTTTGCTCAAATACCAACAGAATATTATCTTTGACGGAAAGTTGACGGAAAATACTTGCTTCTTGGGCTAAATAACCAATACCTAATCTGGCTCTTTTGTGCATCGGTAAACCAGTAATGTCCAAGCTATCTAGCCAGACTCTTCCCTGATTTGGTTTTTCTAAACCTGTAGCAATGTAGAATGTTGTCGTTTTACCAGCTCCATTAGGCCCCAGTAACCCGACAATTTCACCCTGGGAAACAGAAAGGTTGACGCGATTGACAATTACTCGCTTGCCGTAAGATTTGTGAATATTTTCTAAAACAATTTTCACTATGCGCGTGCTTTCTTAATGGTTGATGCTAATTAGAACGCCGTAACTCTGGTGTTTTAGGAGCAGGTGTATTAGCTTGACCACCAATCTCTGAATCTTCCACCATATAAATTGACTCTACCTGACGATTGGATTGAGGTAAAGCCACAAATCGTCCTTCATCAATCAAATACGTCACCTTTTCGGCGCGGATACTGTTACCACCCTGTTGCAAAATATAGACATTGCCACTGAAATCAATCCGGCGTTCTTTGCTGAAATACTGTGCTTGAGTTGATGTTGCTTGAATTTGTCGAGCTGGATACAACATCTGCACATTACCACGAGCCGTGATCACTTGATTCTTGGCATCGTATTCTTGAATATCAGAGCGAATAGTTAACGGGCGATTTCCCCCTGGTGTTTGAGCTGTGGCTATGGGTAAGGCGACAGAGGTGAGTAATGCCGCAGGTGCTAGCAAAGCTAATCCCAGGCGACGTATTTTTGATATGGGTTTATGGCAAAGCATCATAGCGATAGAAATGGGGAATTTTGGCTGGTATCTTAATTATCTCAAGTACTTTATCCCAAAATATCATCTCCAATCGGGAGTAACTTGAGATATCCGCTAGCTGGAGTCTTGACGCTTTGCTAAAGTTTAAAGTTTCTCCTATTTCTCACTCTCTGTGTCTTATAGCGGTTCCCACTCTGATGGGGTACAAAATTATATTGCAAGGTGTAGGGGCAATTCATGAATTGCCCCTACGGGTGTACCTCACGTGAACGAGAACCGCTATAGTGTCTCTGTGGTTAAACAAATCTTTTTTTTCACCACAGAGGCACAAAGACACAAAGGAATTGGTATTATTTAGCGATCGCAATTTTGGGTAAAGTCCAGGTTGGATTTTCCGTGTTGATTTTGTCTGGGCCGTTTTCTTGTAGAGTAGTCAACAAGTCTATACTCTGATTGAGTAATTCATCGACATCAATACCACCAAAAATCCCTGGGTAACGACGTAAGCGGTTACAACCTTCCCCTAGTAAAATGACTGCACCACGCCAGTTAAGATTACCCAAATGATAAATCCCGACGGCAATTTGTAAAACACCTTGATAAAAGGTTTTTTCCGGTTCGCTGGCTTCTATCCACAAAGCTTCTAAGGTGTCATGACAGGCATAGAACTTGCCAGCGTTAAACTGTTCTACACCTTGCCAAAACTCTTGGGGCATGGTTTCACTCATCCCATGCTTTCTCGCACTTCTTTAATGGTTTCTAGAGAGATGTCTTGGCTTTGTCCAGCAAATTCATTGTCTGAGGTGAGGAACAACATACAATGGCATTCTTTGCGTTCTCTCATGGGTACACAAGGACAGTTCCAGTATGTAGCCTTGACTTCGGCTTCTTTGTCTTCATAGTGACGACAAGGACACAAAGGCGCACCCAGTTCGTCTTTATGTTTGGCTAATCCTTCAATGACAACTGCGGTAACGGAAGGTTCAGAACAGAAGTAAGTCCCCGTACGTTTGGCATATTGTTCGGAAAAATGGCGCATGGCCTCTAGGCTTTTATCACTGGATTTTGTGTTAGCTTCGGATGAAATCATGGGGATCGGCGGCTCAAAAAATTTAAATATTTCTCTGCATTGTACCTCAGCCTTACTGGGGTCTTGCTGGGGAGATTTCCCCAACCTGATGTTTTACAATGTGATTTCTATTTTCTCAAAGATTGGTATTTCTCAAAAGAACGGGATCAAAGAAAAATCAATCCTGACAAATGGTAAGGTTTTCAGGATTCATTGAAGTTTTGCATGATCAAAATGTATAGGACTTATGCAGTGTCACTAAGTTTTCTGGCTTTTTTGTCAATAGTCAATGGTCAATAGTCAATAGTCAATAGAAGCCAGTCGCTTGTGGGAGTTTTCCTCATTGTGCGGACTGTCGTTCAAAATCAAGGTTTTTGGACTGTTGACTAAATCAGTTATCAGTTACCAGTTAATAAAAGTTCACTGTTTACTATTGACTATTGACCAATGACTAATGACTATTGACCACCCTGAGAAGGGTTTATTGGTTGAGTGCGTCAGTCCTCATCTATTTTCATGATGAATGTAGAGACTTTTGCAGCTGAGGTTGGAGTGATTTTTCTGTTTCGATGATGATACCTGGAAAATCCTGGTTAATGAGTTTTTCTAATGGTGATGATAAATCCTGCCACAATACCCAACGACTACCTGGAGGCAGAATAGACAGGGTGAGAGAATTTTGTGTCAACCAAATCTCAGGATAGGTTTGTGGTGGTTGATTACTTGGTTCTTCTTGTAGTCTGGCTGCTGCTAGTGTCTCTAATACAACACGTTCGCCTTTAACTAGTCCTGTCGATGCTGTCCACATCTGCACTTGTAACTGTTGATGTTGTGCGTAAAAGTACAGTGATGCTGCGGCAATTACGGCTTGTTCAAAGTTGTCAGTGTGCCAATTACCCGCCGTGTCGAGGGCAATAACGATTTCCTGTCCGGCTGTGACTGTCTCTAACTCCCGCACCCGCAATTCACCGTAGCGGGCGCTGGTACGCCAGTGAATCAACCGGGTGGGATCTCCCAGGCGGTAAGGACGAAGCGATCGCACTAACCCCGATGTGGCTGTCTGCAAGGGTTTACCCCGGTATTCACTCTTTTGACTCTCTTCTTGCCCGACTTCATCAACCAAGGGGCAAGTTGTTAAAGTTAATACTTGAGGATAGACAATTGCTGTAGCTTCGCATTGACGCTGACGACGACACCAAAATAAACCTAAAGGCGCACCTGTAGCTAATTCAACTGTGTGCCAGCGATAAATCCCTCGTTTTTGAGTTGGGTGATAATATACACAACGATAATTTTCTTGACTAGGAATTGTTTCTATTGCCTTTTTGATGGGTTTCCCTAAGACAAATGGCAATATATCTTCGACTTGCAATAAGCTAGCTGATTGTTGGGACTGATTATAAATTTCTAACTCAAGTATCAAATCGTCCCCGGCGGATACGGGTTGGATGGGACGACGAGTAACTGATAAACTGGTGAGCGATCGCGGTGGTAAAAATGCTGCTATCCCTAACAGGGCAAAACTCACACCGCTAATGGCATACAACCATCCAGCCATTGTATTAATCGCTGCACCAAAAAAACAAATAGCCACACCTGCCAGCACCCAGCCAGTATACGCAGGGGCGCTAGCACGAATTTCTAACCAGTTAGTGATGGGTTTGATAATATTCATGTTTCTTTTTTAACCCAAGACTCATGGAAATTCACAGTGGTTGGGGGGATTGGGGATTGGGTATTGGGTATTGGGGATTGGGTATTGGGGATTGGGGATTGGGGATTGGGTATTGGGTATTGGGGATTGGGGATTGGGGATTGGGGATTGGGGATTGGGGATTGGGTATTGGGGATTGGGGATTGGGGATTGGGTATTGGGTATTGGGGATTGGGTATTAGGTATTGAGGATTTGAGGACAAGTTGCCCGAAATCCTTGTACAGACGTTGCACTGCAACGTCTCTACATTCATTTTCGGAGATGTCTAATGATTTATTACTCTTTTCTCACTCACCACTCCCCACTCAGCACTCAGCACTCAGCACTCACCACTCCCCACTCACTACTCATCACTCAGATAAAACTTGCTTTAGCGCTGCTATAAGTTGGTCTACACTTTCTTTACGACTGTTGAAACCCATGAGTCCGACACGCCAAACTTGACCGGCTAATTCGCCTAAACCGCCGCCAATTTCAATGTTATGTTCGTTGAGTAACTGCTTGGCTACTGCTTTACCATCAACTCCACTGGGAATACGGACTGTTGTCAGGGTTGGTAGTCTGTACTCTCGTTCTACGTGCAGACTCAAACCGATATTTTCTAAGCTTTCCCATAGATACTCTACGTTCTTTTGGTGACGCTGCCAGCAGTTTGCTAGTCCTTCTTCGGCTATTAAACGGAGGGCTTCTCGCAAGGCATAATATAAATTGATGGGAGCAGTATGATGATAGACACGTTCGCTACCCCAATACTTACCCAACAACAACATATCTAAATACCAGTTTGCCACTTTGGTACGGCGTTGCTGTAATTTTTCCACGGCGCGGGAACTCATGGTGAAGGGTGAAGCGCCGGGGGAACAACCTAAACCTTTTTGGCTACAGCTATAAGCTAAGTCTACTCCCCAAGCATCTAAAAATATGGGAACACCACCCAGACTGGTGACGGTATCTACTAGTAATAAAGTCCCGAATTCTCGACACAATTCGCCCACACCCTCTAAAGGTTGACGTGCGCCGGTGGAAGTTTCGGCATGAACTAAAGCTAAAATTGCTGGGCGATGGGTTTCTAGGGCTGTGCGGATTTCTTCTAGGGAAAAGACTTGTCCCCAAGGTTTAGTTATGGTGCGGACATCTGCACCATATCTTCCCGCCATATCTACAAGGCGGTTACCAAAATAACCGGCTACACCAATTAAAACTACATCACCGGGTTCGACAGCATTAGCAATGGTAGCCTCCATTGCGGCTGTTCCTGTACCACTGACAGCGATGGTGAGGGGGTTTTCTGTTTGCCACACATAGCGTAGCAGAGATTGAATTTCATCCATCAAGTTGAGGAAAGCGGGATCAAGATGCCCTACTGGTGAGACATTCATCGCTTGTAGTACTTCTGGATGAGCATTTGATGGCCCTGGCCCCAATAGCAGCCGGGAGGGAACTTCTAGCGGTGCGAGTTGTAGGCGTTGACTGTCATTTATGGAGATGGTTGTCGTCATAGTTTTCGCTGATATGATACTTACCGGATCATAAAGCGATCGCATCACCCATGTTTGACTCTATCTAGGGATTATTTTGCTCTGTCACCGAAAGATGTAGTCTGATGTTGAGGGCTGACCAAGCTCCTGTTCAGTTACCAGTTATCAGTTAACAGTTATCAGTTAATAAACACTGTTCACTGTTCACTGGTTATACCCCTAGTCCCTAACCCCTTTTCTCAATCATGGTTTTTGCAGGCAAAAGACCGAATAATTTAGGTGTGCGTGATGGTAAGTTAGCTGCTTGTCCTAACTCTCCTAACTGTGTATCTAGTCAGAGTGCAGACACAGTTCACCAAATTGCGCCTCTAACTTTTAGTTTGACACCACAACAGGCGATCGCTAATCTGAAAACAGTGATTCAATCCTTACCCAGGACGAAAATCATCAATGAAGGTGAGGATTATATTTACGCTGAATTTACCAGCGCTTTGATGGGATTTGTCGATGATGTAGAGTTCTATTTAGATAATAATGCTAATGTGATTCACGTGCGATCGGCTTCCCGTTTGGGTCAAAGTGATTTGGGTGTGAATCGTCAAAGAATAGAAACAATTAAAAGCAAATTTAATGAATTAAGTTCGTAAGTTTTTCAGATTCCTGACTTCTTTGAGAAGTCAGGAATCTTTGGACTAATTGCGAATGTTAACTAAACCAGCTTTACTACGGAGATTGCCATTACTCGCAAAGCGTTCTTGCAGGATTTGCCGATAAACTGCCTCATAGCCATCAGTCATGGCTTGTAAGCTAAACCGTTGTTGGACATATTCACGACAAGCATAACGGTCTAATTCCGTAACTTTATTAATAGCATTGATACACTCATCAACACTATGACAAAGGAAACCTGTTTTCCCATCAGCAATTACTTCTGAAGTAGAACCTAGTTTCATGGCAATCACTGGTGTGCCAGATGCCATTGATTCTACCATCACTAGACCAAATGGTTCACGCCAAGTAATAGGAAATAACGTTGCCACCGCACCACCCATTAAAGCATTTTTCTGCTCATGGTTAGCTTCACCTAAATACTCGATTTGTTGACCATCAATTAGAGGTTTAATATCTTTTTCAAAATATTCTGTATCTACAACATCTACCTTTCCTGCTATTTTCAATCGCCACCCAGCTTGTTTAGCAATAGCTATTGCCAGATGTGTGCCTTTTTCTGGAGAAATCCGCCCTAAAAAGGCTAAATATGGTAGCTCATCAGGTTGGGGATAAAATTTATAACTGCTAACATCAATGCCGTTGTAAACCGTTGCTGTATAATTCAGCCCTAATCTGAGTTCCCGTTGTGCATCAGAAATGCTCACAAAAGGTTGATCTTTAGCGTATTGAAACATTTTTTCGTTATCAGGAGTAAAAACACCATGTAAGGTATGAATCGTCGGAGTTTTTACCAGTTTTGAGTAAGCAAGTCCAGCACAACCCATGTGGGAATGAATGATATCAAATTCTGCTGCACGTTCGTATACTGAACCCAATTGTAGCATTTCATAAATGCCATATTCTTTAATACTAGAATCCAGCCTCAAAGCGCGGGGATGAACTGATACTAACTCTGCTAAACTAATAGAATCTCCAGATGCAAACAGTGTTACTTCATGTCCACGTCGGACTAACTCATCAGTTAGTAACCCCACTACTAACTCAATACCACCATAAGCCGGCGGCGGTACTCTTTCCCATAATGGAGCTACTTGAGCAATTCGCATCAGAAAACCTCCTAACAAATGAAAATTTGCCTTGCGTGTATTTGTTGATTGTTTCTATAGTGCTGAAACCTCACTAAAATTTGGCACTAGAAACTAGCTTTTAACACCGATTCTAAAATTAATTTCTCCTAAATATTACACTTTTAATTCCTGATTCTTCGTCTATCTAAGTAGGGAAATTTGCCTATTCCCCAAAGATAAAAGTTGTCCTATGGGAATCCGATTTGATTACTGGACAGACTTGTTTAGGTAGGTAACAGGTGACAGGTAACAGGTGACAGAAAAGAAGGAAATTAGAGGTGTACTGACTTTTTTGTGTAAGCACAGGCTACGCCAACAAAAATCAAATATGAGTCCTATACTATGTTGACTTTATAGAGTGCTGTTAGCGGAAGCGGGGCGATGCAGCCCGTGCTGAGTAGGGAGTGCTGAGTGAGAGAGTTCTGACCAATGACCAATGACTAATGACTATTGACTATTGACTATTGACTAATGACTATTGACTAATGATTAATGACTATTGACTATTGACTATTGACCAATGACTATTGACTAAATCTGTTGACGTTTGCTATCTAGTCGCATATATTTTAAGCTGGCACATTATAAATAATAAAAACATGAATATTTCTACAAATAAAGGAAAACCGCTTGTCTCATGGCAGGCGGTTTTCTCAGTAATCATGTTTATACTCATGTATCTGCCGATTATAGTACTGGGTTTTTATAGCTTCAATCAATCACCTTATAGTGCCAGTTGGCAAGGCTTCACCCTTGATTGGTATCGCAAGTTGTTGAGTGACGATCGCATTTTATCAGCTTTGCAAAATAGTTTAATTGTCGCCTTTTGTGCTGTGGGTGTTGCTGCAGTGCTGGGGACTTTGATGGCTGTGGGGTTGGCGCGTTATCAGTTTCCTGGTAAAAGATTGTACCAAGGGATTGCTTATCTACCGTTAATTATTCCCGATATTGCGATCGCTGTTGCTACTCTTGTTTTCCTGGCTACCTTTGCTATCCCTTTGAGTATCTGGACAATTGTGGCTGCTCATGTAGTGTTTTGTCTAGCTTATGTTGGGTTGGTAGTCTCATCACGCTTAACCAATTTAGATCCTCATTTAGAAGAAGCTGCATTAGATTTAGGTGCGACACCAGTACAAGCTTTTCTCCAAGTATTATTACCGCAGTTAATGCCAGGAATTGTCGCTGGTTGTTTACTAGCATTTGTCCTCAGTTTAGATGATTTTCTCATTGCTAGTTTTACTGCGGGTAGCGGTTCTAACACTCTACCAATGGAAATTTTTAGTCGGATTAGAACAGGTGTGAAACCTGATATTAATGCTCTCAGTATTTTACTAATTTTAGTATCAGCAATTGTTGCTTTTATTGCAGAATCAATTCGCGCATTGGGAGAGCGTAAATAAGTCACACTAAACCACTGTTGACAAACTTAATCTGATAAATTTATGCTGGAAGTAATTAAATTAGTTAACTCCTTGAAAAGTACCCAGCAATGAGTAACAAATTAACTAAATAATTCATCTCTAGCTTGGCATTTGAGTATCTACTAATAGATGAATTAAAGTTAATATTTATTTGTCTAGATATCGGTATTAAATTCGATAATATTGGGGCTAACTTTGGACAAGATGCTACCTTCCCCTCATTATGCAAATCTGCCAAAATCCCAATTGCTCAAACCCTTTCAATCCTGATGGCAACAGATTTTGTATCAGTTGCGGACAAAGTAACTTTGGCCAACTCTTAAGAAATCGCTATCGCGTATTAAGGCTATTAGGTGAAGGTGGATTTAGTAAAACATACGCAGCCGAAGATGCAGATAGATTAGATGCGCCTTGTGTCATCAAACAATTCTTTCCGCAAATTCAAGGCACTGGACAACGGAATAAAGCCGCAGAATTCTTTAAGGAAGAAGCATTTCGGTTATATGAACTGGGAGAAAATCACAGTCAAATACCGAGATTACTAGCTTATTTTGAACAAGGTTCTAGCTTATATCTAGTGCAAGAATTCATTAAAGGTTTAACTCTGATACAAGAAGTTGAACAACAACCCTTTAATGAAGTAAAAATTCGTCAACTGTTAAGTGATTTATTACCAGTACTGGAATTTATTCATTTTCATAACGTTATTCACCGGGATATTAAACCAGAAAATATTATCCGTCGTGAGAGTGACAGTAAGTTAGTATTGATTGATTTTGGTGGTGCTAAACAAGTCACTCAAACAAGTATAGCGAGACAAGCAACAGCTATTTATACCCTTGGTTATGCACCTACAGAACAAATGGCAGGTTTCGCTTGCCATGCTAGTGATTTGTATGCTTTGGGTGTAACTTGTGTGAGACTAATGACACAATGTCTACCACAACAAAATCCCTATGGACATATTGATGATGGTCTTTATGATCCGATGAATGGTAAGTGGTTATGGCAAGAGTATTTACAACAACAAAATATTACCATTAGCGATGATTTAAGCAATATCTTAAATAAATTACTCCAGCATTTACCTAGTGATAGATATCAATCAGCAGTAGAAGTAATTGATGACTTGAAGTTATCGACAAAACTGCCGATAGAAACACAAATTTTCCCAAATACTCAACCAACATTAGTTCCGGTAGCACCAACCACCCAAAAAACCAAACTACCCCTACCCCCCTTAAAAACTTTTGAGTTTGATGTGGTGACGGTAGATACGGCGGGTAGAATAGTGAACCGCGATCGCACTAATGCTCTGTGCTTTATGGAAGAATTGAGTAAAGATGTAAAGTTAGAAATAGTGTCTATCCCTGGTGGTGCATTCCTCATGGGTTCACCCAACTTTGAGGGAGACGCAGACGAACGTCCCCAACACCAAGTAGCGATCGCCCCCTTTTTTATGGGAAAATTCCCTATAACCCAAGCACAATGGCGAGCTGTTGCATCTTTTCCCAAAATCAAACAACCACTAAATCCTTATCCTTCCAAATTCAAAGGTCAAAATCGTCCAGTGGAAAATGTCTCTTGGCATGAAGTTTTAGAATTTTGTGCCAGACTATCACACAAAACTGGACGAGAATATCGTCTACCCAGTGAAGCAGAATGGGAGTATGCTTGTCGCGCCGGAACTACCACATCGTTTCACTTTGGCGAAACCATTACCCCCAATTTAGCCAACTTTAGCAACGAGACTCATCACACATACCGTAAAGAAACTTCTGATGTCGGTAGTTTCCAGGTAGCCAACACCTTTGGATTATATGATATGCACGGGTTGGTGTGGGAATGGTGTGCTGACCCTTGGCATAACAACTATCACGATGCACCGACAGATGGTAGCATCTGGGAAGACGGTGGTGATATCTATCGTCGGGTTTTACGTGGTGGTTCCTGGAACTTTAGCGCCGAACTTTGCCGCAGCGCCAGCCGTAGCTGGAACGAGTCGGACGGCGGCTTGCGGATATGTGGCTTTCGAGTTGTGTTTTCCGCAATATAATATTCATGGTTTCTTCACAGAGTTATATAGCTTCTTAATTTTGCTGGCAACAACTTTTACTTATTATTAAGTATTAACTACTACGTATATACGATAAGTTGACTTTGATTAGCAATATGAAAGGCAAGTTAATACTGTTATTTGTGTTTATTGCCGCCTTGGTTGCCAGTTACCTGATATACCAATTTTATGGTTATAACGCTATTTGGAAATTGTGGCATATCCGTTATATGGAGCCACACTTTGCTGATACACGTGCTATTACTAGTGGTTCCGAAGCTTATGCGTTAGGTTATGACCCACTGTTTAATAATGTGCGAGATCCTTGGCATCGTCCCATGAATCTTTCTCGGTTGTGGAATACGCTGTTTTATTTTCGCATTAATCAAAGTCATACAACCTTACTCGGTAGTATTTTTATTGGTTCTTTCTTGTTAAGTCCCTTCATTTTTATCAAAAAGCTAGATACCCTCACAGCTTGTGTACTCTCATTACTATTTATTTCGCCAGCAGTCATGTTTGGCATAGAAAGAGCTACACCTGACTTGTTTTTATTTTTTATTTTATCACTAGGGATTAGAGTAGGATATAGTTCAGCGATCGCTGGATTATGCTTTATTATATTTGCTGGGTTTCTTAAGCTATTTCCGATTTTTGGCATAGGTTTAATTTTAAAAGCAAAAAAATCTCAATTTTGGATAATATTAGCTATTACCTGTTTGATATTTTTAATTTATTTAGGCTTGACTCTTCCAGATGTAAAACAAATGATTCAGGTGACACCCAGGGGTACAGATGTGTCCTACGGAGCTAATGTTTTGTTGTTACGATTAGAGCAATTTGTGAAAAATCCGCATTATTTAAAAATCATCAAATATTGGTTGCCTACTGTATTTGATTGGGTACTAGGGGGAATATTCTTAGTATCTTTATCATTCATGCTCAAATATCCAGGGGAGCGTGAATCTACCCCAGAAAAATACCAATATATAGATGCTTTTAGAGTTGGTGCTGGCATTTATATCTGTACTTTTATCTTTGGGAATAACTGGGATTATCGGCTGATGTTTCTGATTTTTACTATTCCTCAAATTGTCGCTTGGCTCAAGCAGAGAAAACCGCCTTACTTTTCCGTAGCCGCCTTGACATTATCAGCCACAATTTTATCTTTTTGGTATTTAATTATTCGAGCCAGTATTAATATGTATCTGGCTTTCGTCTTGGATGAATTGTGTAACTGGTTAGTGTTTTCTGGTTTAGTTTACTTATTTATATCCTCTCTACCCCATTGGCTAAAAGCTGATATCTACCAAATATTTGTTGCATTTCGCCAAAAAATCCAAGCCTTAGTCAATTGAGTAATTTTGAAAGTTATTTATGAGGTTATTTATCAAGAATTCCTGTAGTGGCGTGGCAAGGCTAAATTTGTGTATTAGTAGCTTGGGTTAAGTGCAGCGCAACCCAACATGGATCTTAAAAACTCAGTATGAGTATTGGTGTTGGGTTTCCCAAAGCCTCAAACGCCACTTCACTCAAGTCAAGCCAGCCGCTTGCGGGGGTTCCCCCCGTTGTGCGGACTGGCGTGGGGAACCCGCCCACGTGAGTGGCTCCCCAACCTACGCTATTTTTAGTTTTTAGCCTTAACTGAACTGTATTGCCTTATAAATAGTCTTTGAACATCAACTACAGAAAACAGAAAAATGTACTAAGCTATAACACCCCTATTCCTATTGCCTGATCTCAAAGACAATGATTTAAGCTGACTGACTTAATTCCTGTACCTGATATACCCCTGACTGCACTAACTCATGAGTATGACCGACAGCTTGAGCAAACCTTTGCTCAATTTTCTCTGCATCTGATGTTGGTATAGCTTGCAATAGTTCCAGAGTTGTCCAACGAATCAGGAAAATCACCTCTGTGGGATCATCAGGATTAATCCACACCTCCTTACCCAGAAAACCAGGATACTCAGCCAACGCTGCTGTCCAAATTTCCGCATCTTTCTGAATGTAATTTTCCCGGAGATTAGGGTCAACTTTGAACTTAAGAAATTCTATAACCATATTCTTTCATTCTCAGTGGTTACTAATTTGCCAAAATAGAGGTGTAGGCTAGAATAACTATCCTTCCAGCATAGCTTGATTGTATAGACTCAAGAGCAAGGATCTGCTGGTGTGAAACAAGTAACAGGAAAAGAGTATGGACAGCAGTAATTGGTTGCAGCAGCTAATGATGCTCGGTATTGGGACAACGTCTTTAGTCGCGGAAAAACTGAAAGAAGTGAGTGATGAATTGGTCAAAGATGGTAAGCTCAACCCCGAACAAGCCAAGGTAGTAATGGATGATATTGTACAGCAGCTTAAGTCGGAGCAGGGAACTTGGGAAGCCCAAATGCAACGGCAAATGCGGAATATGATGCAGGATTTAGGTGTGGCGCGTCAGTCCGAGGTTGACGAACTCCGGGGGAGAATTGACCGTTTAGAGAGACAAGTGCGCGATTTAGAAAATAAGCTTTGGCGTTAGGATATCTTTGTGATTTAAACTAATTGTGTCCTGTTGGTAATTTTAATTGCCAAAATGCCTCAGTAGGAGGGCTACTTTTGAAAGCAATTTTACTCAGCGTGGGTTTCATGCTGTTATGTGTCGTGGTTTTGGTGCTAACACAAGTTGGCAGTAAGCAGGACTCTGCCATTGCTGCTAATTTAACCCAAACTCCACCAGCAGCCACAAGCGTTACTGAAAACAATACTCCAACCAAGAATAATATTATGTCTGATGCTGCTTTTAATGCTGCTAACGTTGTCACTACTGATTCTGGATTGAAATACGTGGAATTAGAAGAGGGAACTGGCGCAACACCTCAACCTGGACAAACTGTTGTAGTTCACTACACTGGTACTCTAGAAAATGGTACTAAATTTGATAGTTCACGCGATCGCAATCGTCCCTTCAGCTTTACCATCGGTGTTGGTCAAGTCATCAAAGGTTGGGACGAAGGACTCAGTACCATGAAGGTAGGCGGTCGTCGTCAATTAATCATCCCCGCAGATTTAGGCTACGGCGCACGTGGCGCTGGTGGTGTAATTCCTCCCAATGCCACCCTGTTATTTGATGTAGAGTTGCTGGATGTTAAGTAAGGGTCTAGGAGTGTAGGAATTTAGGGGTGTAGGGGTGTAAGGGTAGATAAGAAAACTCTTGACTCCTCACTCAGCACTCCCTGACTCCCTGACTCCCTGACTCAGCACTCCTTTAATACCCTGACCTAGCTAAGTTTTTAAACTTGGTAAATTGTGGGTCAAATAAGAGTTTTACTGTGCCGGTGGGGCCGTTGCGGTGTTTAGCTACAATCACCTCAGCGATACCGCGATCGGGAGTATCACTGTTATAGTAATCATCGCGGTATAACATAATTACCAAATCCGCATCTTGTTCAATAGAATTGTGAACAATAATGTTATTAGCAACAAAGTTATGTAAGTCAGGAACTGTCAGGTCAAATACTTCTTCTTCACCGCCATCTTCAATTGAAACTATTTCATCCCAATAAACATCACTCTTAGCAATAGCAAGCAATTCATTTGATTTAACAACATTAGCAACTTTTAGAGTTCTTTCTCGACTCAAATTTGTTTTGTAAAGCGCAGTGCCACAGTAAGATGTTCCAATGTGGGATTGTAATACTCTTGTTGTAAATCCAACAGATTGCATTGCAGGTACTACGTGTTTTTTCCAAACGTCCTTGGGTATTACATCTCTATTAGTATTGTGAATGCAGTTTTCCATATGTTGAAAAACTTGTTGGAGTGAATCTAGCTTATATTCTCCTACTGCTCCAACTTTTTTGATAAATAATTCAAGGTCAGGTTTACCAGTAATTTTTACATGATACTGGTTTCTACCCTTGCCAAATTGAGGAACTATCTTGAGTTTTGCATTAATACCAAGGCGTAACAAAAGTGTTTGTACATCAACAGCTAATCTGTAGCTACTGCTTGCATAATACGCAATAGGTCTTAACCTTTTTCCTCCAACCAACTTTATAGATCCATCTGTACTCCAAATATGTCTGAGAAAACAACCTATTAACTCTTCTGGTTGTGAGAACAATTCTTGAGGTACAAATTTTTCGTAAGACCTTAAACCAAAAATACCAAAAGAGTCTAACCATTTGGCTACAGGATTTCTTACACCATGAGTTAAGTGTTGTGTTGCAGACAAGTAAACCTGATACCAGCCGCGTTCAGGTGAAATTCTCGGTGCAACTGCATCTCCAAAAACTTCTCTTGCTAAAAAAGCAACATTCTTGGCTAAATCTATCTCTCTGGTAGTGTACTGTATCGCATGACGTGGCAATGTACAACCATCACCAATTAAATGACCTAATAATGCAACTTCAGCATAAGTTATTGTTTGTTTCCCGCAATTAGGTAGATGTCTTGGTAAACAGATATGTTGTCTAGGATTTAGTTCATCTAATCTACACCAACCATTAATTGTCAGAAATTTGTGATTAGCTGTGGCACGAATTTTTCGTCCCAACCGAGTTGTTAAGGTAAATACAGACTTTATTCCTGTAGAAAAAGCATTACTGACTATTGCCTTTTCTAACTTCATTGTTGCTTGATTCAAAGCCCAAACTGCAAAACCAGATTGTCCGATTAATTCTCGAATTGGTACTTGTAAACCGCTATCTGCTAACGTCACCAAACTATCACCAGTTAAACAACCAGATTCACGTAAATCCGACAACATGGGACGCTTATTAGTACGTGCTTCCACACCACGACTTAGCTGAGATAAAGCAATTACAGGAACAGATAATTCTCTAGCTAAACCTTTAAGAGAACGGGTAATTTTTGATAACTCCTGGACACGATTATCACCGCCGCCTTCCATTAATTGTAAGTAATCGATGACGATTAAACCTAACTCCATACCCTGTTCTGCTTGCAGTCGTCTTGCTTGACTCCGCATTTGGGTAACGGTAATATTTGGCGTGTCATCAATAAAAATTGGGATCTCGGAAAGTTTACTAATGGCACGACTTAAAGGTTCCCACTGTGTTTGACTCAGCCGACCACTGCGTAAATAATTGCTCTCAATTTCGGCTTCACTAGCTAACATCCTCTGTGCTAGTTGTTCTTTGGACATTTCTAAACTGAAGACAGCAACTGGTAATTTTTTACGTTCGACGATGTAATCGCGCTTTTTCTCAATTTCGTAATTGGCAATATATTGGGCAATATTCATCGAAAAGCTGGTTTTGCCCATTGCAGGTCTAGCTGCGACGATAATTAAATCAGAACGTTGGAAGCCACTAGTCATGGCATCTAAATCATAAAAACCGCAAGGAATTCCCGGTAAGGCGATACCTTGATTGCGTTCTTCAATTTCTTGAAAATTATTAATTAAAGTTTCGGCAATATGAACTAAACCTGATTGGGGACGTTCTTGGGTAACACCAAATACTTTTTGTTCGGCTTGGTCTAAAACTATTGGTAATTCTGTTTCTGTTTCGTAACCGAGATGGACGATTTCATTCCCAGCTTTAATTAAACGCCGTCGCAGGTATTTATCCATGACCAACCCTGCTAAGGCATCGATATTTACAGCCGAAACTGTACGGTCTACCAATGTGGCTAACTTATTTCTACCACCAATGCGGGTAAGTAAATCATGGTCAGTTAACCAACTTGTAATCGCTAATAAATCGGTGGGTTTACCTTGGGCATGGAGACGCAAGGCAGCTTGATAGATTTCCTTGTGGGCGCTGATGTAAAATGCTTCTGGGATGAGGCGATCGCTAACTCGACCAATTGCCTCTGGATCAAGTAAAATACCCCCTAAAATCGCTTCTTCCGCCTCAATATTTTGGGGTGGGAGACTGTTGCTACTGTCGCCTTGAAAACTTAATGCTTCAGCCATAGACAATGGGGAGTGAGGAGAGGGAGAGTGGGAGAGGGGGAGATGGGAAGATGACTCTCATTCATATCTCCTGATCCTCTTCCCATCCCCGAACTAACTAGCTACAACTTCGATATCGATTTGTGCTGTTACGTCAGAGAACAGCTTAATTTCGGCTTTGTAAGTACCCAGTTTACCAATATCAGGAATTGTGATGCCACGACGGTCTACTTCTTGACTGGTGGCAGCTTGAATAGCATCAGCAACATCTTGGGTGGTAACAGTACCAAAAATTGCCTCGTTTTCCCCAACTTGTTTCGCAATTTTCAAGCTACCAACATTTTCTAATGCTGCTTTTTGTGCTTCAGCTTGTTGCTTGAGTTCCAATTGACGTTGCCGTTCTTGTTCACGACGGCGTTCTACTTGCTTGAGAATACCGGGTGTAGCATGAGTTGCCAAACTCTGAGGAATCAAAAAGTTACGAGCGTAACCAGGTGCTACTTCCACTAAGTCGCCGGATCTGCCTAGCTTGCTGACATCCTTTGTTAAAACTAATTGTATGCGTTTTGCCATGTTTTCTGTTTTTCCTGTAAAATCTCATTAACTTGGGTGGCAGCAGGATAGCTCACATCAGTGTAGCTGTATTCCCAGCAGTTCTATACCCTAAAGCTTACAGATCCTAGCGAATTGCCGGGGGCGATCGCAACTCTTTGCTGCCAAAAAACTTAAAAATATTTAATTAGGACTTATACAGTGTCACTAAATTTTCTGGCTTTTTTGTCAACAGTCAAGAGTCAACAGTCCAAAAAAACTTGATTTTGACGATGGACCCTTACGGGTTCGATAGTTGCTTTCCGACGCAAGGCGACACGCCACTCCCTCAAGTCGGGAAACCCGCCCACGGGGGTGGCTCAGGAACGCACTATCTCACTATGGACTATTGACCACCCTCTTTTATGGTTTATTGGTTGAGTGCGTAAGTCCTAATATATTGCACTTAAGGAGAATTACAATGTCTACCGAATATCACGTTAAACTCATTCAACAAGGCGATATTCAAACCTTACCTATTCCCCAAGAATTAACTTTATCAACCTCAGAAGTTATCATCCGACAAGAAGATGGAAAACTTATCATAGAACCCTACAAAAAAAAATCTCTCCTAGAAGTCTTCGCCAACCTTGATGACATTGACGAAGAATTTCCCGATGTTGGCGAAGGACTATTACTGGATTTCTCACCAGACTTATTAAACTGAGGTTTTCTCTTTGTCCAAAGATTGTAGGGGCGGGTTCATTAAGATCATTGTTAATCATTAATCATTTCTGTAAACCCGCCCCTACCGCTTGTGAGAAATGCGGGTATTCTCGTTAAATGTTGTTATTGCTTAAAACTTATCTTTCAATCCTCTGATTCTGGCAAATGTTTGGATTGGGTCATTACTTTTAACTGCTAGTTGCAATGATGGTTGTTCCCAACGCAAGAAAGGATTAGTCAGTTTTTCTATTCCGAGTAGTGAAGGGACAGTAGCTTCTCCTTGATGGCGTTTTGTTTTGACTTCATCGAAACGCTTTTGTAGTTGATGATTATTACTGTCTATAGTCAGAGCAAATTGTAAATTTTTTAATGTGTATTCGTGAGCGCACCAAACACGGGTATTTTCTGGTAAAGAACGCAGCTTAGTTAAAGACTCTACCATTTGGGCTGGTGTACCTTCAAATAAACGACCACAACCACCAGCAAACAGCGTATCACCACAGAATAATTCACCTGCTGCGTCTGATGTTTGGGGAGGAAAGTAATAAGCAATATGAGCGCGAGTATGTCCGGGTACGAAAATTACCTCCCCTACTCTATCAGCAAACTGGACGCGATCGCCTTGTTGCAAAAACACTTGTTGTCCTGGAATTCTCCCTCGATCTTCAACTCCACCGTACACTATCGCTTGTGGGAAATGTTGCATTAACTTCTTATTCCCACCAACATGATCATTGTGGTGGTGAGTGTTAAAAATTGCTACTAATTCAGCTTTTAGAGCCGATAATCTTTCCAGTACAGGTTCAGCCTCCGCCGGATCAACAACAGCAGCAATATTTTGTTGAGAATCATACAATAGAAATACGTAATTATCCGAGAGTACTGCCAGACGAATGACTTCCATCATCTCCCCCTATTTCGTTAGTGAATATCCACTATCTATGCTGACGCTACTTTATTTTTAAGTATTGTTGCTACATTGCCATACACCATTCTAATTGACTGATAACTAAACAAAGAAAGCTAGAAAAGGAACTAATCACCAATCACTAATGACTAATGACCAATGACCAATGACTAATGACTATTCCCCATTCCCTCATGCCAAACACAATTTCACTTACAGATGCTTTAGTTCCAAATCCTGCACCTCAATCAGTCATCATTCGCCTGGAAAGTATTTTTAAACTATATGGCAGTGGTGAAACTGAAGTCAAAGCCTTAAATGATGTCAACTTGGTGATTCAGGAAGGCGAATATTGTTCAATTATGGGGCCTTCGGGTTCTGGTAAATCCACAGCGATGAATATTATCGGCTGTTTAGATCGTCCAACTGCGGGACATTATTATTTAGATAACGTTGATGTAGCCGGCATGAATGATGTCGATTTGGCACACATCCGCAATAAAAAATTGGGGTTTGTGTTTCAACAATTCCACTTGCTACCCCAACTGAGTGCTTTAGAAAATGTTATGCTGCCGATGGTATACGCTAGCGTTAATCCTACAGAAAGACGCGATCGCGCTACGGAAGCTTTAGTTAAAGTAGGCTTAGAAAAACGTCTCAACAATAAACCCACTCAACTATCTGGTGGACAACAACAAAGAGTAGCGATCGCTCGTGCCATTGTCAACCGTCCTGTTGTCCTTCTAGCCGATGAACCTACAGGCGCACTAGATTCACGTACAACTCAAGAAGTCCTAGATATTTTCACTGAACTAAATAGCAGTGGTATCACTGTAGTTATGGTTACCCATGAACCAGATGTTGCTCGGCAAACTCAGCGTATTGTCTGGTTTCGAGATGGACAAGTTGTACATTCTCACCTCACCCCAGCCGATTTGACTCATTTAGCTACCATCTAGTCTAAAAATCCACTCTCAACTAATATGTCGCCTATCAAACGTAAAAGCCTGATGTGGTTAATGTGCCTTTTCGTTGGTTTGGGGTACTTCAGTGCAATGTCTAACTTAGAAATCCACTATTTTTGGAAAAGTTTAATTGTCTTTCTGCCAATCCAAATTATTGCTATAATTTACGTCACTATTTCGCGGAATAATCGAGATTAGCTTTTTCAATTTGGGGATAAATTTCTTGATGTCTTTGGATTCAAAAAACTATTTTTTAACTGCTATATAGAAAGTGAAAAATTTTCATCAATAATCCACAGTCAATGCTCAAAAATCAAATGTTTTTCAGCTATTGACTATTGACAGCCTCCACTAGCAATACCCGGATTTCTCACGAAATTTATCAAACCGAAGTCCAGAGGCTGTAGGGACGGGTTAACGAGATATTTGTGAATGATTGAAGCTCCTTTGTGAACCCGCCCCTACCGTTTTGTGAGAAATGCAGGGGAAGTGTTTAGCAGATATCTAAACGCTGATATATATTTCTCTAAACGCTATATCCCAAAAATAAACCTAATTTTATATCTTTCTATTCCTTGTTTTTAATAACAAAGCCATCAATCATGTAGTTATGGTGACAAATTACAAACTACGAAGTAGGATAAATCATGCTACAAGGCTGGATGCAAATAGCCTTAACGCTATTAATTGTATTAGCAATTACGCCTTTTTTGGGGCGATATATGGCGCGTGTGTATCAAGAACAGTATACATTTCTGGATACAATTTTGCAGCCGATTGAGCGATCGCTTTATGCTTTAGTTGGGGTGAAAGCTCAAGAGAATATGACAGGCTGGCAATATGCACGGGCGATTCTCTATAGCAATATAGTCATGGGTTTGCTGATATTTTTCATCCTGATGAATCAAGGATGGTTACCACTCAACCCAACAAAGATCGGCGCACCAACTTGGGATACAGCATTACATACAACTATTTCTTTTATTACTAACACCAACCAGCAACATTATTCTGGGGAAACGTACCTGAGCTACGGTAGCCAAGTTTGGGGACTAGGTTATCATATGTTTACCTCAGCAGCCACTGGTTTAGCCGTGGGCATCGCCTTTATTCGCGGCTTGACTGGTAGACCTTTGGGTAACTTGTATGTAGACTTGATTCGTTCCATCACCAGGATTTTATTACCTATTTGTATTGTCGGTGGTATTGCCTTGATGGCAGCTGGTGTTCCCGAAACCTTAGCAGGGCCAGCAGTATTTCCCACCTTAGAAAATCCTAATATAAGTCAGGCGATCGCTCGTGGCCCCGTTGCTCATTTTGAGATCATCAAACAATTAGGAGAAAACGGCGGTGGCTTTTTCGCTATCAACTCAGCACATCCCTTTGAAAATCCCAACGGGTTTACTAACCTAATTCAAGTTGTGGCGATGCTGTCAATTCCTACAGCCTTGATTTACACCTATGGTTTATTTGCCAATAACACTAAACAAGCTTGGTTAGCTTATGGCATGGTGGGAGTGATTTACCTAGCATTTATCATCATCACTGCCATTGGCGAATATAACGGCAACCCAGCAGTAAACACACTTTTAGGTAGTACACAACCGAACTTAGAAGGGAAAGAAGTCCGTTTTGGGTGGGCGCAGTCGGCACTATTTGCTGTGAGTACAACAGGTACGATGTGCGGTGCTGTTAATAGTTTACTCGATTCTTTTATGCCTAATGGCGGTTTTTCCACCCTGTCAAATATGTTTTTACAAATCATCTGGGGTGGACAAGGTACAGGAACAGCCTATTTATTCGCTTACCTGATCTTAGCTGTGTTTGCCACAGGCTTAATGGTAGGACGCACACCAGAATTTTTAGGACGGAAGATCGAAAAACGCGAAGTAGTACTGGCAAGTTTTTTAATTTTGCTAGTCCATCCCATCGCCATCATGATCCCAGCAGGTATTGCTTTAGCATTCCCCGAACAACTAGCCGGAATTAGTAATCCTGGTTTTCATGGCTTTGCTCAAGTCATCTACGAATACGCCTCCGCCGCCGCCAACAACGGTTCTGGATTTGAAGGCTTAGGAGATTCCCAACCATCACCAATAGCCATTGCTACAGGCGCAAAACCAACCATCACCGCCCTATGGTGGAATCTCAGCACTTGTTTCAGCCTTATAGCCGGGCGTTACATCCCCATTATCGGCTTACTACTACTAGCTGATAGTATATCCGGCAAACAACAAGTTCCTTTCACCACCGGCACATTACGCACCGACACAGGACTATTCACAGGCGTAACCGCAGGCGTAGTCTTAATCCTCGGCGCACTCACATTTTTCCCCGTCCTAGCCTTCGGCCCCATCGGTGAGGCTTTTTGGATTTTTAGTCAATAGTCAAGAGTCAATAGTCAATGGTCAATAGTCATTAGTCAAGAGTCAATAGTCAATGGTCAATAGTCATTAGCAATTCTTGTTGTCGTTCTATCCCTTTCCAGCCCTAGTCATACCAATTTTAAAAAAGAATGTTACAGATCCAAACTTAGAAACCATGATCATATCTGGCTTTCTTAATTTTGCGGAAAGTTGCGTGCGGGGGTTTCCCCCGTTGAGCAAACTTTCCAAGACGAATTTTGAATTTTGAATTTTGAATTGGTATTACGAATTACGAATTACGAATTAATTATGAATACAGATCCCTCACCTCGACTTCCCCAGGGAACTCGTGAGTCGCGTAAACATACCCCAAAAGCAGATATGCGGGGACTCTACCAGAGAGCAATTAAAGAGTCATTTGTCAAGCTTAATCCGCAGGTTGCTGTGAGAAACCCAGTGATGTTTATTGTCTGGGTAGGAACAATAGTGACTTTTCTCGTCACCGTGAATCCGAGTTTATTTGGCACATTACAAGTAGATATCAATCAGCAACGTTTATTGAATGGGTTAATTACCTGCATTCTCTTTTTCACAGTCCTGTTTGCTAACTTTGCAGAAGCTGTGGCTGAGGGACGTGGTAAGGCGCAAGCAGATACCTTAAGAGCAACTCGTTCTGATACCATTGCTCGTAAAGTTTTACCGGATGGGGCAATTGAGAAAGTTAACTCCACACAACTACGCCGAGGCGATATAGTCAAAGTCATTGCTAGTGATATGATTCCCGCCGATGGGGAAGTTATACAAGGTATTGGTTCAGTAGATGAGTCGGCAATTACGGGAGAATCAGCCCCTGTACTTAAACAACCAGGTACAGATATTGCTAGTTCCGTCACTGGGGGAACGCGCCTACTCTCAGATGAGTTGACAATCAGGATTACGGCTGATCCTGGACAGGGTTTTATAGACCGGATGATTTCGCTTGTGGAAGGGGCAGAACGCAGTAAGACTCCAAACGAGATTGCTTTGACAGTATTGTTAGCAGTTTTAACGCAAGTATTCTTAATTGTCGTGGCAACCATGCCCCCCTTTGTCAACTATATTGCCAACTTTATCAGTACAGTATTTGGGGTAGAAGCCGCAAACAGTCTGCGCGCAGGTGCAAGTATAGCTATTCTGATTTCCTTGTTAGTCGCCTTGATTCCTACAACTATCGGTGGTTTGTTGAGTGCTATTGGGATTGCTGGTATGGATAGAGTTGCCCAGTTTAACGTCATCGCCACTTCTGGAAGGGCTGTAGAAGCTTGCGGTGATATTAATACCTTAGTACTGGATAAAACTGGTACTATCACCTTGGGCAACCGCATGGCTGATGAGTTTATCCCTGTCAATAGTTACTCAATTGAAGATGTAGCCCGAATTGCTCTAGCGGCTAGTATGTTTGATGAAACACCAGAAGGTAGATCAATTATTAAACTGGCAGAAAAATACAAAGTGGAGATAAATTTTCCCAGTAACCAAGCAGAAGGTGTGGAATTTTCCGCCAAAACTCGCATGAGTGGAACTAATTTACCCAACGGCAAGCAAGTCCGTAAAGGTGCAGTAGATGCAATTAAGGGGTTTGTCCGTTCTCGTAGTGGCGCTGTTCCCGACGATGTGGATGTAGCTTATGAGCGAGTTTCGCGGTTGGGAGGTACACCATTAGCAGTTTGTCAAGATGACCAAATTGTTGGGGTGATTTACCTCAAAGATATTGTTAAACCCGGCTTGCGGGAACGATTTGATCAATTGCGGCGGATGGGTGTGCGTACCATTATGTTGACAGGTGATAATCGGATTACAGCTAGTGTGATTGCCGAAGAAGCTGGGGTGGATGATTTCATTGCCGAGGCGACACCAGAAGACAAGATTGGGGTGATTCGTGCTGAACAATCTCAAGGTAAGTTGGTAGCAATGACTGGTGATGGGACGAACGACGCGCCTGCACTAGCTCAAGCTAATGTTGGTGTAGCCATGAACTCTGGAACCCAAGCTGCTAAAGAAGCTGCCAATATGGTGGATTTGGATTCTGATCCTACCAAGTTAATTGATTTAGTAACTATTGGTAAGCAACTATTAATTACTCGTGGGGCTTTGACAACTTTTTCTATTGCTAATGATATTGCCAAATATTTTGCCATTATTCCCACGATCTTTGGGGCGGCGGGGATTGGGGCGCTGAATATTATGGGCTTAAAAAGCGCTCAATCGGCAATTATCTCGGCATTGATTTATAACGCTTTAATCATTCCCGTATTAATTCCTTTAGCACTTAAGGGTGTAAAGTTTCGCCCTTTGACGGCGGATCAATTATTGAAACGCAACATTTTTATCTATGGTTTTGGGGGAATTGTTGCACCTTTTATTGCGATTAAATTGATTGATGTGATTTTGCCTTTGTCTTAACGTGAGTTCGACGACTGAAAAACCCCTCTCCAAACCTCTCACGCCAGTTGCTACAACGGGGGTAACCCCCGCAACGCACTGGCTCCCCTAAAAGGAGAGAGGCTTTAAAAGCTTGATTTTTCTTTGATATGTGATGCTCTTTGCTCCCCTCTCCGCGTCGGAGAGGGGCTGGGGGAGAGGTCAAAAAAGACTTGTCGAACTCACGTTGTCTTAGTTTTTTAAACGCAGAGTGTTTATCAGGTTTATTGGCTACGAATTAATTTTTTAACGATTCATAACATCTATGAAACCATTACGCAAGTTGTATTCCCAATCCCCAATCCCTAGTACCCAGTCCCTAATCCCCGACATCTGGATGGAATGGCGTAGACAAAAGTTGCCTTTGTATATCTTCTTGGCAATGTGTTTCAATCTTGTGGTTGCACCTGTTGTTTATGCAGCAACTGGTGAAGATTTTTCTCGCACACAAGCTTGGGCTTTGGGTTTATTGGGGTTGGTAACGCTGAGTCTCTCGATTTATCTGTTTTTTGTGATGTTTATACCGGAGAAATTCTAATGAGTTTTGCACGCGAAGCTAGCAGGGCGATTCGTTCTACCTTGGTAATTTGGATAATTGTGGCAGTGATTTATCCTTTGGCAATGATGGCGGTGGGACAGATTGTGTTTCCCTATCAGGCTAATGGTAGTTTAATTAAAGACAATCGAGGTCAAGTTTTGGGTTCTGCTTTGATTGGTCAACCTTTTACGAGCGATCGCTATTTTAACAGCCGCCCTAGCACTACCAGCTACAGTACAGCAGACCCGAACAAAGATGATGCTCAAGTCTTACAAACAGGGGTTTCCGGCGCTAGTAATTTAGCCCCCAGTAATTCAGCATTATTAGACAGAATTAAAGGTAATAATGATCCTGATCCGAGTAAGCGGGTTGAAGGCGACTTGACGAGGCTCAAAACAGCAGGCGTTCAACCTACGGCTGATTTAATCTACACTTCTGGTTCTAGTCTTGACCCCCATATTACCCCTAATGCAGCTCAGGCGCAAATTAACCGTATAGCCCAGGCGCGAGGACTGCAAGCACAAGAGTTAGAAACTTTAATTGCTCAAAATACTGATGGTCGATTTCTCGGACTCTTTGGTGAACCTGGGGTTAATGTCTTAAAATTAAACCTAGCTTTGGATAGATTAAGGTCTGCAAATTAGAGGGCAATCTCGAAGTAACGCTTCAGGAGTTGAAATCACTACGCTAGTTGATGAATTACTGTCCAGACATTTTACCGCTACCGATTAAATACAATAGTGCCATGCGGACGGCTACACCACTGGTGACTTGCGACTGAATTAGGCTAAATTCTGGGTCATCCATCAAATCAGAACTGATTTCTACACCACGGTTAACTGGGCCTGGATGTAGAACTTTAACGGTTGGTTTAGATAGTTGCAGTTTGGTACGGGTGATACCAAACAGTTGGTGATATTCTCGCAAACTGGGGAGTAAATGACTAGTCATCCGTTCTTTTTGTAAGCGCAACGTCATGACAAAATCAGCATCTTGTAAGGCTGGTTCTAATTGCCAATGGATAAATAATTTACCTTGTGGTGCTGCTGATTCTCCGAATATATACTCAGCAAATAACTTGGGGAGCAGAGTTGGTGGTGCGGCAAGATGGACTTCAGCACCACTGGCAATTAAACTCCAAATGTTAGAACGGGCAACACGGGAGTGTAAAATATCGCCAACGATCGCAATTTTTTTCCCTTGTAAAAGTTCCAGACGGGGATTAGCTTGATCGATTAGACTACAAATTGTAAATAAATCTAGCAATCCTTGGGATGGATGCTCATGTTGACCATCACCAGCATTGAGGACACTGACACGTACACCTAAACGATCCATTTCCTCAGCGATCGCATTAGGTACACCAGCTTCTTTATGGCGAATCACCATAATATCAGTACCCATCGCTAAATATGTCTTGGCAGTGTCAAGAATTGTCTCTCCCTTGGTCATGGAAGAGGTAGATGCAGCAAAGTTGAGTGTATCTGCACTGAGGCGTTTAGCAGCTAATTCAAAACTGCTGCGAGTGCGGGTAGATGGTTCAAAGAATAAATTCGCTACCACCTGTCCTTGTAAAGTCGGTACTTTCTTCGTCCGCCGTGATAACACTTCTTGAAAACTAGCAGCAGTTTGTAAAACAGTATCGTATTCAGCAGCAGTGAAGTCAGATAAAGAGAGGACGTGATGACGATTCCAAGTCGAAGTAGGCATAAATTTTAGTCAATAGTCAATAGTCAATAGTCAATAGTCATTGGTCAATAGTCAATAGTCATTGGTCAACAGTTAAAATTATTTTCCCCTTGTCCCCTTGTCCCCTTGTCCCTCACTCCCTCACTCATCACTCAGCACTCAGCACTTTCTTCAAATCATTGGTTGTGTTGCTAACAAAGTTGATAAATCTAGACTAGCTAAACGTTGGTAGGCTTGATCGATGACTCGTTTACCTCTGAGAAAACCTGTGTTAGCACCGGGACAGAGGTACTGGAGGGTTTCGGGTGTAAAGTTTTCTTGCAGTACTTGTAGGCTTTTGATTTGTCTTGGCCAGTGGAAGGTTTTTGCTGTTCGTAATGGTATTGGTTCACCGTGTTGATTGGGTAGTAGATGGCGACCAGAAAATAATACACCTCCTAGTTCGCTGTAATATAGACAAGAGGAACCGGGAGAATGTCCAGGAGTCCAGATAGCTTTAGCTGTAGGTGTGATGGCGAATTCTTGGGTGAAGGTGGTTACTGGTAATCCTGGTAACAGATAAGCTTCTTGTTCTTGAATCAGGATTTGGCAATTAAAGTTTGCAAAAATTTCTGCTGTTTTCCCAATAGCACTGCGATGCGTGATAAATAACCAGCTTACGCCACCATGCGATCGCAAAAAATCCAAATTTATTGGATCTAAAGCTGGGCAATCGATGAGGATATTCCCTTCATTTCCTACAATGAAATAAGAGCTTCCTCCTAATGTGTCCCTGTTTGGTGGAAAGGCAAAAATACTGTCTAAGACATCCCTGGGTGACTTGGTTGTATGACTTGGCTGTTGAGATAAAGGGTACATCAGAAAAAACCTTTCATGTTTGAAAGAGTTGTGAGTGGGTGAGTGAGGGAGTGAGGGAGTGAGGGAGTGAGGGAGTGAGGGAATATGAGAAGTTTGTAGGAATAGCCACTTAACAATACTCGACTCACAGGATATTTTTTTCAAATTACTGTACAAAACATGACAATTTGGTTTCTCCTTCTATTGGGAATCGCTACTTATCTAATGGTGCAACGCAGTGTTGCTAACATCACCAGAACGCCAATTTGGCTGTTGTGGTTGGTATTAATGACACCTGCATTGATATTAACTGGGTGGAGTCTGGCTTATGGAGTTAAACAACCACCGCCGCCAGCACTGATATTTTGGCCGTCAATTATCTGCCTTTTGTTATACTGGCTGTTGTTTCAGTGGGGAAGGCAATTGCCAAGGGATACACAAACTGCACCCCAAGCCCCAGAATCACAATCGGCTATTAATCCTACCGCAGAACAAGTACCTGTGCGTCCCATTGAACCAACAGAAGAAACCCAACTCCGCAATTGTTTTCCCTGGTCTATTTACTACGTCCAGAACATTGAGTATCGACCCCAAGCTGTGATTTGTCGGGGACAGTTACGAACAACACCTGCTCAAGCTTATCAGCAAATTAGAGCGAATATTGAAGCCCAATTTGGCGATCGCTTCGTGCTAATCTTTCAAGAAGGTTTAAATAACAAACCTTTCTTTGTCCTTGTTCCCAACGCGCAAGCAGCTAAGGCTAACGCCAGTAAGCCAGAAAAGTTAACCCGGCCAGGATTGGCTTTATTACTTTTAGTCGCAACTTTGGTCACTACTACCTTGGTAGGGGTAAAAATTGCGGGTATCGACCCGACAAGATTACAATCCAATCCAGAGATATTGTTACAAGGATTACCCTATGCTTTAGGGTTGATGACAATCTTGGGTATCCACGAACTTGGACACTATTTAACAGCGAGATTCTACAAAATTCGCTCTACATTGCCCTATTTTATTCCTATGCCTTTCTTCTTAGGAACTTTTGGGGCATTTATTCAAATGCGGAGTCCCATTCCCAATCGCAAGGCTTTATTTGATGTGAGTATTGCCGGGCCTATTGCTGGGTTTATTGCCACATTACCCTTAATTATGTGGGGATTGGCTCACTCTGATGTGGTTTCTTTGACTGATAAAACAGGTTTATTAAATCCTGATGCTCTCAATCCTCGGTATTCTATCCTATTAGCGTTACTTGCCAAGTTAGCTTTAGGCACTGCATTAACAGCAAAATCAGCAATTGATTTACATCCTATAGGCGTAGCGGGATTTCTAGGATTAATTGTCACAGCATTAAATCTGATGCCTGTGGGTCAATTAGACGGAGGTCATATTGTCCATGCGATGTTTGGTCAAAGAACAGCTATGTTCATCGGACAAATTGCCCGGCTGTTACTGTTATTACTTTCTTTAGTGCAACCAGAATTCTTTGTCTGGGCAATTATTTTACTATTCATTCCCTTAGTTGATGAACCTGCGTTGAATGATGTCACCGAACTAGATAGTAAACGTGACATTTTAGGCTTGTTAGCCATAGCCTTGTTGGTAATAATTGTCTTACCTATGCCAGAGGCGATCGCTAATTTGTTGCAAATTTAGATTTAGCTTGGGTTAAGCGCAGCGCAATCCAACATGGATCTGGGAAATCTAATATGGGACTTATCAGTGTTGGGTTTCCTTACGTCAAACGCCACTTCACTCAAGTCGAACCACGGCGGTCTTGGGGGTTTCCCCTATGAGCAAGTTGCGCTTGTACCTGCCCACGTAATGCCCTTTATTTTTCATTACTCATGCTTAACTTCTCACAGATGAGGGTATATTGATCCTAGAGTCACGGGATGTATTGATTTAAATTGACTTGTCACCAGATATTAATCTGACGCATAACTGAGTAATTATATTGTCTACAACCCACGCTAAACTGGATAAATGAATTACGAAACAGCCCGCAAACTCTTAGTAGGACAAACAATAGCAACTGCGGAAAACCCAGATGCTTTGTTAATGCGGATGAAGCAGGGTAAACCGCCAGTACCCGGTCAAATCACCTCCATTTTGTTAGCCTTAAAAGTAGTATTTGAAGCCCTGAAAGATTCCCCCAGTTTAGATCGGGAATTAACTTTTGCTATCTATCAATTAAGTATTAAAACTCAACAAATATTCATGGCCGGACGCAAAGCTGGCGTTGACTGGCCGCCACTACTCAAGGAAGATTTACTCCGAATCGCTTTAGCTACTGAAAGCATCTTTTCTGGTGTGTGGCAAACTCTACCGCCAGGAAGTTTTTAGGAATGGGGAGTAGGTAATGGTTAAGAATTTCCTCTCAATTACCAATTACCAACTACCAATTACCATTACCAAAGTTATTAACGATTGCGTAATTCTGCTTCTAACTTATCTAAATCATTTTTCAGCAAAATCGTCATTTGCCCAGTAAAAGCTTTACCTGTTCTGGGTTGAGCAACTTCGATCCAATAGGCAAAGCGATCGCCTACTCTTAATTCTCCCTTTAAAGCCTCCCTAATCGGGGTTTTTGCCATCCTAGCTGAGTTAATTGCACTCTGGTTAGGATACTCGTATGTCACCTCAGCCTGTTTAAAATCTTGATAAATATCTAAGCCATAAATTATCCGTAACGACTCCTGTAAACGCTGCAATGTCATACCGTTAATGGCATCATACATCGCAATCCGTTCACTACGAATCCTACTGCGGTCTTTGATAAATTCCACCTTACCAGGAGGTAACACTGACGCTTGAAAAGTGAAGCGTTGAGCTGCTGTGTCACTCTTCTGCACAAATAATTTTTCGCCAGCACTAGGACGTAGTGTAGGATGGGCTTTAATCCAAGTACCTACTTCCTCTGTACTTTGTCCTGGTAAAGCATCAGCTTGAGAATTAGTCAGTATTCCCAAACACAACCAGGAAACTAGAGAAAAAGGCAAAATTAACAAATTCAGCCGAGATTTTTGCAGCATTTTTCCACACAGGACACATATAGAAATTTATCCCCTGGTTCGTAACAAAGCAGGGGTAAATATAGTTTTCCCATTTGCCTAGAAAATTTACTCATGAATTGTGAGTTTATTTTCACAACCAGAATGGAAATAATACTGCTGAAACATCTTCATGAGGATAGACAATGCCCAGCATATCTCAGTTTCAGTGAACATTGTTTAGTTACAACCTGCTAATTCTTTTACTCCTGCTGATGTTAGATGTACTGCTATTTAGGGAATTATCAAAAATAGTAGCTAAGAATATTGATTATCGGGAATTCAAAAACAGATTCCATATAAAAATCACAGCTATTGATTAACCTTTATTTAGTGACAAAGATGAAAATGAAGTTAACTACTTATATATCTGTCTTTAGTATCTTTTTTATCTGGGGATTTTGGGGTTCTAAACTACTATTGAAACTATTACTATCTTGGGAATTTATTCCTAAATATGTCAGTGAAATCGTTATTACTATAATACCAATCATTTTCTTTTTTGAAATTATTGCTAAAGGATTTTTACTCTCTGCTGTTCCTAAGAATATTCAAATTGTTCCTGCTGATTTAGATAATTTAGAACAAGTAGATAAGAATACTTTTAATTCTTACACTACAGCATTGGAATCTCTTGGTTTTGAAAGAATTAGCGATTTACAACTATCAGAATCCTCCACTACAGTTGTGCGACTATTTTCGCATCCTAAACATCTATGTTTTGCAGAAGTTTTACAAACACTTGGTAAAGAATATATCTTTTGTGCTATTGCTAGCTCTTTAGAAAAAGGATGGGGAATTAGTTCTAGAGATCAGATTCATCCGACTACAGCTATTAACTACGCTTTTTTACGTCGTCCTCAAGCGATCATTATATATAAACAAGGAGTTACCCCAAAAGAATTACTGCGATCGCATTTAGAATTACGGCAACAAATGATGCGCGATTTAAATTTACAAGTACTACCAGACATATCTATAGAAACCTATTTTGCAGAATCAAAAAAAGTCAGAATAGAACTCAGGTCAAGAATGTGGCGCAAGAGTGTCATCATTAGCTTGATAGAAATGTGGCTTTTTCCTCTCCTTTCTGACGAGCAAAAATATCAATGGCTAGGAAATTACGCACGTTTGGCAGCCAAGAAAAGATAATATTTTAATGAAAAATTTGACAATTTTCTCTTTGACAGCATAAAAAATAGTACAATTAAACTATATTCATGTCCAAAAGTTCTTAATACTTTTACTGTCAGAATTCTCTAAGTTGATATTTTTTACGGAAGTTTCAGGAGGTGGTTTTAGTGTTGTCATGCTTTAAGGTAGCAGATTACTTTATCTGGCTAGCAAATGAAACAGGCTCTTTCATCAGTAATTTAAAGTTGCAAAAGCTTGTTTACTATGCCCAAGCTTGGCATCTTGCACTTCATCATGATCCTCTGTTTCCAGAAGATTTTCAAGCATGGATACATGGCCCTGTAATTCCTGCCTTGTATCAGAAGTATAAGCATTTTGGATGGCAACCAATTTTAGAAGATGTTAACCCTGAATTACCTAAAGAAGTTCAAGTATTTTTGGATGAAGTTGCACAAGAGTACTTTGCTTGTGATGCTTATGAACTAGAGCAAATGACTCATGTAGAAGTACCTTGGAATTTGGCAAGAGGATACATACCGTCTGATGCACCTTCCAACGAGATTATCAAAAAGGAATGGATGAAGGAGTACTACGGATCTCGTGTCGAAGAAAAGGATTAAGAAGACTATAATTACCTACTCTCAAACCAAGCTTCCAAATCAGCAGTAGTTGTAAAATCTAGCAGCGCCTCACCCAAATCTTCCAACTCCGCAGTTGACAAATCTTGAATCCGTTCTTGTAACTGGGGATTAACTTCACCCAAGCGGCGGTTAAGTAAGCGACAAATCAGCTTCACCTCTCCCTGCTGCATACCTTGTCTCATCCAACTAGTAACGATTTGCATAACTTTCTCCTCTTGCTTTGGTTCAATAATAGCAAGTTGCTCTTGAAATATTCTTTCTTCTTGAACATTCAAATCGAGATATGTATCGATAAACCCTGATATTAATTGTATCTGTGCTGGGTTGAGTCCCAAATTTGCTAGCAATTGTAGAGACATTAGCTTAACCATTGGACGTTCTTGGACATCCATCTGCATTTTTGCCATTAAAGCACTAGCTATGGGATTGCTTTGATTGACAAAATCTTGCCATCTTAATAGATTTAACTGGATAACTTCATAATTAAATTCTAGTACTTTCTTATTGGGAAAATCTATGCAATAGGATTTTGGTTCTGGTATTTGCGGTGCATCATGAGAATAAATGACTATAGGATATATGGGAAGAGCATATTTTTCATGTAGTCGAGCGAAGTATATAAACATTCGCTGATTGAAATTAGTTTGTGAATAAGATTGATGTTCTATGTGAATGATAAATAAAGTCTTCTGATTTCTAAATGAAACTTTTAGCAAGATATCGGTTATTTTTCGCTCTCCTTCTGTTACATCTGTGAATACTTCTTGTGGCAAAAATTCTATTGAATCTTTTTCCCAATAAGCACTAACATCAGGAAAAAATAACTCGATAAACTCTGGAAAGAAGCTAGAGAGCAGTTCTTTAAACAGGCGGTCATGATCAATCATCAGCACTAAACTCCTAACTACAAACCATAGCCACTTTAATGACTTTCCGTGCTTTCATGTCATGAAACACTTGCTCTAAATCTTTTAATGGACGATGTTCACTAATCAGTAACTCAAAAGGAATTTTCCCACTAGCTATAAGTGCAAGCGCATCTCTTACATATTTAGGTGTGTTGTGAAATACGCCTTTGAGAGTGAGTTCGCTGTAGTGTAATTGTTCTGTATTAACTGTAATTGTTGTGTCTCGTGGACAGCCACCGAATAAGTTAACAGTAGCACCAGGACGAGCGCAGGCGATCGCACTTTCCCAAACGCTTGGTACACCAGTCGCTTCAATCACCACATCCGCACCCCAGCCTTCGGTAAGTTCTTTCACCACACCAGGAATATCCGCAGTTTGATGATAGTTAAATATCTGCGCTGCACCCAGTTTCTTGCCAATCTCTAGCCTATGGTCACTCCCACCCCAGACTAATACCTCAACAGTATCAGCCAACGCCGCTACAAACATTAACCCAATTGCCCCATCTCCCAAAATCACCACTCTATCTCTAGGTTTAATCTGGGAACGGTCTACCCCATGCAATACACAAGCCAACGGTTCGGTCATAGCTGCCAATTCTAAAGGCAATTCATCAGGAACCCGCAGCAAGTTATGCTGGACTATAGGTGCAGGAATTTTCAGATATTCGGCAAATGTGCCGTTATTCCAGGTTAGGTTAGGACAGAGGGAATATTCTTGACGTTGACAAAAAAAGCATTTCATGCAGGGGGCAGAATTATTCGCAACGACGCGATCGCCTACTCGCCAACCTGTCACACCCGCACCCACTGCTATAATCTCCCCAGCCGCTTCATGGCCGAACAAAGTGGGTGGTGTCAACATTTTTGCATGACCACCACGCCGCCAGACTTTCAAATCCGTACCGCAAGTCGTAGCTGCGCCTACTCTAATCACAACTTCCCCAACATTTGCAGATGGGTCAGCAACCTGTTCTAACCGTAAATCCTCTTGACCATAAAGCAATGCTGCTAACAAAGCTTTTAACCCATAAAATTTAGCTCCACCCGATTGATTGTATCAGGTAGAGCAATAGTAGGGAATAGGGGATAGGGGATAGGTGACAGGTGATAGGGAAGAGGCAAGAGTCATTAGTCATTAGCATTTCTTCTTCTCACCTGCACCCCTACCAAATCAGTTACCAGTTAATAAACGTTCACTGTTCACTGTTCACACCCCTGTACCCCTCACTCAGCATTCAGCACTCCCTCACTCCCTCACTCCCCTACTCAGCACTCAGCACTCATCGCCGACTGGGTGACACCGGCTGTATTGCGAGTATCCACATTGGGCAAACGATTGTTGTTAACTAATAGTGGCACTTCTTGCCGACATGAGAGACAGAACCAATACAGTTCTCCGTGACGGACATGGCGGAGGAGAGAACCACCGCAACATGGGCAATTATTGGCTCGCATACTCATACCAATGTCCTCCTAAAAAGAATTTGTTGTTGAAAAAGGTTAAAAAAAGTTGTTGTTTAAAATCGGATTTTAGCGGCATGGATATAACCATTTAGCTTGGTGCGGCTTGTGATAATTTGCTCATAAACCGCTTCATATTCGTTAACCATTTGGGTAACGCTAAATTTGTGTTCTATATGTTCTCTACAACAGCGACGTTGTAATTCCCAAGCGGCAGGAATCATCTGCGACATTTCGTCATAATTTTGGCAGATAAATCCTGTTTTGCCGTGGTCAATTACCTCTGGTACAGAACCCAGATTCATGGCTATTACTGGTGTACCAGTTGCCATTGATTCAATCATTACTAACCCAAAAGGTTCTTGCCAAGTGATCGGAAAAAGAGTGATTGCAGCATTGCCGAGCAGTTCAGTTTTTTCGGTGTGGGTAATTTCACCTAAGTACTCAATTTGCTGACCATCTATATGGGGGGCAATTTCTTGTTCAAAAAACTTTAAATCGACTGCATCAACTTTTCCTGCCATCTTCAAGCGCCAGCCTGTTTGTTTAGCGATCGCGATCGCATGATGTGGCCCTTTTTCTGGAGAAAATCGTCCTAAAAATGCCAAATATGGCGGTTCTTTTGGTTGGGCAATAAATGGATAATCTCTTAATTCAATACCGTTATAAACGGTTTTAATATAGTTGAGATGAATTTGACGCTGGGCGTTACTAATACTAACGTATGGTTGCTTATGATGGTGACTAAAAACGTTACGGTTATCTTTAGTAAAGTTACCGTGCAAAGTATGCACCGTAGGAGTTGAGACCAAACTCGCTAAAGGTAATGCCGAAATCCCTGCGTGAGAGTGAATAATATCGAATTCCGCCGCATTTTCATAGACTTGGCTTAGTTGTAGCGTTTCATAGGCGGCATACTCTTGAACATTGTTTTCTAAGCGTAATGCACGCGGATAAACTGCTGCTAAATCAGCCAAGGTTTGAGAATCACCAGAGGCAAATAATGTAACCTCATGGCCACGACGAACTAGTTCATCAGTCAAATGACTTACTACCAGTTCAATCCCTCCATAACTAGGAGGCGGAACTCGTTCCCATAGGGGGGCAACCTGAGCGATTTTCATAGATTGTTTTGGTTCAGCCGGTAAGATGCTCCTCACAATTAAGACCTACATCATCTTATGAGGAATAATATTATTACTTACTCTTTTGACATTTAAATTAACCTAACTAACACCTAAAAGCGCAACATAGGTTAACAGTACTATCAAAACTTACGGGATAATTTCAAATCGTTTGTCAGAACGAATAAGCAACTGTTTTTAGAATATAGCTTACATTTCTCACTTACATCTGTCCGGAGGATCATAACCCAGTAAACTATTATGTAGCCAAACTGACAAAAATATAAATTTTGTAGCCAAGAATACTAAAAATCTAGACTGGGATCAACTTATTCTGATATCAACATAGAGAAAATGGTAGAAAACACAGAGAAATCATAAATATTAAATCATTCTAAAAAATTCTTCTGGAAAAACTAGTTCTTCATTCATCCTACTATTAATCAACTCATGAAAGTCGCTACTTGGAATGTCAACTCGATTCGCACTCGTTTAGAACAAGTGATTGATTGGTTACGTGAAAATCCCGTTGACATTCTCTGTTTGCAAGAAACCAAAGTTGTAGATGCAGATTTTCCGCGATCGCCTTTTGTCGAATTAGGCTACCACCTCTATTTTTCTGGACAAAAAGCTTATAACGGTGTCGCTTTAATTAGTCAGCAACCACTTATAGATGTTAGTGCCGGATTTACACCAATTTTGCCAAATATTGATCCCATATGGGATGAGCAAAAGCGAGTCATTACAGCCACACTAGATGGCATTCGCATTGTCAACCTTTACGTTCCCAATGGTTCAGCCGTCGGCAGCGAGAAATACGAGTTTAAATTACGCTGGTTGACAGTACTAAGAGAATATTTGCAAAATCTATTACTACTCCAACCAGCCATCTGTGTATGTGGTGACTTTAATATTGCCCTAGAAGCGAGAGACATTCACGAAAAAGTCAACCCAGAAAATCACATCATGGCATCCGCAGCAGAGCGCCAAGCCCTAAGAGATGTTCTAGAATTGGGATTTGCTGATGCCTTTCGCAAATTTACCAGCGAAGGCGGACATTTCAGTTGGTGGGACTACCGTACCGCCGCCTTCCGCCGCAACCTCGGCTGGCGCATCGACCATCACTATCTCACACCAGTCCTGTACGAGAAAGCAAAAAGTTGCATCATTGACACAGCACCCAGAAAACTCACCCAACCAAGTGACCACACACCCGTGATTGTTGAATTTTAAAACCTTAACCATTATGTATTTAGTAACTGGAGCAACAGGAGGAATCGGTCGCCGAGTTGTGCGACTCCTACGTGAACGAGAGGAGTCTGTACGCGCATTTGTACGACTCACGTCGCGTTACGGCGAACTAGAACATCGAGGAGCAGATATTTTCATTGGTGATTTACGGCAAGAACAAGATATTGAAAAGGCGTGTCGTGGTATTCAATATATAGTTAGCGCCCACGGTTCTGATAGCGATGCTCTAAGCCTTGACTACCGCGCGAATATTCAACTTATTGACCAAGCCAAGGCTAATGGCGTACAGCACTTTATCTTCATTTCCGTATTAGGAGCCGACAGAGGTTATGAAGATGCGCCCGTTTTCAAAGCCAAGCGGGCTGTAGAGCGATATTTAGCGGCTAGTGGCTTAAATTACACCATTTTACGTCCGGCTGGATTAGCATCTAACTTATTATCTTTAGCAGAAAGGTTTCGGGATACGGGATTATATCTACTGATTGGCGACCCCAAAAATCGCACATCGATTGTTAGTACAGATGATTTGGCAAAGATAGTAATTGATTCAGTGATAGTTCCAGCAGCTCATAATCAAATATTTTCCGTCGGGGGGCCAGAGATTTTATTACGTGAAGATATTCCACAAATTTTTAGTCGCATCTTCAATAAACAGCCAGTGGTGGTTCATGCACCATTATTTATAGTTGATAGTTTGCGGGGTGTTTTGGGCTTAATGAATTCTGAAGCACAAACAGCTTTAGGAACCTTTCGCACATTACTGGCCAATGAATTTTTCTGTAGAAGAGATGAAGTAGCTAACATAGAGCAGACTTTCAATTTCCAGTTGGAAACCTTAGAAAGTTTTTTGCGCCGCTATTTAGCAGTTTGAAAGAAGAGTGCTGAGGGAGGGAGTGAGGGAGTGCTGAGTGCTGAGTGCTGAGTGTAGCAACTGACCAATGACTAAGACTAATGACTCTTGCCTCTTCCCTGTCACCTGTCCCCTGTCACCTGTCCCCTGTCACCTGTTACCTGTCCCCTCCCCCAATCCCCAATCCCCAATCCCCAATCCCCAATCCCCAATCCCCAATCCCCTATGAAATATTCCCTATCCGCCAATGCGGCTCAAGCTCGTCAGACAAAACAGCAATTTGCCAGACCAGAAGACCAACTATCTTATGAACTGGGTAAGGCAGTCAAGGAATTGCCGCCACTGTATACTAGATTACTGGCAGGAACGATTAGCGTGATCGTATTTGGCGCGATCGCCTGGGCTAATTTCTCGGAAATCGATGAAGTCGCGGTTGCACAAGGGGAATTAATTGCTTCCACCCAAGTACGACCAGTGACAGCTTTAGGTAATGGGATAATCGATAGTATTAAAGTCAGAGAAGGCGATCGCGTGACTAAGGATCAAGTCTTAATTCAACGTGACCCAGACTTGAAGCAAACTGATGTTAACCGCCTAGCTAAAGCCACACAACTAATTCAACAAGATTTGCAGCGTCTGGAAGTAGAACGCATAGGTGGTCAAACCACCGGTACAGAAATACAAGACGAACTCTTAAAATCTCGTTTGCGAGACTATCAAGCACGTCAAGCCGGAGCAGAAGCAGAAGCCAATCGTCAACAAGCACTGATTGCTCAGGCAAAAGTCCGCCTCACTCGCCTACAAGAAAATTTAGTTAATACCAAAACTAGCCTTGTCAACGCCAAAACTAACTTCGTCAATGCCCAAAGCATCCGTGATAAGGTTGAAGAAAATTTAGCGATCGCCCAAAGCCGAGAAGAAAATTTACGTACCCTCATTACTCCTGGTGCTGTCCCCAGAGTTGATTACTTAGAAGCCAAAGAAAGACTATCCCGCGCTCAAACAGAAATTATTCGCGCCAAAGATGAGGTGACTAACGCTCAAAATCGCATCACCGAGGCACAAGACAAAGTTACATCCCTAGAAAAAGATATCGCTGCTCAAGTTCAAGAAATTCGCCAAGCAGAACAAGCCTATCAAGCTGCACGTAGTCAAGCACAACGTTTAGCATCAGAACGCCAAAGCGAAATTTTAACCCAAGCAAACAAACGCCGTGAAGAACTAGCGAATACTTCTGGTCAATTGGAGCAAGCTAGAAAAGAAGAAGATGGGGAAACTATCAAATCTCCCGTTGCTGGCACAATCTATAAAATCAAAGCCACAAAAGGGCCAGTCCAAGCAGGTGAAGAATTACTTTCAATTCTCCCAGAAGGTGAAGAAATGCTTCTAGAAGTGAAAGTTCTCAACCGCGATATTGGTTTTATTCAAAAAGGTATGAAGGCAAAAGTCAAAATGGCAACTTTTCCCTTCCAAGAATTCGGCACTATTGAAGGTGTTGTTGACCAAGTAAGTCCCAATTCCATCGTTGATAAAGAATTGGGGTTAGTTTTTCCCACCAGAATTAAGCTCAATCAACACTCAGTTATTGTGCGCGGTCAAGAAGTAACATTTACGCCAGGGATGGCTGCCACTGGTGAAATTGTGACTCGTAAAAAATCAATTTTAACTTTCATTATGGAACCAGTTACTCGCCGCTTTAGTGAAGCATTTTCTGTCAGATAGTTAACCATTACAGGGTGTGTTATGCCGTCAGGCTAACGCACCTTCATAAGAAAATTTTGCTGATGATTTTTGATATAATCTAAAAAAATAGAAACCCTAAAAATGATTGGTACAAATATTTACATCAGTCAAGAAACTCAAGAATCTCTAATTAAAGCGGCAGCTTTACAACAAATTTCCGTTGAAGAACTAGCCTCTTCTATTTTGAGGGAAACTATCCAAGAAAAGTTTGGGAGAAATAGCTATTCTGCTGAGAATAAAGCCAAATTTGCAGCTAATCCTCTTAGAGAAATGCAACCCTACGTTTATTTAGCAGATCCTAATGAACCCGTTATTTCTCCTGATGATTGGGAAATAAATCAGGATTGTGAGGTGAATGATTTGTGATCATTCTTGATACTCATATTTGGGTTTGGTGGAATCACAATGATTCTAAGTTAAGCCCTAATCACGCTGAGGCAATAAATAGAGAAAGACCTTATGGTTTAGGCGTTTGCTCTATAAGTTTATTAGAGATTAGCAGATTGGTTACCCAAAATCGGTTAATTCTTCCTTGTCCAGTTCAAGAATGGTTTAATATTGCCCTAGCACAAGAAGGCGTAGTTCTTCTGTCAATCACTTCTCAAATTGCTATTGATTGCTACTCACTTCCAGGCAATTTTCATAAAGATCCAGCCGATAGAATTATCGTTTCGACAGCAAGAATATATGATGTCCCCTTGGTGAGTGTTGATGAAAAAATACTTGCCTATTCTTATGTAAAAACAGTTTTCCCTTAAAGGGATTAAGTAAGAGATTTTTTGAAAAACATAGTTAAAGGCGGGTGCGGGAATTGAACCCGCTCATCCCCAAAATGGAGAGGATTTATCCGATAACCCTAAATTCTGCGTCCCCGCAAGGCAAGTGATGAATCAGGATGTCCCGCCATGAAGCAGGATAAAAGATAGTTATTATCTTTTACCCTGATGTAATTCAGCCGTTTTTACAACTCACCTGTAGCTAGCATTTGGATGATGCGTGGTGTACCGGGGTCAAATCCTGCCAAATCCCAAGATAGGGGATCTTGAGGATCTACTAAGGTGATTTGATAAGGTGTCAAAGTGACATATACAGCCTTAACATCCGGGTTGACCTTTTTACGGTACTCCGCCAATGCTTGAGATGGGTGCTTGTATCCCGCCCAGCTTTCTGAGTCAGTCCAGAAGCAGACTACATCGGCTTTGAACTTGTGCTTAATCATCCATTCATAAGCGACAGAAGCATCTGTACCACCGAAGTTTTGGTTGCTGGCTTTACGCACCGCCGAACTAAAACTATCTTTAGCGGTGATATTCAACTCCCGAAATTCGTTAGCAAAGCCACGAATCATGTAGTTCTTCTCGGCTTTGGCTGTGACAAGCGCCATTGTGGTAGCAATTTCACAGCAACTCAGCCCCATGTCTGCAACTAAGCTACCCATAGAACCAGAAACGTCTACGGCGTGCATGAACACTTTACCCGTAGGTTCCACTACATCAAAGGACAATTCCACGGCTTTTTCTAAAATGTCCACGATGCGAGGAACAGGATTCCATGTTTTCTTACTGCGTCCTAACTTTCCCCCAGATTGATATGTTTTCAAGGCTTTTAACACATCAATGGGGTGAATTCGTCCTTTTTGCAAACGTTCTTTGCTGTTAAGAATGCCTTCCACACGGAGTAAGTTGGCACTTTCATCAGTGCGTAATACACCCAGTTCAGTGAGTGAACCAAGGTTACGCAACATTGCTCCAATGGGCATTTCCTGAAATAGCAATTGCCAAGCTTGCTTGTCCATATTGCCCACGGGTGCAGCCATTTCGTGAGTTAAGTGTCCTTGAACAATGGCTTGGTGAGTTTCACTAGGGTGGCGTTTGAGCCATTCATACCACCAAATCTGTGTCAAATCTGCTGAGGGTATTTCTGTTGGTAATTCTGCCCAACCTTTGACTACCCATTCATAGAGTTGACGGTGGTTTTCTGTAGGTGGTTTGACGTGGAATAGGCGTAAAGCGTCACGGTGAGTAAAGCCTTGACGTTGTTGGTATTTCAACAATTGATAAGCTAAACCCTTGACATCTTCTCTTGATAGCCAAGATTTACCAGCTTCCCGCACCACCTTACCAAAACCTCGTAGAGATTTGGTGTAGTTCAGCCATTCATAAAAGTGGCTACCTGTACGGACAACTTGCGGGAAAATTTCGCCAAATGCTTGTTTTGCTTCTGGTGTTTCACCCATCGACAGCAATACCAAAGCCAAGATAGGCGCACTGTTATTGATGGCGCGTCCATCACTGGCATACAAAATTTCTTCCGCAACCCGGCTAGGATTTTCTGCCACGGCTTGTTTAATAACAGCTACAAAATCTTCAGTTAGTTCTTGCTTGCCAGCGTAGTATGTGCTTTTTGCTGTGCCGACTAATAGACACCGACGCAGCATTTGCCAAATACCCGCATCAAACATCCAACCACCGGAACGTCCTTGAATCATCTCTGCTTCCCGTCCAGGGATGGGTTGAGATTGGGGTGTGGTTGTTTTTTTCTTAGTAAAGAAGTTGTAATTCATGGCTTCATCTCCCAGCCCTCACGGGCAAAAATGCAAGGTGGCAGAGCAGGAATCGAACCTGCGTCCTCTCGAACCCAAATCGATAACCCTCAATTCTTCGGCCTTTACAGGCAAGAGGCGAACAAGGATGTTTAGCGCTCTACCTCTGAGCTACCTGCCACATATCAATACAAAATTCAAAATTTAGATTTGGAGTGGCGGGGCAGGAATTGAACCTGCGTCATCCCGATTAAATGTCGATAACCTTCATTCTTCGGTCTTTGCAGACAAGGTGTGAACAAAGATGTTTTTGGCGCTCTACCTCTGAGCTACCCGCCACATGAAAATTCAAAATGTCAGATTTGGAGTGGTGGAGCAGGAATTGAACCTCCTTCATAGTGATTAAATGTCGATAATCCTCAATTCTTCGGTCTTTGCAGACAAGGAGTGAACAAGGATGTTTAGCGCTCTACCTCTGAGCTACCCGCCACATGAAAATTCCAAATTCAAAATTAGTAAGAAAACTACTCACTACTCATAACTCAGCACTCACTACTGATTTAGGTGTAGCAGAGCAGGATTTGCACCTGCACTTCCAGAAGTTTGATTAAGGGGTGTTCAAGTTGCTATCGATAACCCTCAATCTGTCGGCCTTTACAGGCAAAGGGGGCGCTCTGGTATTTGAGCTATCTGCTACGGATTTCGGCTAACTTCTTTGGGAATGTCAGCTTGTAGTATTACTGTAGTATATGTAATTTAAGGTGTCAAGATAGGAATTGAAATTTTTGATCGCATCTTAATATACAAAGGTGCGTCAGTATGAGTAATTTCTTGATGTAGCTAGGTTTTCTGGCACTGACGCACCCTACTAATCAGTGAATTTGGGATAATTTATTTTTTGGTCTTCCCTGACGCGCTTGAGAGATGATTACAAACTTGTATTTCTTGCTTTGGCAAAAATATTTTTGCTTGTTTTTGCCGAAATTTTAGGTTTTTTGGCGCAAATAGGTCAGGACACTGCTGAGTTTTGCCGAGACTTTGCCAAAATATACAAAAACTGGTCTCAATTTTTGCCAATATAGTATATTATTTCCTAAAAAATTCGCTTGGCAAAAATCGGCATGAGTGAAAAAATAATCGAAAGTAACGGGAAGGCGTTTCTCGTTTTACTTTTGCCAATATCGTTTTTAGTTATTTTCCTGGTTTCTACCTGGAGATTTTTGCTGGCGCTGATTGTTGTGGCAATTGGTTTCAAGATTTGGCAAGAATATCAATGGCAGCAGTGGTGTCAGCGAGTTAATCCTGTTTTTAGTCAATTAATTCGAGAAAATCAGGGCAAAATTACGCCAGTAGATTTATCAATGCGGGGCAATTTTCCGGGAAGCGCCGCAAAACGTTATTTAGATGGGAGAGCTGGGGAGTTTGGTGCAAGTATACTACCCGCAGCCGAAGGTGGTGAGGTTTATTACTTTATCACGGGTAGTATTTTGGGTGACATCCTCAGTAGTAGTGAGCCTGTCAAAGAAATTGCACCGCCACCAGTGACTACAGATGCGCGATCGCTCCTAGCACCACCACCACCGCCACCAGAGTCATTAGTAGAAGAACTAGAAACTGAATTACCACCACCAGTAGTTCAGGAAGAAGTTAGGCAAAATCTGGAAAAACAGTTAATGTTTGGTTCACTAATTCAATCAGAATTAGCTAAACGACTCAACGTTTATTCCAGCACTGTCTACAAACGGCGCAATGATCCAGATTTTCCAGAATGGACTCGTAACCGTGATCCTGATGGTATTGCTTGGACTTTTTCGGAAAAAACTAAGGAGTTTTTTCCATTAGAAGAAAATGAAAGCAAAAACTAACAAGTTGATCAATCGCCAATTTTTGGTTTGGCGATCGCTCATATCAAAAGTAGAGAATGAGGAAAAGTAGCGAATTACAAGACTAAAATCAAATATCTAAATCTTGTAATGCCAAACGAATTTGCTCCATCCGTCTACGGTTAACACCCAAATCCGAATCACCGACGCGGGATGCTGATCGGATATGGATGACTGACTCATTCGTGGGTAGATAAAACTCTACATCATCGACAAACTTGAAAATGCGACTCTTAGAAAGAGCATGGATGTAATTATCTGTCTGCTCTACAACTTCTGTGCGGGGGACAACAGTGAGAACCTTAAGTAGGACTTCTCGTGCTTTGTCACGGTTGACGTGATAAGCGATCGCATCAATGGCGTGTTTAGGATCAGCATCTTGGCTGACAACACAATTGGGTGAAGGTGGACAAGCACTGAGGTGATCATTGTTAACTCCCAAAGCAGAAGCAGTAGCAGGAAAGATTACACTACTGACAGTCATCAGTATGATTAAGGTAATACTCCATAGGAGCCGATGAGCAAAAGTTTTTAGCCAGGACATGAAAAATTTACTCCTGTGAGTTTAAATAGCATTCAATCTATTTTGAGTTATTTCGGATGCCTGTTAAAGATTAAGCTGAGAGTAGTGAGTGAGAGACAAGGGGACAAGGGGACAAGGGGATAAGAAGAAAATAATTTTGATCATTGACTAATGACTAATGACTAATGACTAATGACCATTGACCATTGACTAATGACTAATGACTATTGACCAATGACCATTAACGATTAAAAATGTTACCAAGAGAAGAACTTTTAAAGGGTGTTGAAAATCGAGATAGTGTAGCTCGTGTAATTGACCAAGCAGAGCAGGCGATAAAGACTTGGGAGGTAGTTTTAACAGATTTTTTGTCACCTCCAGAGTTAGCAGAAATTCAACGGGTGTTTAGTCGATTAACAGAAGTACAATTAGTGGCGTGGGGTGGATATCCGCAAGCAGAACGGCAAAGACTAGCGATCGCTCGCGGTGAATTACCATTAGATCAGTCCCAAGTCAGTCTGGTGGTGCTGGAAATAGCCGGCAATTTCTTATTTGATTCAGCGACTCACCGCGACTTTTTAGGCGCAATGTTGGGGACAGGAATTGTCAGAGAAAAAACGGGCGATATTATTGTTTTGGGTGAACGCGGCGCACAGGCGATCGTTGTTCCAGAATTGGTGGAATTTTTACAACTGCATCTGCAACAAGTGCGATCAGTTCCCGTCAAAACTCAGCCAATTGATATATCTGAGTTAAAAGTCCGGGAACCCAAGAAAAAAGAATTAACCACTGTGGAAGCTTCCTTACGGCTAGATGCGATCGCTTCTGCTGGTTTTGGGATGTCTCGCAGTAAGATGGTTGATTTAATTGATGCTAACGATGTCCGTGTCAATTGGAAAGAAATTACACAAGCCAGTTCCCAAGTAAAAACAGGTGACTTAATCGCCATTCGCGGTAAAGGACGCTTGGAAGTAGGAGAAATTGCTGTTACTAAAAAAGACCGTTACCGAGTTCAATTAACAAGATATATGTAATTTGATATGGGACTAGTATTCGATTTTTGTTGGCGTAGCCTGTGCTTACACGATCAAACCGAAGTTCAGAGGCTGTAGGGGCGGGTTCACAAATATGCTTCAATCATTCACGAATATCTCATAAACCCGCCCCTACTTTGAAATGTTTAGCTAACAAAGTCAACAGGATTTTTCGTGGTACAAGTTTAGCTACTGCACTTCTTAAATGTGTACCAGTATCGCTAATAATCACATTTGGCTCCCACTGTTCCAATGCTGTGAGAGATTCCCGCACAACCTCTTGGGAAGACATAACTGTATTGGTGGTTTGTGCCAAAGCTGGGGGGAAATTAGCTTCGGTGAAAAAGTTAGTTTCTGTCGGCCCAGGACACGCCACTAAAACTCTGATACCATATTGACGATTTTCTGCCCACAAAGCTTCACTAAAACTGACAGCAAAAGCCTTACTTGCAGCATAAACCGAGAGATATGGTATTGGCTGAAAAGCAGCAATAGAGGCGACATTGATGATACTCCCCGAACGACGCTGACGCATCAGGGGTAAAAAGTGGTGGGTTAAATCTACCAACGCCAAGACATTTAACTGGACAATTTTGATTTGTCTGGTGCGATCGCTTTCGGCAAAGTCGCCATAATCACCAAAACCAGCATTGTTAATTAGTATATCAATAGTTAATCCTTGGGTTTTCGTGGCATCAAATACAGTCGCAGCTGCATCCGGTTCTGTTAAGTCTTTAACTATGACATCTACTTGTATTTTGTATTGCTGTTGTAGTTCTTGCGCTAATTGATTCAGTTTCTCGACTGAACGCGCCACCAGTACCAAATTTGTTTGCCTTGCAGCTAGTTCTCTGGCAAAAGCCTCACCAATTCCCCCAGAAGCACCCGTAATTAAAGCCGTCGTCATTGTCAAGGATAAGTATTTTCTGATTAACTCTCTAAATTTTAACAATAGTATTTTTAGCTTTTATCCATCTAATGAGCTGACTAGTTCATAGTATTTTCTCTCCAAAGAAATGGTGACTATCAGCTACAAACTCATAGCCGGGTTTAGTCATCGGTGATTTTTTTGAGCAAAGCATGGGAATACTAATACTAAAAGCAACAGACTGTATCTATGTATCGCCTTAATCAAAGAGCCTGGAAAATATTGTTTGCTGAAGTTAAAAAATGCAGTGGTCAAGACCAAATTAGTAGAATTGAGTTAGAAATAGTCATTAAACGTTTAGAAAAGCTGCGTCAAGAAAAAGGTTCCCCGGCTCAGATAGATGAACTACGAGACACAGTTATAGATATATATCCACAATTTAGCGAAAAAGTTCTTAAGCAAGCTGCAAAAGCTAATCAAGCACCTGGTCTTTTTGCCAAAATCAAATGGGTAACTATCATCTTGGGTGGTTCTGTTGGGGTAGTTTGGTTAGTGAATTTACCTTATCCCATGATTCGCCGTCCTGTAGCTAAAGTAGCACCAATACTGCTGTTACCCAGTTATATGAGTATGGATTATCATTATCGTGGGGTAATTAAAAATCTTCAGCAAGCTGACCAATTAATCAATAGAGCTACAAGTCCAGCTGACATAGAAGAAGGTGCAAAAAAAGTCAAAGCAGCACAAAAACATCTGGATAATCTACCTGTGTGGTTTTTGGGATACTATCCACAGTCGTACTGTAGTTTATTTGGTTGTAGTTGGAAGTTTACCCTAGATGAATTTGAAGCAGCTCGTCAGCAAGCAGCGCGGATAGAGGCTATTGTTTTTCAAGACCAGAACGCTTTGACACCATTCCATCAAGGAGAGATGGCGATAAAATTAGCCAAGCAACAATATGAACAGGCTACTAGTTCACAGGATAGAGAAAAAGCGATCGCTTCTTGGCAAGCCGGAATCGATCAATTAGAAGAAATCCCTCAACAAACATTAGCCGCAAAAACAGCCCAAAGCAAACTCAAAGCCTATAAACGCGATTTTGAGAATGCACGTATCGGTAACTTCATTGCAGCTGCTCAAGAATTTGACCTCGCCGCCGAGAAACTGAAACTCACCCAATCTCAAACAGCATCGGAATTATGGCGACAGTCAATTAACCGCATTAACCAAGTTCCTGTAGAAAACCCGCGCTATCTGGAAGCACAAAAGTTATTAGCAATGTACCAAGGCAAAATCCAAAGCCTTGTTGACCCCAATAGTAGCAAAATGATTGCAGGTGCTAAACAATTTGCCCTGGCTGCGGCTAAAGCATCTCAAAATCCACCACACACAGCGACACAATGGCAACAAATCGCTAAACTGTGGTCAACAGCAATAGACCAACTGCAAAATATTCGTGTAGAAGAACCAGGTTATTTAGAAGCACAGAAGTTACTCGCAACATACCAAACCAACTTAGGAATTGTCGAGACTCGACTACAAGCAGAGATTGAGTCACAATCATTTCTCAAACAAGCCAATGAGCAAATCCAAAGTTTAATCGCGTCTCCCCCCACCGACCCACAACAGTTCCAAGGACAAATACAAGGTATCATCAATCAACTGAACACTATTAAACCAGGAACAACAGCCTACGCAGAAGGTAAAAGACTCCTAGCCCTGGCACAACAAAGACTGAAACATTAGCATAAACTTGCTGTTACTGGAAATGTATGCTATATTCATAAATCGTGTGGTTAAGGACGTATAGCTCAGTTGGTTAGAGCGCTACGTTGACATCGTAGAGGTCACTGGTTCGAATCCAGTTACGTCCATCAAATATCTAGAGTGACTAATGATTTATCGTCTCTGACAGGTTAATCTCGTCAGAGATGAATTGTTGTTATCAAGTAGAGACGTTGCACTACCATTAATATTGTTGTGTTGTTGTGTAGTATCAGCTGAATGCAGCCTTTGTATGATTCCTTCTCCTCTATGAGTAAGGTTAAGCCTGCATTTCTCACAAAACGGTAGGAGCGAATCATTCACGAATATCTGGTTAACCCGCCCCTACAGTCTCTGGACTTCGGTTTGATAAATTTCGTGAGAAATTCGAGTAAGGAATGAGGGCAAGTTTTGCATTCGTGCAAGAGGTTTATTCTATATTTATAGAACTAGATATATCTTGACTATAAATTTAGATAAAATCCATCTCACTTACTATAAGAATCAAAAGTTCACATCTAACTAAAAGAGGTTTTTCATCCCAGTCAAAGAATCTATCTTCAGATAAATTCCTAAAACTTGCAAACTAGCTTAGGTTATGTACAGGCTCTGCAACAAGTGTTGGTTGTCGCAATAGATTTTCATGGAGTATATTCCTAATTCTGCTTTGCTACGTTTTGGAATTGTTGTCTTGACTGTGGCATTTGCGTGTACGCTGATGCTGTTGTTAGATCCTTGGTTGGGAACGCATGGCACTCCTTTTTTGCTATTTTTTAGTGCTGTGATGGTGAGTGCTTGGTATGGTGGGTTGAAGTGGGGGCTACTCGCCACTGGTTTATCTGCCCTCCTTAGTGATTATTTTTTCCTATCACCAAGGTATGAGCTGTCTTTAGACACAGTTAGTATAGCAAAAATGGGGTTATTTGCTGCACAAGGATGGCTTTTTAGTATCTTGTGTGAAAAGTTAAAAAATGTCAAAGGACGAGATGAGGTGAATCTTCATCGGCTCCAAGTGAGTGAAGAAAGATTTCGCTTGGCATTAAGTAGATCAGATATCACCGTTTTTCAGCAGGATCGGGATTTACGTTATCAGTGGATTCATAATCCCCAAGGTATAGCCACGGCGGAAGCAATTCTGGGCAAGTCTGATAGTGAATTATTCCCGGCGACGATAGCAGAGCAACTAACAGCAATTAAGCAAAGAGTAATAGAGCATGATGTTTCTGCCCGTGAAGAGATTGGCATAAAATTACGAGGAGAAACTCTGTACTATGATTTGTTGATTGAACCACTCAAAGTCAATGGTCAAATCCAAGGTATTACCTGTGCAGGGGTAAATATTACTGATCGCAAACAAGCAGAACTAGAAAAAGCTAAACTACAACAGAAACTACAACAAGCGATCGCTCAAAAAGATAGATCATTAGCGTTGCTCAATGCTTGGGTGGGGAGTTCACCAGTAGCATTGGCTTTTTTGGATACAGAACTGCGCTATGTCTACGCCAATGAAGCATTAGCAATAACTAACGGCGTACCACAAGATCAACACATCGGACGCACCATTAGAGAAGTACTACCAGTATGGGCTGAACAACTGGAGCCTGTTCTGTATCAAGTGATGCAAACCAGAGAGGCATTACTTAATCAAGAAGTAAGCGGAGAAACCTATCCACCAGGCGTATATCGTCATGGACTAGTCAACTACTATCCTGTATGCCTTCCAGATGGAGAATTACTGGGTGTAGGTGTTACTGGCATTGACATTACCCAACTTAAACAAACAGCGCAAGCATTACGGGAGAGTGAAGCCAAGTTTCGCAGTGTGGTTGAGTCTAATATGATTGGTATTGGCTTTTGGGAAAGAGATGGCAATATCACAGAAGCTAATGATGCCTTGCTGCACATTATCGGCTATAGCCGTGAAGAAATAGTTGAAGGAAGAGTGCGTTGGCAAGATTTAACTCCGCCGGAGTATTTGCCATTAGACGAACAAGCAATAGCTCAATTTCAAGATAGTAATTATTGCATCCCCTTTGAGAAAGAATATATCCGTAAAGATGGTTCGCGCGTGCCAATTTTCATCGGGGGTAGTCACTTTGAAGGAACCTTAGAACGGGGAGCTTTTTTTGTCTTGGACATTACAGAACGTAAGCGGGCAGAAGAAGCATTGCGCTATATTGCCAAAACAAGTAGTACACTTGCTAGTTCCCTAGATTATGAGGCAACCTTAGAGCAAATTGCCAAAATTTCTGTACCACAATTAGCTGATTGGTGTTGTGTCGATGTTGTGGAAGATGGCACAATTCGCCGTTTACCCATTGCTCATGTAGATCCACTCAAAGCTGAATGGGCGCGTCAACTCCAGCAATATACACCAAATCTTCAGAGCGCTAGTTTAATTGCTAAAGTCATCCAAACTAGTGAAGCAATCTTAACTACAGAAATCTCAGATGCCTTATTGACAGAAGCTACTCACAATCAAGCACATTTAGACTTGGTAAGGCAGATGGGAATCAAGTCTATGATGGTTTTACCCTTGGTAGCACATGAGCAAGTATTGGGATGTATGACATTTGTTACCGCAGAATCAGGGCGTTGTTACAATCAAGCTGACTTAGCCTTAGCTAAAGATATTGCCTATCGTGCTGCTCTAGCGGTAGAAAATGCCCAACTATATCTAGATATCCATCAGGCATTAAATCACTATGCCGAGTCCTTGTCACTTCTGGATGCACTACTAGCTGCTGCACCTGTGGCTATCTGCTTTTTAGATCGGGATTTGCGATATATCAGAATTAATCAGGTATTAGCAGATATTAACGGTTTGAGTGTGGAAGAACATCTGGGACAAAAATTTCGGGAAGTTCACCCCCAGATGGCAGATGAGTTTGAAGCACAGATGCAACGGGTGTTAGATACCGGTGACCCCTTATTAAATCTAGAGATTAATGGCGAAATACCAAGCAACCCAGGAACTTACGGGTACTGGCTGGGAAATTATTACCCAGTTCACAATGCTTTGGGGGAAACAGTAGGTATTGGGATTATCCTGGCAGATGTGACAGCTACTAAACGAGCAGAAATTGCCCTCAGAGAAAGTGAAGAAAGATTCCGGGCAATGTTTGATCAAGCAGCTGTGGGCATTACCCTGGTAACTTTAGAGGGAAAATTCCTGCAAATCAATCCAGCTTTGTGTGAAATCACCGGATATAGCTATGAGGAGTTAAATCAGAAAAATTTTGGAGAAATTACCCATCCTGACGATTTGGATGCTGATTGGGTTCATGCTCGGCAAGTCTTGGCACGGGAGATTAACGGTTACTCTCTAGAAAAACGTTATATCCGCAAAGATGGTAGTATTGTTTGGGTGAATATTACCGCGTCGGCAGTATGGGATGATGACGGTAATCCCAAGTATGCTTTAGGCATTATTGAAGATATTAGTGAACGCCAAGCCGCTTTACAAGAACGCCAACAAGCCGAAGCAACACAAAACTTTTTAGTTGCCGCTAGTACTATCCTGGCGGCTTCTTTTGATTATGAAGCTAGTTTGAATAATGTGGCTAAGTTAGCAGTGCCTGTGCTGGCAGATTGGTGTGTTGTGGATATTTTACAACCAGACTGGTCAATTAAACAAATAGCGATCGCCACTGCTCACCCCACAACCCAGGAACTTTTAGCCAAAATTCGCCAGTCTTACCCACCGAAAGTTGATGATCAACACCCATTCTACGCCACACTCATCGCCGGGCAATCTATTTTTTATCCTCAATTGCCAGAGGCTATCTTACAAGCAATGGCTGAAAATGAGGAGCATCGACAATTATTGCAAAACTTAGAGATGCGATCGCTAATGGTGATTCCCCTCTACTCACGGGGGCGAATATTCGGCGTGATCTCTTTTGTCACCGGAAATTCCCATCGGGAATATACACCACAAGACTTGGCTTTAGCCGAAGATATTGCCCGTCGTGCAGCTACAGCCATTGATAATGCCAGACTCTACCAAGAAACTCAGCAGGCTAAACAAGCAGCAGAACTAGCCATGAGTCGGACAGTCCGCCTGCAAAGCATCACAGCCGCCCTCTCAGAAGCTGTCACTCCCCAACAAGTTGCTAGTGTGGTAGTTAAGCAAGGCATCGCTGCTCTAGATGCCAGTGCTGGTTCTGTGGTTTTGTTAACTGAGGGGGGTAATAGTCTGCAAATGCTAGAAGCCGTCGGTTATCCACAATCTGTCAGAGATCACTGGACAAGTTTCCCTATCAGCGCTAATGTACCGATTGCCGAAACAGCGAGAAACGGCACAGCAATTTTTTTGGCAAATGTAGAAATGGTGGCGAGGAGATATCCGGCGATTGCCGATATTCCTGCTCAGACGGGTAATTGTGCCTTTGCTTGTATTCCTCTGATCGTCAAGCAGCAGACAATTGGTGTTTTGGGTTTAAGCTTTGCCACAGCCCAAACATTTAATGAGGAAGAACAAAAATTTATGTTGACATTGGGGCAACAATGCGCTCAGGCGATCGCTCGCGCCCAACTTTACGAAGCCGAAAAGAATGCCCGCGCCGCCGCCGAATCAGCCAACCGCATCAAAGATGAATTCCTCACCGTCCTTTCCCATGAACTGCGGACACCCCTTAATCCCATCATGGGTTGGGCCAAGTTACTCCGCACCCGCAAGTATAACGAATCCACAGTCAACCAAGCCCTAGAAACTATTGAACGCAACGCCAAGTTACAAACTCAACTCATAGATGATTTGCTGGATGTTTCCCGGATTTTACGCGGTAAGTTGCATCTCAACATCTGTGCAGTGGATTTAAAAACTACAATTAACGCCGCATTAGAAACGGTACGCCTAGCCGCCGAAGCCAAATCGATCACAGTGCAGACATTCCTCTCTGATGCTGTCGGACAAGTCATGGGTGATGGCGATCGCTTACAACAAGTAGTCTGGAATTTGCTCTCGAATGCCGTTAAGTTTACCCCATCCGAAGGACGGGTAGAAGTATATTTGCAACAGGTAGGACGAGAAGCGCAAATCCAAGTCATTGACACAGGTAAAGGGATTACACCAGAATTTTTACCCCATGTTTTTGAATATTTTCGTCAAGCAGACGCAAAAACCACAAGAATATTCGGTGGTCTAGGCTTAGGATTGGCAATTGTCCGTCATCTGGTAGAACTCCACGGTGGCACAGTCCAAGCCGAGAGTCCAGGAGAAGATCAAGGGGCAACTTTTACGGTGAGACTACCAATACATAAAAATGCTGCTAACCTGATGATGTGTGCGGAAGCAAGCACTACCACATCTGAGTTACCAGACTCCCTATTAACTGGGGTAAACATTTTACTGGTAGATGATCAAGCTGATGTCAGAGAGTTTTTCAGCTTTGCCCTAGAACAATGTGGGGCAACAGTCACAACAGCAGCATCGGCAACAGAAGTACTAGAAATTTTAGCCCAAACCAAGCATGATATCCTACTGAGCGATATCGGTATGCCAGAAATGGATGGTTATATGTTACTCCGGCAAATCAGAACATGGACACCAGAACAAGGTGGACAAATTCCTGCGATCGCTCTCACCGCCTATGCTGGAGAAATCGATCAAAATCAAGCCCTAAATGCAGGTTTTCAAAAACATATCCCCAAGCCAGCAGATCCAGCCGATTTAGCCCAGGCAATTGTACAAATTTTAGGCGATCGTCGTACATGATACCAATTTCCCTTAAATGTGAACAGTAGAGACGTTGCAATGCAACGTCTCTACTTTGATCCGGTTTGTTTGTTAGCTGAAGCGATTACAGCCCGTAGAAATCCTCATCTAAAATCTGCTCAACCGAAAAAGGACAAACCAGTGGATATTCACTTTCCTGTGGGACACGAACCCCAAATTTGGCTAGCTTACTTTCTTTTATCGCCAGCTTGCGACCATCAGGATAAGCTTTTTCTATTGCTTCTGGCAAAAAACTTTTGAGAGAAGGAGTATCTGACAAATTATTCAAAACTCGTTGACGATGTTCCAGTACCGAACTATACCAACTTCCTTTCATCATATCCGGTACATCATGTTGCACCATTAACTTGAGTAAATGCGTCAACAAAATAGTCAAATTGCTCTTTAAAGCATTTTTCTCAGCCTTACCCAAATCAACTAGCTCCTCAATCAAATGCTCAATATCGAGGGAATCAAATTCACGATTTTGTAACTGTTGAATCGTTTGCTCGATCCAAGATTGCAAATCGCGATCGTATAGGTTATTGGACATTCTTGAGATTAACTCCGGTTTGTTGCAATAATGTTTCTACATCATGAGCAAAAGGACAATTATTAGGAAATTTCGTTTCATATTCCTTACTCATATTTTTATAAGCATTTTGATAACATTCATCGCACATAGTTAAAAAATAATTACCTAGACTGGGGGAATCTCGCAGAATACGACTTAATTCCTGTTGTGTACAGCTAATGCTTGCTTCCCAACCGCCATAACACTCTGGTAAATTGACATAATTACGTTTTAAGGCGTGTTCAAATAAAGTTGTCAAACGACTTTCTAATTCTCGTCTATCTCTCCTCCCCAATCCTTCTATCTCTTCAATTAAGTTTTCCCAGTCTACATTGCTATATTCTTGGGATTTTAAGCTATTGACAGTCTGCTCAATCCATAATGCAAAGTCTATTGTATAAAGAGTTTTTACTGGTGATTGAGTCATAAAAAACTTGAGAATGCTTTAGCCATAGTTTAACCCAATGTTGAGAGACTCAACTTACGAGGAATGCTCCCGCAAAGCATAACCAACACCACGCACTGTATGAATTAGGCGACTCTCGTTATTTTCTTCCAATTTGAGGCGGAGGTAGCGAATATAGACCTCAATAATATTAGAATCACCCATGAAGTCGTAACCCCAAACTTTTTCGAGAATTTGCTCTCTAGTAAATACTTGTCGCGGATGACCAAGGAGATATTCTAGTAAATCAAATTCTTTTGCGGTTAGCTCAATTCCCCGTTTACCGCGAAATACTTCACGGGTGCGGCGATTTAAACTCAAGTCTTCAAACTGTAACACGTCTTGGTCTGTTTCTTGGGTGCGGCGGAGATGGGCGCGAATTCTGGCCAGGAGTTCTTCGATGCTGAAGGGTTTCACTACATAATCATCAGCTCCTGCATCTAATCCTGCCACGCGATCGCTTACTTCATCTTTGGCTGTCAACAAAATTACTGGCACTTTGTTACCTGTTGCACGCAAGCGACGACAAAGTTCTAAACCCGTGAGTCCTGGTAACATCCAGTCAAGAATGGCTAAATCTGGTGACGACTCCCGTGCTAAGGTCAAACCAGTAATACCGTCATGGGCTACGCTGACTTTGTAGCCTTCGCTACTCAGTTCCAATTCGACAAATCGCGCTAATTTGACTTCATCTTCAACTAACAGAATATTTGCTGTCATATAATTTGTGAGAATTAGCTAATTACTTTTGAATTCAGGCAACATTAAATAATGAAGATATTAAGAGGTAATTTATAAAGTAAACCTTAAATTTTCTGGTGCGTTATGGCAACGTTTAGCGCACTGAGAAACATGGTGCGTAAACAGTGAACAGTGAACAGTGAACAGTGTTTATTAACTGGTAACTGATAACTGGTAACTGATAACTGTTAACTGATTTGTAACACACCCTACCTTAATATTTACTTTATCAATAGGCTCTAAATGCTTGACGAGATAATCTCTTAAGAGGATGTTTGAAAAGTATCGTGCGTGACACCAAAATCTGAAAAACCTCACCCCTAACCCCTTCCCTAGTAGGGAAGGGGAACAAGAAAATAAGAGTTTCAAAGCCTCTCTCCGTTTCGGGGAGAGGTTTGGAGAGGGTTTTCTAGTATACTTTTCGACTTTTCAAACACCCTTTAAGATAACAGTTTCAGTTTTATCATTTTAACTATTGGCAATATATTGTTATATATAGGACTCATATTTGAGTTTTGTATGCGTAAGCGCAGGCTACGCATACAAAATTCAATACACCTTTATTCTTTCTTCCCAATCCCCAGTCCCCAGTCCCTAGTTCCTTACCTCTACGAGTGATTCAGCAATCAAATCGGATTACTATAGATGAGGATATTATCTAGAAAAATTCAGAATAATCTAATTTATTAATCAGCCTCTTTTCATAGTGATGAGTCAATCTATATCAATACAGGCAGTCGCAAAATGTCACAGCATTGATTCACTCACAAGCGAGAGTTAAGGATTAATTATGCAAAGATTAATTTGTGGTAGTTTATCTATTTTCATACTGACTACAGCATCTGCGGCAATAGCTGCACCTATAAATTATGCCCAGCTAGATGCGAAACCACCAGTTCAAACAGTAATCAACTATCAAGTTCCTCATATTACTGATTCTGGTGTCAGAAATAATACTCATTTCATTAGAGTCGCAGTTGTGGGAATGTCTCTACAAGACCTGATGATTTCTATACCTAGCCAAATGGAACGCTTTAATGGTGTGAGGATTAGAGATAAATTTGGTAAAGATATTGCAGCCCAAATAGATGTTGGCAAAGAAATTGTATCTATTAATTTTAATGAGCCTGTTAATCCAGGTGAGTCTGTAGAAGTGCTATTTACTGGTGTGAAAACAAGAGTACCACTAGAGAAGATCCTCCTCTATGGAGTCATGGCAAAAAGGGTGGGATTAGCTGGAGAAATCCCCGTGGGAACTGCTAGAATTGACCTCCCTGATAAAAATTAGGTGTTGTTATTTTTCCAAATAACCAGTCTTAAATACCCGACTTCATGGAGAATTCGGGTATTTGAATTTATTAATAGCAATTTATAGCGATCGCTAGGGTAAATATTTGAGTTGTTGGTGAATTTTTATTGGCTTAAATTAGCTGCACCAAAAGTAGCGTTAAACTTACGACACCAAATAGCTACAGATTTATATTCTGCTAAGTTAATGTTATTTGGGAGGGTATAAGTCTGAGTGCCACGATATTTTTTTAAGGGAGCAATAATTATATAGTCTCCCTTTTTTAAGGGATAAGCAGGTGGTTTAGTCGAAGCAATGACATTATCAGATCGATGCAAAACTATCACCAAATCAGGGCCAGATGCAGAAGTTTTAAATGTCTGCTCAAACTCTAATAATGATTTACCATTTTTGGTAATTAAACTAACTACTCCTTCAGTTGGATGTTCTCCAGAAATAAAATTCCCTGACTTGCTCATATTTGCCATAGCTAGAGATGTTGCCTGCCTTGATATTATGTTTGCAGGCTTATCTATAGCTACAGCCTTTTCCATTAACTGAGTATTTTGCAATTCCTGCACACAACTAATCATCACAAGAGAAGACAATCCCAGCATCAATATATGTCTTACTTTCATCGAGAATTATTCCTCAAGATATCAATCAGTAATCCAGCTTTTAACTTAAAGTCTTAAATGGATTATGGCTGGAATTATTAGATGAAAAATTATGCTTATCTAATGATTAATAGTTGAAAATATAAGATTTTCTTGAGAAATATCTCATGATTTTCTCAGCAAAATCTCAGTTTTCGCAATTATTCTGTAAACTTAGATTGCTTTAAGTAAAAATTTATAATTTCGTGGTAAATAAACCCGCATTTATCCATTAGAATAACCTCCAAATCAATAAATCCAAATATCTGCATTTATTGAGCAAAGCAGCCAAAGATTTAACTGTTAGCAATTATTTTGATTGATACACCATGCAACAGACATCCATAAGCAAAGCCAGTGATGAGGAAATGTTGTGGCAAAATCAACAGTTGCAGCGTGAGCGCCAAATCATAGTCCGGTTATCTTCGTTAAACTATCGAACTGGTGAACTGGGTAGCTATTTGCATAACATTGCTTGCGGAGTCAGTGAACTTATCGAAGTAGATTGGACAGTTGTTACTTTCTGCCAACAGGGGTTTGAAACTATCCTCGCAAGTAGTCTGGAAATGGGAGAAGATACCCCCCGTATCTATGCTTTGCATGGTTTGTTAATCGCTACAGTTATCCAAATTGGCCGGACATTAGCAGTTAAAGATGCTGTTGCTAATCCAGAGTACGGTAAACCTGCCCCTGGTTATCGAGCATATCTGGGGATACCTTTGCAAACAACTGATGGCGAAGTATTTGGCACTATTTGTTCTTTTCATCGCCAAGCACGGGAGTTTACCAAAGAAGAAATTCAAATTGTCGAATTATTTGGAGAACGAGCTGCAACTGCGATTGATCATTATCATCTTTATCAACAACAATGCCAATTTAATCAACTGCTAGAGGAAGAAGTTGCCAAACGAACAGCAGAATTGCAAGCAGCACAAGCTAAGTTAGTAGAACAAGAAAGATTAGCAGCAATTGGCGAATTTGCTGCCATGATTGTCCATGAGATTCGCAATCCTCTCACTACAATCATGATGGGATTAAAGTATTTTCAAAAAACAATTTTGAGTCAAGCGGCACAAGAGCGATTATCTCTAGCATTAGGTGAAGCGAGTCGTTTGCAGTCTTTATTGAGTGAAATTTTACTCTACGCCAAGCCGCAAGTTTTGCAACTGTGTGAATTAGAAGTGAATGAGTTTATTTGTGAGTTGCTGGTGTCAATTAGCGAAATGCCAGAAGCCATAGGACGACAGATTGATTTTATCCCTACGTCATCTGCGGTAAAAATCTTGGGGGATCGAAATAAGTTGAAACAAGTGTTTATTAATCTTGTTCGTAATGCTTGTGAGGCGATCGCTATAGGTGATATTGTCAGATGGGAAGTAGATAATTCATCTTCAACCCAAGTATGTATTAATATCTGCAATGGTGGAGAGCCGATTCCCCCAGAAGTATTATCAAAGTTGTCTCAGCCATTCTTCTCCACAAAGCTTAATGGTACAGGTTTAGGACTGGCTATCACTAAACGCATTGTCAATGCTCATAATGGGGAATTATCTATTCAGTCAAATCCAATGACAGGTACTCTAGTCAGTGTCAAGTTAATTCGTAATTTGTAATACCCTACGGGAAGGCTTGCGCCTACGTAATTCGTAATACTCGCCAAAGGCGAGAAGCAAGCTACGTAATACCCTACGGGTACTCCAAAGGAGAACTCGGAGAGTTGCAATAAAATTGTAGGTTGGGTAGAGGCTTTATGTAACCCAAAATTCTGATCTCTGTTGGGTTTCACTTCTTTCAACTCAACCTACGCCTAATGAACTACTTTAGGCTTGCCACACCAGTAGGGTATTTTGAATTTTGAATTGTCAACCCCTCTATTGAGCTAACTTTTCCCTTCTGCCTCTACTCTGATATCTTGTCAGCAAACCTAAACTCAATAAACTTACTAAAGTGAATTTACCTAGATTAGATTCAGGCACTTGGGTAACAGCACGTGCAACCACTTGTCCGCCAGTGATAAACCGAAAAGGAAAACAGTTCCAACATTCAATCCCTTTAGCCCCAAACAAAGGGATCAGATTAGATGGAAGATTAGAGCTATCTAATGAAATTGTACCTCCAGCATCAGTTAAGAGTGTCAAGAAAGGCAACCGCAGTTGACGTTGCCGCGAACCATTTGTATCAAAATCGGATAGTTCATTACTTGACAGTTCAAGGGATGGAATGGAAGGTGAGTAGCTGGGATTACTAGATGTAGGATTGTAAGTAAAAGCTGTGAGATTGGGTGTGTCTCCTCCACTAACGCTGATATTCCAATTCGTGTAAACACCTGTTGTTGCATCGTAATCAAATGTTCCTGTAGCCGTTCCTCCATCACTAAAGGTGACATTTTGTAATGTCCAAGTCAGCGACGCGGCAAATGCTGACTTAGGTGTAATTCCTAACAATACAGATGCAGTAGTAGCAGCAGCTAGGTATGGAACCAAATATTTTGGTTTTAATTTCATAAATTTCTTTACTTGTTAAGTAAATATTCTAGCCAACACGCAAAATAATACACTTACTCTCAGCAAGAATACAATTACTTCTGAAATAAATTTATGAAATTTTTAACAAAACCCTTGCTATTTCTTTATCCTCGATCGCTAGGCTTTTAAGACAGCTACTAAATTTGATACTACATTCTATGGTTACCATCTATTACCGATATCCTTGCCAAGGAACTACCTCTAATTTGCCACTAGGCTGAAAAACAACCTGGAAGTGAGCAAGAGGTTCTTTATTGGTGGTGGCTGTGTTGGAACCATCTTGAAACATTTTGGGTAGGGGTGTTTCGCGGAAATAGTCAAAGGCGACTTGGTTTAAAGGTTCGTAGTCAGCGATTACACCATCTTTATTGATGGCGACTCGATACTTTAAATCTTTATTAAAGGTGGGAGTCCCAGACCAATTTTGCCGGACTGTATCATAAAGCTTCTTGTTTAAAGCTTTGACAGTATTTGTATCGGTGATTTTTGTGCCAACTACCTCTGGAGTTCTGGCATATCCCCGCCAAGGACTAACTTCCAAAACACCTGCATTAGTAAAGACTACTTTAAATTGGGCGATGGGTTCATTGGCAATGGGCGGACGTTTGGCAGGACTATAAAGCAGGTTGGGTAGAGGGGTTAAATCGATGTCTTTGTTTGATCCTTGGTTAACTGCTTTGTAACCGACAATTGCCCCATCAGCTGCTACACCAAGACGATAAACCAAATCCTGTTTGATGGCTTGACGATTATCCCAGGCAGGATCGATTTGGTTCCAAACTTGCCGATTTAAAGAACGCAGCTGTGAAGGATCAGTAATTTCACTAACTGTATTTAAAAGCGCTTCTATATCTTTGAGAGGGGGTTTTGTTGTGGCTGTGGGGGTGGGTGTCGCCGATGCGATGGGTGTTGTCGCTGGGGTGGTGGGTGTGGGTGTGGCGGGAGCAGGACTAGTTGTGGGTGTGGCGTTAGAACTAGTTTGCCCCTCTGGTTGGGGTTGTGGTGGACGCATTTCTGGTGCAGGAATTAAGCTAAAGGCGATCGCTGCTATAGCTAAACTAGAAACACCAATACTTGCGGGTACTGCTTGCTTGAGTACTGCTTGACTTGCACCACCATAACGTCTCGTCACTGGTTGTAATTCCAGTGATAGCTCTGGTAAAGTCTGGGTATCAGCGAAAAACTGATCTACAGCTTCTACCAAATCAAACAATTGGACTGTGTTCAAATCTATTTGAATAGGTTGTTTATTATAGTTAGCATTTGTATTAAATTCTTCTGGCGCATTTTCCGAATGTACAATTAATCTGTAGCGGTTAGACTCAATTTTTTGTAATTCTACTAACTCGGAATCTTGGTTATGAGCTTGGGGGTTGGGTACGTTGCTCAAAAATTCTTGAGCATAACCACTAACAGCCCTAACTAAACTTTCAAAAAATTCTCTTCCTCCCACCAGAGGCTGAGTATGTCCAGATAAATAACATTCGGCATTGACTAATATCGATAACTCTGGACGCAGTTCTTGCAAGTGTGCAGATCGGCTAGCATCACTTAAACCTTCTAAGAGTAACGTACAATTAGGTAGACTGTACTTTCGTTGAATATTCATTCCACTTCACCGTCAAAAAGACTGATCCAAAATCGCTGCATTCCAGCTGTGCCAGTACAAAATAATAACTGTCCTAAAAGATTTATCGCCAATTCATCTAATTTTTCATCAGAATTTAAGGCTAAAGCACCAAATCGGCGGGCATTCATTCTACTTTTAAAATGCGCTCTAAATCTTTCTAGATAATTAGAGAGGCGTAAATTCTGTTCTAAGGGAATCTGCTTGTCATTCATTTGTTGACAAATCATCAGCATTTGGCGAATTACTACTGTTAAACGCCGGGCGATGTAACAAGCGATTACAACTAGAGCTTTGGCTTCCATCACCGTCAGAGGGCGACGAGTATGGGCGCGCCGAATGGGGTTAGAACTCCGCATTCGCCACAAATTTACCCGATCTTTGACAATTCCTTTCAAGTCTAACTCTTGGGCAAAAGTCAAGATAGCTTCCGAACCACCTAGTTCTAGAGCCTCAATCGCTAATAAGATTAAGTCGATTTGCACTCTAGTTCTAGCTGGACATCCTTGTCCGGCGATCGCTGGATCTGGTAAAGTGTCCAAAATCATCGGCAGTGATGGAGGTGTGGGACTGTTTAACGGCGTTAAGCTTGCAGAAACATTCATTCTCTAAAATACCTTGTGCATTTTCAATAGACGAGATGAAACTAGTAAAACTAAATTTAAGATAGATAGCCAGTTAACAAGCTTAAACTTCCAGCAGTAATAAGACTATTTGATATACACATTACTTCACTTGTTCCACTCTCAGGCTAGTTTATCCGTGAATTGTACTTTTTAGGGCATTATTTTACTCTCCTATTTTGTGGGTATGAATCCATCTTTAGCTTGGTGTAGATTCTCTGCATCGTCAATGGATGACGAAACAGTAGCGATTAATCCAAGCGTATGACATTATAGTGTACGATTTTTCAGAGAGATGGGGAGTGAGTAAGTGAGTGCTGTTAGCGGTAGCGGGGCGTTTAGCCCGTGCTGAGTGGTCATTAATTATTCTCCTCTGCTCCTCTGCTCCTCTGCTCCTCTGCTCCTCTGCTCCTCTGCTCCTCTGCTCTTCAATCCCCAATTCCCAACACTATGGATTTAAAATCTCTCATTCGTGACATCCCTGATTTTCCTAAGCCCGGAATTTTATTTCGGGATATCACTACTTTACTGCGCGATCGCCAAGGTTTGCGCTACACTATTGACTTTTTTACCCAAAAATGTATAGAGGCGAATCTAGAGGTAGATTATGTTGTGGGGATGGAGTCACGAGGCTTCATTTTTGGTACGCCTTTAGCTTATAAGTTAGATGTTGGTTTTATTCCTGTGCGGAAAAAAGGCAAGTTACCAGCAGCAGTTCACTCCATTGAATATCAATTAGAGTACGGTACTGACTGCTTGGAAGTGCATCAAGACGCACTCACTCCCGGTAGTAGGGTCTTAATTGTAGACGATTTGATTGCCACCGGTGGGACTGCTAGCGCTACAGCCAAATTAGTCCAGCAGATTGGCTGTGAATTAACGGGGTTTGGGTTTATCATCGAGCTACGGGATTTACAAGGACGCAAACATCTACCCGATGTACCGATTATTTCCCTCATAGAATATTAGTCAAAAGTCCAGAGTCAAAAGTCAAAAGTCCAGAGTTTCATGTATTGACTATTGACTATTGACCATTGACCATTGACTATTGACCATTGACCATTGACTAAAACTATGACATCCACAAAATTTTCTAGGGAGACAGGTTGGGATTGGTTGGTTCGGCTAGTCACCAGCGAGACTTTTATTTATGTGGTGAAGCGGACATTGCAGGCGCTATTGACCTTGTTTTTAGCATCAGCGTTGTCGTTTTTCATCATCAAATTATCCCCAGGAGATTATGTAGATACGCTGCGACAAAACCCGAAAATTTCCCCAGAACGAATTGAGGAAATTAGGAGACAGTTTGGTTTAGATAAGACTTGGTTGGAACAGTTTTGGTTATGGCTGTCGCGGATTATTACTAAAGGAGATTTTGGTACAAGTTTTGTTTATCAGCGTTCAGTGGGTTCTCTGTTGTGGGAAAGAATCCCAGCAACTTTAATTTTAGCGATCGCCTCTCTGATCGTAACATGGGCGATCGCTATTCCTCTAGGTATTGTGGCGGCTGTCAAGCAAAACCGGGCCACCGACAGGATTTTACAAGTTATTAGCTACACCGCACAAGGTTTCCCCAGTTTCATTACAGTTCTATTTCTACTAGTAATAGCTCAAGTCACCTCACCTCTGTTTCCTGTAGGCGGTATGACTAGCATCGATCACGCTGATTTATCTTGGTTTGGTAAAATTATCGATGTCGGCTGGCATATGATTTTACCCACCATTGCCTTGAGTATCACTAGTTTTGCTGGCTTACAGCGTATCACTCGCGGAGAATTATTAGATGTGTTACGCCAAGATTACATCCAAACAGCACGTGCTAAAGGACTCCCAGAAAATCGCGTCATTTACGTCCACGCTCTCCGCAACGCTATTAACCCCTTAATTACTCTGTTAGGATTTGAGTTAGCAGGTTTATTAGGTGGTGCATTCATCGCAGAACAATTCTTCAATTGGCCTGGTTTAGGCAGATTAACCTTACAAGCCGTCATCGCTAAAGACCAGTATTTAGTTATGGCTAGTCTAGTCATGAGTGCCGTATTACTCAATGTCGGCAATCTACTGGCAGACCTATTACTCAAGGTAGCCGATCCACGCATTCGTTTAGATTCATAATTCGTAATACTCCCCACTCAGCACTCACTACTCAGCACTCCCCACTCAGCACTCAGCACGGGCTAAACGCCCCGCTACCGCTAACAGCACTCACTACTCAGCACTCACTACTCCCCCTCTCATGCTCTCACAAGTCCACTACCTCATACGTTCTAAAGCAGATGGTCGTTATTTGACAGCACGTCCTCATGAGGAAACAACAGGGTATTTATTACTATTTCGAGAAAATTTTGATGCTTTAAGCTATCTCAATACCCATGCCGCAGACGTGGCAAATCGCTTTACCATAGAATCAATTCCTGGTACACAATTGAGTAGCTTACTCCAACGCTGGGGTTTTATTGGTGTGGCAATTGTGACAGATCCCTTAATACCCTCTGTAGAGTTTTTACAGCATAATTAAGCAAAATAAACTGAGGATGAAATCTAGACACTCACAAACTTGCCAGCCTTTCCCCTGTCACCTATCCCCTGTCCCCTGTTATACTATGTCTCCTATTGCCTGATGTGCAATTTTTGTGGGGAGTGGTAAAAAACCAGTATGACAGAAGTTATCAGCACGCAAAGCGTTAATCTCGCTGCTATTGCCGAGAAATTTACCTTGCAAGGTCAAGTTACCCATGTTCAAGCTTTTGGTAGTGGCAATATCAACGATACATTCTTGGTGACTCTTGATTGTGCCACAGAAAAGTATTTTGTTCTGCAACGCATCAACACCCAGGTATTTCGTCAGCCCCAACTGATTATGCAGAATATGCGTACCTACACAGATCATGTGCATCAGCGCTTGCAACATACTCCTGTTAACCGTCGCTGGGAAGTACCACGAGTTTTATCAACTGAAGATGGTCAAGACTATTGTATAGATACTGGTGGTGACTTTTGGCGAGCAATTAGCTTTATTGAGGGTTCCCAGTCTTTTGATACTATGCAAGATTTAGCACAAGCCCAAGAAATCGGCTTTGCTTTGGGGATGTTCCACAATCTTATCAGTGACTTACCACCGGCAAAACTTGCCGATACTTTGACGGGTTTTCATATTACACCGCTTTATCTACAGCACTATCAAGAAGTGTTAGGTAAAACTAGAGTGCAATCATCTCCAGAATTAAATTATTGCTTGCAGTTTGTGAGCGATCGCACTACTTTTGCCCCTATTCTAGAAGATGCCAAAGCTAAGGGTACGCTGCCCTTACGGTTGATGCACGGCGATCCGAAAATTAATAATGTTATGTTTGATACTGCAACTCACCAAGCCGTGAGCGTGATTGATCTCGATACTGTGAAGCCAGGATTAGTACATTACGATATTGGGGATTGTTTGCGATCGGGTTGTAACCCTGCTGGAGAGGAAACAGAACACTGGCAAAGCGTCTATTTTGATACAGATTTATGTCAGGGAATTCTCCAGGGTTATCTCTCGGTAGCTCAGGCATTTCTCACGGAGAATGACTACGCATATATGTATGATGCCATTCGCCTGATTGCTTTTGAATTAGGACTGCGATTTTTTGCTGACTATGTAGCTGGCAATGTCTACTTTAAAGTCAAATATCCAGAACATAACTTATATCGGGCGCTGGTTCAGTTTAAACTCACTGAGAGTATCGAATCTCAAGAACTCCAGATTCGCCGCATCATCCAGGATATGCAATGAAACAGCAGACTTTTGCTTTACAACCCTTTTCCCCTACCGCGTCTGATTTAAAAATTACGGGGAATATTACTCGAAATCATCAGCAACTTGCCATCAAATACAATCTTGTTGGCAACTTGCAAGACATCATTATTTCTCCACCGTCAGCTACACCAACTCGCCAACACGAACTTTGGCAAGATACCTGTTTTGAATTTTTCTTAGGTATCAAAAATACACAAAAATATTGGGAATTTAACCTTTCCCCTGGGGGACATTGGAATATCTACCGCTTTGATAGCTATCGTCAAGGGATGCAAGAGGAAACAGCTTGGACAACACTACCCTTTAGCGTTGTCCAACAGGTAGATAATTTAATTCTGGAGATAAGTATCGATTTAAGTGAAATTATCGCCGTTGAACAAACATTGGATGTGGCAATTACTACTGTAATTAAGCACCAAGAAAACCAAGTAAGTTACTGGGCTTTGGTTCACAAAGGTGTAGAAGCTGATTTTCATCTGCGAGAGAGTTTTTTAATTGAGTTGTAACAGTTAATCATGCTCACCTTCTTTTCTGTTACCTATTCCCCACTCTCTGCTGACTAATAGGTATTGGAACGGCTAGTGATTAAATTCCACAAAAATATAGCCACTATAGCCCCGATGATAGCGATAATTATACCAGGAATACTCAAGCTTGCGGCTGTTAATTGTAATCTTCCTGTCTCTAAAAGGACAACTATAGTTCCACCAATTAAAGCACCAATGATGCCTAAAATCATAGTCGCCAAAATACCACCACCTTGACGACCAGGATAAATAGCTTTAGCGATCGCTCCAGCTATCAGACCAAGCACAATCCAAGCAATAATATTCATAATTTAACTAAGTAAAAGACTTACCTGTAATTTATGAATTTTTCTCAATTTTTCCTTCTACCAGAAGAGATAGGTATAAAATCTAGGTTGCTATAGGACTCATATTTGATTTCTAAAAATTACGTAGTGGCGTGGCAAAGCTAAATTTGTATATTAGGTGTAGGTTGGGTTGACGTAAGGAAACCCAACACCAAGATATCGGTTAAGCTTTCAATATCTATGTTGGGTTGTGCTGCGCTTAACCCAAACTACATCTCTGATACAAAATCAACATTGTAGCAAGTGTCGTCGGGGTTCCGCCCATTGTGGCAAGTGGCGTGCGACTTCTAGTCGCCCACTCTTATTCAATTTCTAATGATTGAATCATTTTTTCAGCTATTGGCAAAAACTTATCATAATCTTCTACATTTGCTGTGTAGGTAATGACGTATGCCTTATCATTTTTTAAAGTCCAAATTTGCAAATTTTTTACACTCACATCTCCATTTTTGCCAGTGTAAACTAATTGATAAGCTTGTTTATTAGCCATAGTTGCTGTAGTGGTGCTGATCACATTAGCATCTGTGAGAGTATTCTTAATTTCCTTAATAAATAAATCTTTGGACTCATCTAATGTACCAGCAAAATCACCAACATTAACTGTCAGCTTTTCTGTAAATTTATCAGCATCATTTTCTTTAGGTGATAAAAATGTCACTAATTCTTGAGTGAAAACATTTTCGATATCTTGTCTTTGCCAATTTTGAGGATATCTGAGTTTTATCCCCTTACTAGAATTTTCATAATTTAAGAAATTATCTTTGGGAGCGATCGCCTGAAATATCAGCAGACTTAGAGGTATAATTAGAGCAATAATTCCCACGCCAATCAAAGTTTTCCAGGGCAGAGGTTTGGGTGATAGACGTTGGATTGCTTGCAAAGCTTCATCAGCAGACTGGTAGCGCTGACGGAAATCATAGCGCACCATTTTATCGATAATATTGGCTAATTTAGGGCTAACTGGTGCTTGATTTCGCCAATCAATTTCTCCTGTATTAGGGTGTCGTGGTAGTCCTTGACTGCCAAAATTGGGAAAATTAATTCCCGTCAACGCTTGAATACCAATAATTCCCACTGCATAGATATCACTGCTGAGTTTCGGTACTTGATTTGCTTGTTCACTCGGCATATAACCGGGAGTACCAATAGCTACAGTTAAATTTGTTTCTCCTTGAACATTAGTGCGTTGGGCGCTGATTTGTTTAACTGCACCAAAGTCAATTAATACTATTTTGCCATCAGATTTTCTCCGGCGAATATTGGCAGGTTTGATATCTCGGTGAATCACATTTTGCTGATGAACAAATGATAAAACTTCTAAAATTTCTTTGAGAAGTTTGATCACTTCAGTTTCCGGAAGTGGATCTGTCACAGGTGGTAATTCTTGACTCAGATCATGCCCGACAATTAATTCCTGAACTAAATAAAATTCTTGATTTTCGGAAAAATGCGCTAAAAGTTGGGGAATTTGGTTATGGGTTCCCAACCTTTCTAAAGTCGCTGCTTCTAGGTGAAATAAACGTTTAGCTTCTCGTAAAGTGTATTCATCGTTAGAGAGTGGTTTAAAATGCTTAACAACACATTGCGGATTTCCTGGTCGTTGGGTATCTTGAGCTATGAAAGTCGTACTAAAACCCCCTCCCCCCAACTGAGTGAGAATTTGGTAGCGTCCACCTACTGTTTTACCCAGCATTAAATTTACCATTTCTCCTAAAAGTAATTACTTACTAATTTGTTAATCTTGATTCTCACACACAATTTAACTGGCTATACTTTACCAAATTATGAAAAAATACTACTTACTTTGAGGATTTACGTAAAGTCATATGTGTTTGGCATTCTTTGTCAATGGTCAATAGTCGAAACTCCAAAATACTTACTTGGTATTTTTATTATCTTATACGAGTCAACAATATACAAATTAGCTTATGAGTCTTAGTCTGTGCATGATCGTCAAAAACGAAGAAAAAATGCTACCAAAATGTCTTGCTAGTGTGCAGAATGTGGTGGATGAAATGGTAGTCTTAGATACAGGCTCCAGCGATCGCACTCCCCAAATCGCTACACAATTCGGTGCTAAAGTGTATGATTTTGTCTGGTGTAATGACTTTAGTGCTGCCCGCAATGCGGCGTTAAAATATGTTACTGGCGATTGGGTTTTAGTTTTAGATGCGGATGAGACTCTCACAAGTGCAATTGTGCCACATCTGAGAAATGCGATCGCCAGAGAAGAATATTTGTTAGTCAATCTGGTACGCCAAGAGGTAGGTGCAGAACAATCCCCCTATTCTCTGGTTTCTCGCCTATTTCGCCACCATCCAGAGATACGGTTTGAGCGTCCTTATCACGCTTTGGTAGATGATAGCGTGACTGTCATTTTAGAGAAAGAGCCTGAGTGGCAAATTGGTTATTTACCAGAGGTAGCGATTCTCCATGCAGGTTATCAAAAAAGTGCGATCGCTCAAAATAACAAATATGCCAAAGCTCAAGCGACAATGGAGACATTCTTGGCAACTCATCCCCATGACCCTTATGTTTGCAGTAAGTTGGGGGCTTTGTATGTGGAAGTCGGTAAAATCGACAAAGGGATGGAGTTGTTAAAACGGGGAATTGCAGCTTGTGAGGATAATTATGAGATTCTCTACGAACTCAATTATCATTTAGCGATCGCTTATAGTAAGTTAAAAAATATCCCTCCAGCGATTAATCATTATCAAGCTGCTATTAAGTTACCAATTTACCCCATGCTCAAATTAGGAGCATACAACAATTTAGGCAACTTACTCAAAACAACCGCAGATTTAACCGGAGCAAAAAAAGCTTATGAAACGGCTTTGAAAATTGATCCCAACTTTGCTACAGGACATTACAATTTAGGGATGATCTGCAAAGCATTAGGTTTATTTACAGATGCGATCGCCTGTTATCAAAAAGCGATTAAATTAAAGCCCAACTATGCAGAAGCTTATCAAAATTTAGGCGTAGTCCAGCTAAAAGTTGGTAATACCCAAGCGAGTATCACAGCTTTTAAAAATGCCATTATTCTCCATGAACAAAACAACCCCCAAGAGGCGAATAGATTGCGTCAAGGCTTACGAGAAATGGGGTTAGTATGAATCGATGCAAAATTCGTCTTGAAAAGTTTGCTCAACGCGGGAAACCCGCGCACGCAACTTTCCGCAAAATTAAAGACAGTAAATATTCAAGTAGGGGAGGCAAAAAGCGGCGTGGATATTCCTCCCGCTTTATTGCCGTTGTGTTACTGCTGTGTAAGGATTGGGGAGTTTAAGAGAGTAAGAATTAGCCGCAGGTCACCACATTTCTCGGTGCATTGTAGCGATCATACTGAGGTACAGTCTCAGCTATGATTTCTAGCTTTGAGCCTCTAGCTCCAAATTTACCTCACTAAAGCGCAAAACGCTATAAAATGATTTTTGTTAAAAATTGTAAAGTATTCCGGCAAGTTCAAAGCTTTTTGGGTAGCTATATAACCATTATAAAAAATGGTGAAATATCCTATTTAAGTAGGACTCAAAATCAGAATTTATACGGTTATAAATTCATTTAAAAGTATTTAAAGTAGTATCTTAATCGATAGATATATCTTGATGATTGAGTCTTGAAGCACAGCTATCTGCACTTCGGAAGTAAAAGGCTAAATATTTTAGTGTGTTCCTCGTTGGTCTAGTCTTTTTACTTTCGATATAAGTCTGCTATGGATCAAGACATCATTAGTAGAGCATATTGATGAGTTTACTAGTCAATATGACAAGGCTTGCTAATTGGGGTGGCTAGTTTGGGTTTACAAAAGGCTGACTTGTTCATAAATATTTGAGTATAACCCACCCGTTCTGATGATAACAAACATATTTAATGAATTTAAAACTTGTACTCAGCTGCAATATAATGGGCAACTAAATCTTATCAGTCCCAATCAACATCAATGGACTTTTTACTATCGCTTAGGTAGGATAGCTTGGGCAACAGGTGGAACCCATCCTTTCCGGCGTTGGCGTAGGCTAATGGCACAACATTGTCCCCAAATTGATGTAGATAAAATGCAGCTACGTCAGCAAGATATTTCCACTAATTATTGGGATTATCGTCTCCTAGAAATTTTGTATAAAAAGCAGAAAATTCAACGAGAACAAATTCATGCTTTTGTCGAAAGTAGCATTACAGAACTGTTATTTGACCTAGCACAGCAAAGTAACTTTCATACCATCATGGGTGAACGTAGCCAAAAAGTTATTTTAGAAACACCTATGAGTTTCACGAGTGCCGATTTATCTATCAAACAGATGCTAGACTCGTGGACAAATTGGTCAGAAGCGGGATTGACGAACATTTTTCCTGATTTTGCACCAGTGATTCGCCGAACAGAACAACTCCAACAACAGGTAAGTCCATCTATCTACAAAAATTTCGTCACTTTAATTAATGGCAAATCCACACTGCGAGATTTAGCTGTGAAAATGAGACAGAATGTTTTGCCTGTTTCCCGTTCTTTACTTCCCTATGTTCTCAAAGGAATTATTGAATTAGTGGAACTACCTGATTTACCTTTAATTGTCACAGAAAATGCCAATAACCCTATCTCTACACAGCCAAAAAAATCAAAAGCACCACTAATTGCTTGTGTAGATGATAGCCCACAGGTTTGTAAATCTCTAGAGGATATTATTACCTCAAATGGCATGAGATTTATCAAAATTCAAGACCCTATCCAAGCTTTACCCATTCTCATTCAAGAAAAACCAGACTTGATTTTTTTAGATTTAATCATGCCAGTTGCTAGTGGTTACGAAATCTGTACTCAACTGCGACGCATTTCTGCTTTTGCTAACACACCAGTGATTATCTTAACGGGTAATGATGGTCTTTTAGATAGAGTTCGTGCCAAGGTGGTAGGTTCTACAGACTTTCTGACAAAACCTGTAGCAGCCGATAAGGTCATGAGTGTAGTGCGTAGGTATTTACCTGTACAAACTCCACTACCAATGAAAACTGGGTCACGTTTAGAAGTTTGTCATTAGCAATTTTTGCCATATATGGACTAAATACAAAGTTGCTTCCATCACTAATTAACTTTAGAAATGTCCTGCTTTCCTGCACACCAAACTCGAAAAATATCAAGGATACGTATTTTTTATCAGCCAGATTAAAAGCAAAATATCAAAATGATAACACAATAAAACTCTCCTAATTTCTGAATAGAAAACACTTTCATTTTGCAAATAAGTAGACAAATATCTTACAGGGAATTACCATGAATACCGCATTAGTGATTGAAGATGGCTTAACTGATCGCGAAATTTTAAGTCGTTACTTACAACAAGCAGGCTATGCCGTAATTAGTGCCACCAGTAGTGAAGAAGCCCAAGCCAAACTAGATAAAACCAAGCCAGATTTAATATTTCTGGATGTGATTTTACCAGGGAAAAGTGGCTTTGAAATTTGCCGAGAATTGAAAAACGATCCCAAAACTAGCAATATTCCTGTCGTTTTCTGTTCTACCAAAAACAGTGATGTCGATAAAATCTGGGGCGATATGTTAGGTGCAGAAGGTTATTTATCTAAACCAATTGATCTGGAAGAATTAACTTTGACTCTCAGAAAACTAGGTAAATAACTACGAAATTCATCAAAGGGTAAAAATTTGGACAATCAACAAAAGTTTTTAAGTTTTAATTTGGGAGTAAAAGACTCAGCTGTAATTTCTCTCCAGCAGATTACAGAAGTGTTGCAAATATCTCTAGGGGATATATGTTGTGTACCGCAAATGCCAACCCATGTATTAGGTGTCTATAACTGGCGGGGTGAAATGTTGTGGTTAGTAGATTTAGAAGAGATGTTGGGTTATCCATCACTGTCACAATCAGCCAATTTATTAACCAAAATTATGGCAATTGTCATAGAGAATGAGGGCAAGTATTTAGGGTTAATAGTGCGGCAGATGATGGATATTGAGCTTTTAGATTATCACCAAATGAAAGCACCATCTGTAGAATTATTTTCTGCGGGAATTTCTCCTTTTTTGCAAGGATATTTTCTAGGCAATGATGAGAAAATGATGTTTAATTTAGATGCTGGAATCATAATTAATTCTCCCATATTATCTCACCATAAATAATAGCACTAATCGGCAGATATTTGCTAAATGTATAATCGTGAATTTTCCGTTATTACATCAAGATTATTGAGGTTTATCAAATGACGATCGCATATCACAATAGCAATGAAAATGAGCTAGTCGCTACAGTTACACCATTAGATAATCAACAAGATACTAAAAATCTCAGCAATAAATCTCATCACACAAATTCAGAAACAAGTGCGATCGCTCAAGAATTTAAACTCTGGCGGCAACAATTGCAAGATATCACAACTCAGATAGGGCAAGCAGTAGATAGAGATGCAGTTTTAAAAATTACTGTTGCGAAAATCAGAGAAAAAATATCGAGTGATCGAGCCTTAATTTATCAGTTTAATTCTTCAGAATCGGGTACTGTTTTAGCAGAATCCCGTACTCTCGGTTGGACACCTACTTTGGGAGAAATTCTGCCAGGGATTACGTTTGGCTTACATACAAATCAAGATTATGTAGAACCCATATCTATTGATGATGTCACTCAGATCCAACTCTCTCCTTATCAAAAACAACTCCTAGATAAATTCCAAATCCAAGCTAGTTTAAGTTTACCAATTGTCATAGCAGGTAAAGTCTGGGGATTATTAGTAGTACATAGTTGTGCTAATGCTAGACAGTGGCAAGAAATAGAAATTACGCTACTTTCACAAGTTGCTACAGAATTAACCTACAGATTACGAAACTTTGAATTTCAACAAGAATTGCAATTACAGACACAAGCTAAAAAATCCGTTGCGAAAGTCATCGATAAAATTTTACGAGTGTCTGATATCGATAAAATCTTCCAAACCACTACTCAAGAAGTCCGCCAATTACTAAAATGCGATCGCGTCGCTGTTTACCGCTTTCATCCTGACTGGAGTGGCGAGTTTGTCGCTGAATCTGTCGGTCATGGTTGGGTAAAATTGGTAGGTGCTGGAGTCAAAACTGTTTGGGAAGATACTCATTTACAAGAAACCCAAGGTGGACGTTATCGCCATCAAGAAAGTTTTGTCGTCAATGATATCTATAAAGCCGGGCATTTCCCCTGTCATGTGGAGATTTTAGAACAGTTTGAAGTCAAAGCATACATGATTGTACCTGTATTTGCTGGGGAACAATTGTGGGGTTTATTTGCAGCTTATCAAAATTCTGGCACTCGTGATTGGCAAGAGTGGGAACTGAACTTTTTAAATCAGATTGGCTTGCAATTTGGTGTAGCTATTGCTCATGCAGAATATCTCGCACAAATGCGCGTACAATCTGAACAACTGATTCATATTGCTGAACAAGAAAAAGCTTTTACAAAAATCGTCAATCGTATCCGTCAAGCCGCAGATGTTGATACTATTTTTAGAACTACGACTCAAGAAGTGAGACAATCATTAAGATGCGATCGCGTGGCTGTTTATCGCTTCAATTCAGACTGGGGTGGTGAGTTTGTCGCTGAATCAGTGGGTCAAGGTTGGACAAAACTAGTAGGGCCGGATATTAGAACCGTCTTGGATGATACCTATCTACAAGAAACCAAAGGTGGACGCTATGTTAGAGGGGAAAACTTTGTTGTTAATGACATTTATCAAATAGGTTTAGCTTCCTGTCATCTCGAAATTCTCGAACAATTTGCAGCCAGAGCTTATATTATTGTCCCGATATTTTTTGGTGAACAATTATGGGGTTTACTTGCAGCCTATCAAAACTCTAGTTCCCGCGAATGGCAACCTTGGGAAGTCAACTTTTTAACACAGATTGCCCTGCAATTTAGTCTAGCAAAATCTCAGTTAGACTATCTCGAACAAGTGCGAGTAAAATCTGAAAAAATTGCCCAAATAGCTGAACAAGAAAAATCTTTTACGAAGATAGTTACCCGCGTCCGCCAAGCCTCAGATTTAGCAGAAATTTTCAAGATTACCACTCAAGAAGTTAGGCAGTTATTGAGATGCGATCGCGTCGCTATTTATCGCTTTCACCCTAACTGGAGTGGAGAATTTATCGCTGAATCAGTGGGTAATCATTGGGTCAAACTAGTAGGTCTAGATATCAAAACTGTCTGGGAAGATACCCATCTCCAAGAAACTCAAGGGGGACGATATGCTAAAGGTGAAAACTTTGTTGTTAATGATATTTATCAAGCCGGACATTTCCCCTGTCATTTAGAAATTTTAGAACAATTTGAAGTCAAAGCTTATGTGATAGTTCCCATCTTTTTTGGTGAAAAACTCTGGGGATTATTAGCGGCTTATCAAAACTCTAGTACTCGTGATTGGGAAGAATCCCAAGTCAACTTATTAGCCCGGATTGGTGACCAGTTGGGGTTAGCATTACAACAGACAGAATATCTGCAAAAACTGCAAACCCAATCAGCACAGCTAGCAGAAGCCGCCGGACGGGAAAAAGCTGCCAAAGAATTACTGCAACAGCGTTCTATTCAACTCCTTATGGCGCTTAGACCAGCCCTAGACGGCGATTTGACAGTACGTGCGCCCATCACCGAAGACGAACTAGGCACAATTGCCGATGCTTACAATAATACCCTGCAAGCCTTGCGGCAAATTGTCTTGCAAGTCCAAGGTGCAGCCCAACAAGTCGCCCAAACTTCCAATGATAGTAATGCTTCACTCGCTGGACTCAATAACCTAGCCAAACAACAATCAGAAGAAATTACCACAGCTTTAAGTGAGATTCAACGGATGGTAGATTCCACTCAAGCTGTCGTCACTAGCGCCCAATTGGTACAAGTAGCAGTCCAACAAGCCAACCAAACAGTCGAGTCTGGTGACGCAGCGATGAACCTAACCGTCCAAGCTATCCAAGCAATTCGAGAAACTGTTGCTCAAACTAGCAAAAAAATTAAACGTCTCAGTGAATCTTCCCAGAAAATCTCCAAAGTGGTGAACTTAATTAGTACCTTTGCCACACAAACAAACGTCCTTGCGTTAAACGCAGCCATCGAAGCCACCCGCGCAGGTGAATACGGTAAAGGCTTTGCAGTTGTCGCTGATGAAGTTCGTTCTTTGTCTCGCCAATCAGCCGCAGCCACAATTGAAATTGAAAAATTAGTCCAGGAGATTCAAGAAGAAACTGGAGAGGTAGCAGTAGCGATGGAAACAGGAATTCAGCAGGTAGTAGAAGGAACAAATTTTGTCAATGAAACTCGGCAAAACTTAAATGCAATTGTGTCTGCAACTGCCGAAATTAGTCAACTAATTCAACGCATCACTGACGCTACTCAAAAACAAATGGGGCAATCTGTATCAGTCACAAATTCTATGCAAGATGTAGCAGAAATTGCCCACAAAACTTTTGCTGAATCGCAAGATATCGCTACTGTCTTCCAAGATTTATCAGGTATGGCTCAAGAATTACTCACAACTGCCAGTAAATTCAAAGTGGATGAATAAATAAAATTAGGGAGTAGGGAATAGGGGAAAAGGACAAGGGGATAAGGAGACAAGGAGAGAATTATACCCGGATTTCTAGACTTATTAAACTGAGGTTTTCTCTTTGTCCAAAGATTGTAGGGGCGGGTTCATTAAGATCATTGTTAATCATTAATCATTTCTGTAAACCCGCCCCTACCGCTTGTGAGAAATGCGGGTATACTCTTTTCCCATCCCCCCTCTCCCCATCTCCCCATCTCCCCATCCCCTCTCTCCATCCCTCACACCCCACTTCCCAACTTATGATTACCGACACCGAAATCCGTGAACAAGGCTATGTTTATTTTCTAGCAGAAGCCCCTGAATTAATTCAAACTATTGAGCGAGAATTATTTAGTTTAGCAGAAGAATATAGTATTACTAAAGTCCACAACTTAATGAGGGCAACCCATACAATTAAAGGTGGTGCAGCCACTGTTGGACTAGAGTGCATCCAGGCGATCGCTCATTCTCTAGAAGATGTATTTAAAGCGCTATATAGTCAAAATGTTATTATAGATAGTGAATTACAAACACTAATTCTAGAAGCTTATGAGTGTCTTTACTTTGCCTTAAATGCAGAACTAAAAGGTGGCAATCTTAATGAAGAAGAAGTTCTATGTCGAGCAACTTCAGTATTTACCAAGCTAAAAGCTAAATTGGGCGATGCTTTTGGTGATGATAGTCATATACCCACTTCAGAAGAATTGGGATTTGATATTGTTCAGTCTATATTTGAAGTAGGTGTCAAGCAACGTCTCGACAATATTGTTGAGGCTATCAATAATATAGTAGATGATACAGAATTAACCACTTTTTTAAACTCTCAAGCTGAAGTATTTCTAGGTTTAGCAGAGTCTTTAAATCTACCTGGATTTGCCACAACTTCCCAAACAATTATCACAGCATTGCAAGTCAATCCCACGCAAATACGGCAAATTGCTACAATTGCCATCACTGATTTACAGCAAGCACACACACAAATATTAGCAGGCGATCGCACTCATGGCGGCGCACCATCTGAGGCTTTAAAACAGTTAGCAATAGGTACAATAGATGACATACCCAAAACATTTTTACAGAACCAAGATGAGTTTTATCGATTTTTAACTACATCGGGCAATACGCAACATGAGTGTATTAAATCCTCAACTGCCAAATTGTATTTAAAAATAGTTCACTATATTTTTGGTTGGTTCAATCACGAAGTTAAAATTCCCGAATCAGCCCTAGAATGGAATTTATTGATTTCCCATCATGAATTAGAAAATACAGTTAGTTATCTGGAAAGCTGGCTGAGTAGATTTCTAGAATTTATTCGTGAAGACAAAGATAGCCCCAGTCTTTGTCTTTATCGCCAAGGCATAATTTTAATCACTCTCCTAGCCGTTGCTAAATTTCAGTGGGCTGTCAAAAAATCTGCAACTAGTCTATCAATTATCAAAGTCCTACAACAGAAAATTGCTGTATTGGCAAAAGCTTATCAGCAATATCCCCCCGTCACCGCCCAAGAAAAAAATTGGACTGATAATCCCAAATTACAAAAACTCCTAAATTTTCAAGATATATCCACTTCTAGCTCTACTTTTAATGACAATCTATTAGAAGTAATCTGGGGTGGAGAAAGTGAGCAGAATTTAGATCCAGTCGAGCCACCCACAGAACATGAAAATTGTGTCGATTCCCAAACATCCTTAGCAATCTCTGAACCAGCAAATACAGATATTGCCACAACCGCAAATGATGTTGTTAATGAACAAATTATCGATAAAGTTAAAACCTATCAAGGTAAGAAAAATCAAACAAACTCATCAGTACGTGTAGATGTAGAATGTTTACAAACTATCAATTATTTAGCTAGTGAACTACTCATACATCAAAAACGCCGCACTTTAAACGACGAACAAATTCAAGATATTCTTTGGCAATTATTACAACGCATAAATAAACACCAAGAAACGTTAAATCAACTGCGTGATTTACCATTACAAATTCAAAACTTGACAACGCAACACACACAAAAATTTGCATCTGTCAATTTTGATCCCTTAGAAATGGATGGCTACACAGATTTTCATTTGATATTACATGAATCGATAGAAGAAACTTTGCAATTGCAAGAAACTACAGAATCTATTGATTTCCTGCTCAAACAAGCTACTCAAATTAGTCATCAAAAACAAAAATTAGCCTTTAACCTGATAGATAACTTAGTCTCAGCCAGAATGTCGCCGTTGGCAAATATTATCAATCACTTCCCACAAATGATGAAAAATTTGAGTAGTGTCTATCACAAAAGTGTAGAGTTGAAAGTCTATGGTACAGATATTTTAGTAGATAAAGCGATCGCTGAAAAACTTCACGATCCCCTGTTACACCTAGTCCGTAATGCTTTTGACCACGGGATTGAACCTCCACAGATTCGTCAAGAATTGGGTAAACCAGAACAAGGTTTAATTGAAATTCATGCTTATCATCAAGGTAGTCAAACAATTATCGAAGTTCGAGATGATGGACAAGGTATTAAATTAGAAACTATTCGCCAAAAAGCAATTGCAATGAATTTAATCTCAGCTAACAATGAAGCTAAAGATTATATTTCTTCTGCTACCGAATCAGCATTATTAGAAATCATGTTTGCGCCAGGATTTTCTACTACTGCCAGAGCCAATGAAATCTCTGGACGTGGTATGGGTCTAGATATTGTCCGTTCTCGACTACAAGTACTCAATGGTTCAGTTTCAGTTCAAACCTTGCCTAATCAAGGCACAAAATTTATTTTGAAAATACCCTTTTCTATGACTACTGATAAACTCATGCTTATTCAATCTGGAGGTGTTATTTACGCCTTGCTATTGGATAGTGTAGAAAAAATATTAATTCCCTCATCGCCACAAATTAAAGAATTTGAAGGTAAACGAGTTTTACATTGGGATACAGGTGATGATGACACGATGGTGAGTCTGTATCAAATGTCAGAATTAATGAACTATCATGGTACATTTTTCACTCATCTAAATAACGGAAATATCCTACCTGAGCATCACACAGAAATGATGAATCAGCCTGTATTGATGCTAAAACGTCATCACAGTACCTTTGCTGTGCAAGTTGAACAAATTATTGGTGAGCAAGAACTAGTAATTAGACCTCTAGGTAGTGCGATCGCTCCACCAAAATATGTGTATGGTTGTAGTAGTCTAGCTAATGGCAACCTTATCTTAGTCATCGATGGTGCTTTACTTTTAGAGTCAGTAGAAATGCAAGCGACTCTAGATATTAGCCCACTGCTAATAGATGATCCTCTCAATCATCAAGCCTTACCAATCTCAGAATCAGTCGTTCAATCAACACCCATCCTCAGTGCGTCTAACTCTGCTAAGACTACAGCAGATACATCACATAGATACCTAGAACCACATCACAAATTATCTCAAGTAGTTTTAGTAGTTGATGATGCCATTAGTTTGAGACAAACTCTCTCATTAACGCTACAAAAAGCTGGTTATCAAGTAATCCAAGCACAAAATGGTATAGAAGCTTTAGAACAGTTGCAAAGACATCCCGAAATTCAACTCGTTGTCTCCGATTTAGAAATGCCACGGATGAATGGTTTTGAATTATTAAGCCATCTTCAGCAACACCCCAATTATATCAAAATTCCCCTAATCATCCTCACATCCCGTAGTGCCGAAAAACACCGCCAACTAGCTCAAGAACTAGGCGCAAAAGCCTACCTAACCAAACCTTATTTAGAACATGAATTGATTACCACCATCGAGCATTTAATTAACGTGAGTTCGACAACTTTTTTTGACCTCTCCCCCAGCCCCTCTCCGACGCGGAGAGGGGAGCCAAGAGCATCACAGATCAACGAAAAATCGAGCTTTTAAAGCCTCTCCCCTAAAAGGAGAGAGGTTTGGAGAGGGGTTTTTTCAGCCGTCGAACTCACGTTTAATTAATGCAGCTAAAGCAGACTTAAATCAGTTAGTGACAGTGTGAAAGGAGGAATTGGGCATTGGTCAATAGTCAATAGTCAATAGTCAATAGTCAATAGTCAATAGTTTTATACTCAGCACTCAGCACTCAGCACGGGCTAAACGCCCCGCTTCCGCTAACAGCACTCCCTCACTCCCTCACTCCCTCACTCCCCCAGAGTATATTTATTTACTGCTAAATGCTCTAGAGCAACATAGAATATATAAGAAACATCAAGCAAGCAAACCTATGTGGTCTTCAGAGGGTAAACCAGCTGATCCTGGAGCCAGTCAAAAGCAACTCCTCAACACAACTCTTAATGATTGGGAACAAGAAGCCGGACGTGAGCAGATATTCCAGCTGATTGATAGCATCTTGTCCTTTGAAGCTTGCCTCTACTACCAAGTTTTACCCTTAAAATTAGGCAACAATCAGCTATCCTTGGGTATGGTGCAGCCACAAGATAGCACTGCATTAGATTACGTCAGTCAGATTGTCTCTTATCTTAACTGCACTATGGTAACTGTGGCGATCGCCATCGACACTCACCGTACCATCCTCTCAGCTTACCTCAACTATAAAAATACATTTAGCCCAGAAACCAAACCAGTTGCAGAAGTTGTACCAGAACCCAGCCCAGAAGATATCATAGCTACCCCTTCTTTGGAACCACCAGCAAATTTATCTTCTGAGCAATCAGTAGACTTGTTTGTACCGACAAATGCAGAAAGTTTTACCTCAACTCCCAGTCATGTTTCTGCACTACCAGAGAACAAAGCAGCAGAAATAGTTCAATTTAGCGATGTGACAGTTTTACAAATCCACACTTCAGAACTATTCAGTTCTATTGAGGCACTAGTAAATCTACCACCCAGAAAATTCTTGGAAGAATTACTAGCACGAGTTTTAGGTGGGGGAATTGGGCGTTTATATTTAGAAAGACAGCCCTATCAAGGCAGAATTATTTGGAGTGATAACGGAGTCTTGCAATCTGTCTTGGAAAATTTACCCCTCTCGGTTTTTCAAGGAGTCCTCAACGAATTAAAACGGTTTGCTGCCTTCCCTGTCAACACTGTTGCAGAAGCGCAACAAATCGAAAAAGAATGCTTATATCAAAATAGTCGCTTATTATTACGCATACGTGTGATGCCAGGAATCCACGGTGAAGAAGCTACACTCCAGGTATTAAGAGGAGCTGCTTTAAAATTTTATCAACAACAACAACTAGCCCGTCTTAGCGGCGATATCATCGGCATTTCTCAACAACTCAGTTATAAATTGCATGAATTGCACCAAAGACTGTTGCTAAATCCCAGTCTCAAATCTGAGCAAGCAGACGCGCTGACTACCCTCAATCGACTAGTCGAAAAATTAGACCAACAAATCAAAATTTTGACAGCAAATAACCAGTTACCAACAGATAGCAAATCATCAGGTAGTCAGTAAAACTTCTGATTGCGATTACTTAGATAATTGTTATTTTGTAATGGCACGTTATCAGCATTATTTCTTGTAACTTTTAACAAACTTCTCTGCGAGAGGCTGCGCCAACGGCGGCTTGAAGTCCTCAGCTGCAAAAGAGCAGTAAGTTTTATCACGGGGTCTGTCTGACAAAGTTCACTGGGGGAGTATCCCGTCGGTTGACTTGGCACTAAATCTCTGTGACAAAACAGTACTTATGACTTCTTTAACTTGTGTTACTAGCTGAATTTTCCCCTACCAAATCCACCTTTAGCAAAAATTTCATGCAGACTGAGGTTTTTAGTGAAATTTTCCCCTTATTGAGTACAGCCAACCCCCAAACTTTAGAGTGGCTACTCAACGTTTCTATTGAACACGAATACCCAGTTGGCAGAGCTGTCTTGATGGAAGATGCCTGGGGTAATGCAGTTTACTTTGTCGTCTCTGGCTGGGTGAAAGTCCGACGCACTTGTGGAGATGATGCTGTAGCTTTGGCAATTCTTGGCAGAGGTGATTTTTTTGGAGAAATGGCAATTTTGGATGAATCTCCCCGTTCAACAGATGTCATTGCGCTTTCCCCAGTAAAATTACTGAGTATTTCCAGAGAAAGGTTTATTCAAATACTTTTTAAAGATCCGCAACTCCATCACAGAATGTTACAACTCATGGTGCGGCGATTGCGACAAATCAACCAACGCTTGCAAATTCGTTCTGCACCGCCTGCTGTGAAACTGGCTCATACCTTGGTGAGTTTAGGCGAAAGCTATGGACTGGAATCAGCGCAAGGCAAGGAAATTTTTAACATCCCTTTTAAAGATTTAGCTGAAGTTACAGAAATCGGTGTAGAAGAAACCAGTAAAATCATGGAAAAACTACACGAAAAAGGTTGGATAAAAATTGACTCACTTCACAATAATATTTATCTGATAAACTTCAAACAGTTACTCAACTTAGCTGGTAAGGTCTAGCCGATGCTAAGTACTGATAGTTGATTTATAAAGTAAATCTTAAATTTTGTGTATGCTTTAATGTAGTTAAACACACCATAATGTTATCTTTACTTAATAAATCGCCTCTTAGGGACAATTAGTCCTACAGTGGCAAGTCGATACTAAAGAATATAGAACCAAGAAAATCAAGGTTTTGGAGAGTCCCCTTTTAGTCAGATGCGTGATAGTACCCTTATCATAGTCAATGGCGTTACTACATTCCTCAGTGGTGAGTCTATATTGCTTAACTATTGACTATTGACCATTAACTATTAACTATTAACTATGGATTGACTTTTGACTCAGAACTTATCACTCCTAACTACAGATGACTGAAGCAACAGCACCTCGTATCGATATTGGCGTTCAGGAAACCGTGCCGACTATTAATTACCTGGTGGCAATGCCCCAACCAGAGACGCATCTATTTGAGGTGAGTTTGCAAATTGTAAACTACTCATCACCAATTCTTGACTTAAAAATGCCGGTGTGGACACCAGGATCATATTTGGTGCGAGAGTACGCCAAAAATTTACAAGACTTCACAGCTTTAGCTGGTGATGAAGTTTTACCTTGGCGGAAAATCAGTAAAAACCATTGGCAGATTAACAAGGGTGATGCCTCAGTAGTGACAGTGCGTTATCGCATTTTTGCAAATGAACTCTCAGTACGGACAAATCACCTAGACAGTACTCACGGTTATTTTAATGGGGCTGCACTATTTTTGCGACTTCCTGGATGGGAGAGCCTACCAATTCACGTGACCATCTTACCACCACATCCCCAGTGGCAAGTGACTACTGCTCTACCAAGAGTTGGTGAACAATCTTATACTTTTTATGCTGCCGATTTTGATACGTTGGTAGACAGTCCGTTTGAGATTGGCGAACACCAGTCATATCACTTTGAAGTGTTGGGCAAACCTCACGAACTGGCAATTTGGGGACAGGGAAATTTTCAAGTACCACAGCTAATTGCTGATATCCAGAAGATTATACAAGTGCAAGCGCAGATGTTTGGCGGCTTGCCTTATGAGCGATATCTGTTTCTGCTGCATTTGTTTGCTCAAGCTTATGGCGGTTTGGAGCATAAAAACAGTTGCTCTTTGATTTATCAGCGTTTTGGATTTCGCACCCAGGATAAGTACGAACGCTTTCTTCAACTGGTAGCACATGAATTCTTTCACTTGTGGAATGTCAAGCGCATTCGCCCTCAAGCCTTAGAGGTGTTTAATTATGATCAAGAAAATTACACACCATCTCTGTGGTTTTGCGAGGGGACAACGAGTTATTATGATTTACTGATTCCTCTGAGGGCAGGCATTTACGATGCCAAAGCCTATTTAAATTATTGGAGTAAAGAAATAACTCGGTTACTGACAACACCAGGACGGAAGGTGCAAACACTCTCAGAGTCAAGTTTCGATGCTTGGATTAAACTCTATCGTCCGGATACTAATACTGGGAATTCGCAAATCTCCTATTATTTGAAGGGAGAAATGGTATCTTTGCTGCTAGATTTGCTGATTAGAGCGCGCCATCGTAATCAGCGTTCTCTTGATGATGTGATGCGCCAAATGTGGCAGAGATTCGGACAAGCCGAAATTGGTTATACTTCTGAGCAATTGCAAGGGGTATTTGAATCGGTTGCTGGAGTGGATTTAACAGATTTCTTTGAATTGTACATTGATGGCACTGAGGAATTACCGTTTAATCATTACTTAGAACCATTTGGCTTACATTTAGTGACTGAGAGGGAGGAAGAACCCTACTTAGGCATTAAGGTAAACACGGAAAATGGTCGGGAAAATATTAAATTTGTTGAGGTGGGTTCACCTGCACAACTGGCAGGTATTGATGCTGGTGATGAGTTGTTAGCTATTGCTGGCATCAAAATCACAGCCCATCAGTTGAGCGATCGCCTCAAAGATTATCAACCAAATGATCCGATTGAGGTTACGGTTTTTCATCAAGATGAACTGCGTACGTATTCAGTCACACTGGGAACACCACGCCCTACTAAGTATCAACTATTAGCGGTGCAGAATCCCAACCCGACTCAGCAAGAGAACTTTGCCGGCTGGTTAGGTGCGTCCATTTCTACTGTAAGTTGATGACAATCGCAAAATTTTTCTTTTGTGTTCTCTGCTATTAATACTCAGGTACAGAAAGAAGTAGGATTCCAGTAGGGGAGATGAGTCAGGTGATCAACTATCAATTCCCCTCATCTCTCATTCTGACAAACATCGATTTTTGCCAGTTTTATATTTATCTCAATTTGCGACATCACCTTATCCTAGACGAGCTAAGACATAATCACGAGTCCGAACATCCAGAGGATTATGGAAAATTTTCTTAGTAGTGCCAAATTCGACTAATTGCCCAATTTTATTTTCGTTGGGACACAAGAAGGCTGTGAAGTCCGATATACGGGCAACTTGGGGTAAATTATGGCTGACAATAGCGATGGTTAACTCAGAACGAAGACGCAAACTCTGAATTAAGCTCTCCACTTTCATACTAGCGATAGGATCAAGACCAAAACAAGGCTCATCCATCAGCAGAACCTTGGGTTTAACTGCCAAAGCACGAGCAATACAAAGTCGTTGCTGTTGTCCACCAGACAGGTCTAGCGCTGATTTATGTAATTTATTTTTTACTTCATCCCAAAGGTCAGCATTTTTGAGTGCAGATTCAACAATATCATCTATTTCTACCTTGGGTCGCCAACCGACAATTTTTACTCCATAGGCAACATTATCATAAACGCTCATGGGAAAAAGATTGGGTTTGGGATGAACGATGCTCACTTGTCGGCGTAGTCGATTCAAATTCACCCGACGCTCATAAATATTCTGATTAAAGAATTCCACTCTCCCTTCAACTAACACCTGTGCCTCTAATTCACTCATGCGATTGAGACACTTGATAAAAGTAGATTTTCCACAACCACTAGGGCCAATAATGGCAGTTACTTTGCTTTGATAGATATCTACAGACACTCCTTCCAAAATTTTTTGAGTGTCATAATAAAAGCTAAGATTTTTGACTCTGATGGCTGGAATTAATTTATTCATTGCTCAAAAAGGCATTTATATAGATATTGACTCGACAAAGTAGTAACAAACCCTGCTACCTTTTTGCTATTTGTGAAGCCAATATAGGATAGTCATAACGCTAGCAAGCGAAGACTAGTATTCATTAATGGCTAAATAGCAGTATTTAATAGAAAAATGCTCGCATCAAAACTCTTCTCCTTGTCAATCAGTTGTGGTATGATTTCATCAAGTTGAAATCAAGCAGTTATCAATTTAATTTTGAACTTTTGATGGCTCTTAAATTCAATTTATTGCCAGACATAACAGCTTACGCAAAAATCATCGTCTGAATTATCCCATTCCTATCGGTTACTACCGGGAAGTATAATAATTTTGTTGGTTTTGGTTATCAACTAGTAGTATATACACTGAGTCATCCTCACTTCTACTATCTAATTAGTTGAAAAAACTAATCCAAAAGACAAATACTTGATGTAACATTGATGTAGTTAGATTTTGCATATCTCTCAGTATGACTTTGACAAAATCTATAATAATTGCTATTCCCGAATAGAAATAAAAAAACATTGGTAAACTCCCATGCTCATTGGCATAAAATTTTACCAAAGCTTCATACTTTAGTAATGCAAATATATAGAAATACACTTTTATGCAAGCTCTTTTAAATTCCTCTGTGTCTTTGTGCCTCTGTGGTTAAGTAAATTATTTTTTTACCACAAAGGCACAGCGAAAAGTCGGAGCGGAGGTTTCCTCCGTAGACGCTTTGCGGCTTGCCGCAGGCATCTGAACTTTTCAAGACAAAGACACAAAGTTAAGAGTTAACCGAAACGTCCGGAAACGTAGTCACGGGTACGGGAATCGATGGGATTGCTAAAGATTTGAGTCGTCACACCAAACTCAACCATTTGTCCAATACGGCTTTCATCGGTGCTGAAGAAAGCAGTAAAATCAGATACGCGAGTTGCTTGCTGCATATTGTGAGTCACGATCGCAATGGTCAATTCTGAGCGTAAACTATGAATTAGCTCTTCAACTTTGATGGTGGCGATGGGGTCAAGGGCTGAACAAGGTTCATCCATCAACAAAATTTTGGGCTTGATAGCTAAAGCCCTAGCGATACAAAGCCTTTGTTGTTGCCCTCCAGAAAGTCCCAAGGCTGATTTATTCAACTTATCTTTAACTTCATTCCAGAGAGCCGCACCTTTGAGAGCAGATTCGACAACTTCATCTAAATCGGCTTGGGGTAGTCTAGCGGAGATTCTCACACCGTAGGCGACATTTTCATAAATACTCATGGGGAAAGGGTTTGGTCTTTGAAATACCATGCCTATTTGACGGCGGAGTTTGTTGATATTGACACGGGGGTCATAGATATTTTGACCATAAAACTCCACCTTACCTTCCACTTTCACTGGGCCTTCTAATTCACTGATGCGATTGAGGGTTTTGATAAAGGTAGATTTACCACAACCGCTAGGGCCAATAATTGCGGTGACATGATTTTGGTAAACATCTAGAGATATCCCTTCAATTGCTTTTGAGGTGTTGTAATAAAAGCTGAGGTTTTTGACTTTGATAGCTGGGGTTAATTGATTCATTTTGGTGAGAATTTACTTAATCTTTTTCTTACGAGTAGCTAGACGAGAGAGCAAACTAATACACAACACTAAGCCAAGTAAAACTATAGAAGTAGTCCAGACTAGTTGACTTTTTTCGGGATCTGGGTCGTTGTAGAGGTTAAAAATTAATACTGGTAAGGAAGCTGTCGGGCCAAGTAATCCGGCTGACCAATCTAGACTGAATAAGGCGGTGAAAATTAGCGGTGCTGTTTCACCAGCTGCACGAGCTACGGCGAGTAAAACACCTGTGGTGATTGGTGGAATAGCAGCTTTAACAACCACACGAAAAGTGGTTTGGAAACGTGTACCACCCAAAGCAGCAGAAGCAAGACGTTGATCGATGGGAATCAGTTTTAATGCTTCTTCTGTAGTTAAGGCAATGATCGGTAACATGATTGTGGCTAAGGCAAAACCCCCAGCGATCGCACTAAAGCTTTTAGTGACTAAAACGATCACACCATAAGCAAATATCCCTACCACGATGGAAGGTACACCCGTCATAATACTGACGATGAAGCGCACGAAACGAGCCGTTATAGAAGTTTGACCAAATTCTGCTAAATATATGCCTGTAAATAATCCTACAGGAATACTGAGAAGAGAACCAATGGCGACAATTGTGATAGTGCCTAAAATGGCATTGCCAAATCCGTTATCAATAACTGCTTTGACAAACATTTCTGAGCGCAATCCCTTTAGTCCTCTAGCTAAGATTTCCCACAGAATCGATACTAAAGGAACTAAAGCTAAACCGGTGAATGCAAAAGCGATCGCATTCATGAAATAGGTAAACAGCAGTCTGCCTGTGGGCAAAGGACTGCACAATTCTGCTACCAAAAGGTGATCATTTTCAGATGGTTGGGAACTATTCATAATCCAACAATTAATGTATTTAGTACTTTTGATGTCACACAATCAACTATTTGTTTTTTCTCCCAACCCACTGCACTAATACCCTAGCAGCTATATTCACTAATAAAGTCAAACCAAATAATACTAACCCCAGATAACTTAAAGCTCCAATATGTAATCCTGGTTCAGCTTCGGCAAATTCATTGGCTAATACAGAAGGAATTGTATAAGCTGGATCAAGAAGGGAAAGACTAATTTGAGTTGAGTTACCAATTACCATAGTTACAGCCATTGTTTCTCCCAAAGCTCGCCCTAAAGCTAGCATGGCAGCACTGACAATTCCGGAAAATCCCGCAGGTAATAATACGCGGAAAATTGTTTCCCAACGAGTACTTCCCAAAGCCATAGATGCACTGCGTAACTCTTTGGGTATGGCTAATAAAACATCACGGGTAATTGCTGCCATTGTCGGCAAAATCATAATGGCCAGAATAATTGCCGCCGTGAGCATATTTGTGCCGACGGGAAATTCGGAATTAAATAAGGGAATCCATCTAAAATTAGTTGCTAACCATTTTTGTAAAGGTTCTAAAACCGGAATAAAAATAAAAATTCCCCACAAACCAATAATCACACTCGGAATAGCAGCAATTAACTCCACAACAAAGGCGATCGTTGTCCTTACAGATGGGGGTAAGAAGTTTTCACTGGTGACTAAGGCAATGGCTATTCCTACTGGCACAGCTAAAAATATAGCAATGATACTGCTGACTAAAGTCCCATAAATATAAGGCAATGCACCAAATATCTGATTACCTGTATCCCAGTCTTGAGTCCACAAAAAACCCACGCCAAATTTAACAATAGCTGGTTTGGCTTCCTGGAAAATGATCCAACTCATCACAAACAATACACCCACAGCGATCGCTGCAAAAACATACACCAGCCATGTGAATATTTGATTTAATAAAAAGTTTGTCCCATCAGTTCCTGTTAATTCCAGGTGTTCATTATTTGGTGGTGATATGTTAGTCATGTAATTCCAGAAAGTAGATGATTTAGGTGATTTGGAGCTAATGCAAGCTTGCCCACAATCAAAAATCAAAAGTCCAAGCTAGTTTTTGACCTTGGACTTTTGACTTTTGACAACCTTATTTGACAGTGCTATTGACTGTTTGCAATACTCGGTTGGCTACATCAGCCGGAATTCTAGTGTAATTTAAGTCGTCATTAAATTGTTGACCGTCTTTTAAAACCCAGTTAATCCATTTTTTCACAGCTTCAGCTTTAGCAGCGTTAGCATACTGTTTATAAACCATCATCCAGGTCAAACCAACAATGGGATAGCCTTGTCCGGGATCACCAACAAATACACGGTAGTTGCTGGGGAAAGATACTGTTGATAAAGCAGCGTTAGCAGATTGTAAAGAAGGGCTAACAAATTCACCTTTTTTGTTTTGGATCTGTGCGGACTTGAGGTTATTCTTGGCAGCATAAGCATACTCAACATAACCAATAGAGCCAGGAGTCCGCGCTACTAAAGCAGCTACACCAGGGTTACCTTTACCTTTAAGAACGTTAGGTAAAGTCCATTTGGGAGCAGTGTTAGCGCCAATTCTGCCCTTGAAGTAAGCACTGATTGCACTCAAGTGATTTGTAAAAATGAAAGTTGTACCACTACCATCTGCGCGGACAACAAATCTAATTGGTTGGTTGGGTAGATTCACACCAGGGTTGTCGGCTTTAATTTTGGCATCACTCCAGTTAGTGATTTGTCCAGAAAAAATTGCTGGTAGTGTACCACGGGACAATCTGAGATTATTGACACCCGGAACATTGTAAACAACGGAAACTGCACCGCCTGCGGTGGGAACTAAGATGACACCATTTTTAACTTTAGCGATTTCCTCATCTTTCATTGCCGCATCACTACCACCAAAGTCAACAGTCCCAGCAATTGTTTGGCGAATACCACCACCACTACCAATTGCTTGGTAATTGATGCTCAATCCTGGATGCTTCTTTTTAACTTCACGAGCATACCGTTCGTATAGTGGAGCCGGAAAAGTTGCCCCTGCGCCGTTGAGAGTTTGAGCTTGAGCGATCGCTGTAAAAATTGGGCTAATTGCCACAGCAGATGTTACCACAGCTGTAGTGAATACACGTTGAAAAACGGTAGTCGAAAGATTCATATTACCTCGCAGTCTAGGGATTACTTTCCGCTTTTGTCACAGCAATGAACAGGTTATATTTATTACCTTTAATTTAAATTAAGCTATGGTAAACAAAAGTTTAAAATCTGTTTAAAAGTATCAGATTTGATTGTTTACATTTTTTCAGAGAATTTTTTCTCAACATCCTATGAAGCAATAATGAGTTAATGATAAATACCTAAAAAATATTCAATGATAAATATAGTAATTTGCCTACTAACAGCCTATTTATAAAGTAAATATTAAGGTAGGGCGTGTTACAAATCAGTTAACAGTTATCAGTTATCAGTTAATAAACACTGTTTACTGTTCACTGTTTACGCACCATGTTTCTCTCAAGAAATAATTCAGGTAGCAAGTACTTCTTCTTAACTCACCACTCACCACTCAGCACTCACCACCGAGTCAGGTAAAAAATAAACCTAGCAGGAAGACCAATTACCAGACCACCTGCCAGGAAGGCACGGTATATTCTCGCCATGTTTGATTGGGGTAGTACTTATTTATTGGAAATAATGCCTATCCGTAACAACAATAACTGAATTGGTAGCGGTGAAGGGTTAAGGAAATTCAGTTATGTGGTTAACTTACAGTTAAAACAAACAGAATACTCAACTGAATTCTGACTCCTGACTCCTGTTTGATAATATTAAGAAAGCGCTTCACACTTCTTAAATATTCAGCTTTACCAGAAAAATGGCCAGAGACTTACGGGGATTCATTAAAATTTTAGAAGAAAAGGGACAATTACGGCGAATTTCTGCCTTAGTTGACCCAGATTTAGAAATTGCCGAGATTTCTAACCGGATGCTGCAAAAAGGCGGGCCGGGCTTATTGTTTGAAAACGTCAAAGGGGCATCCTTTCCCGTCGCGGTGAACTTGATGGGAACCGTGGAGAGAATCTGCTGGGCGATGAATATGCAGCACCCTCAAGAATTAGAAACCTTGGGGAAAAAGCTGAGTATGCTACAACAACCAAAACCCCCCAAGAAAATTTCTCAAGCCATAGATTTTGGTAAAGTGCTGTTTGATGTAGTCAAAGCCAAACCAGGGCGAGACTTTTTTCCAGCTTGTCAGCAAGTAGTACTTCAGGGTGATGATTTAGATTTAACCAAATTGCCCTTGATTCGTCCTTATCCTGGTGATGCAGGCAGAATTATCACACTGGGGCTAGTCATTACCAAAGATTGTGAGACGGGTACGCCGAATGTGGGTGTGTATCGCTTGCAATTGCAATCGAAAAATACCATGACAGTCCACTGGTTATCAGTGCGGGGTGGGGCGAGACATTTACGCAAAGCAGCCGAACAGGGTAAAAAATTAGAAGTAGCGATCGCTCTTGGTGTTGATCCTTTAATTATCATGGCAGCAGCTACACCCATTCCTGTAGATTTATCAGAGTGGTTGTTTGCTGGCTTGTATGGTGGTTCTGGTGTGCAGTTGGCGAAGTGTAAAACTGTAGATTTAGAAGTTCCTGCCGATTCTGAGTTTGTGTTGGAAGGGACAATCACACCAGGAGAAGTTTTACCAGATGGCCCCTTTGGTGATCACATGGGTTATTACGGCGGCGTAGAAGATTCACCGCTAATTCGCTTCCAGTGTATGACACACCGCAAAGACCCAATTTATTTGACCACATTTAGCGGTCGTCCACCCAAAGAAGAAGCCATGATGGCGATCGCACTCAACCGCATTTACACACCGATTTTACGTCAACAAGTCTCAGAAATTGTGGATTTCTTCCTGCCAATGGAAGCTTTGAGTTACAAAGCCGCAATTATTTCCATTGATAAAGCCTATCCTGGACAAGCACGCCGAGCAGCCTTAGCGTTTTGGAGTGCCTTACCCCAATTTACTTACACCAAGTTTGTCATCGTCGTTGATAAAGACATTAACATTCGTGACCCCCGTCAAGTAGTCTGGGCAATTAGTTCTAAAGTTGACCCCACCAGAGATGTATTTATTTTGCCGAATACACCCTTTGACACCTTAGATTTTGCCAGTGAGAAAATTGGCTTAGGTGGAAGAATGGGGATTGATGCAACTACCAAAATTCCCCCAGAAATAGACCATGAATGGGGTGCGCCTTTAGAATCTGATCAAGATATAGCCGCAATGGTAGAAAGACGATGGGCCGAATACGGTTTAGCAGATTTGCAATTAGGTGAAGTTGACCCCAATTTGTTTGGTTACGATATGAAATAGAAATACACACACTAGCTAGTAGGTTGGGTGGAGGCTTTGCGTAACCCAACATTCTGATCTCTGTTGGGTTGCGCTACGCTTAACGCCACTACATCTGCTATGTCTGTGGCTTGTGAGAAATGCAGGAAAAGTATGTGAGTTAAGATTGCGCTGCAATTTGTCTCACCACTGTCAAAGCTGAGTAACTTACCCCGGCTGTTCCTTCTCCTGGATGGGTGGAGTCGCCAACTAGCCACAAATGATTGATGGGTGTCCGGTTGGCAAAACCGAAGGGGCCAAAAGTCGGGATTCTTTGACCAATACCACCAACGATACCGCGATCGCGTCCTGTGTAATGAGCAAAACTTCGAGGTGTGGCTGCTTCTTGATAAACTATGGTTTCTGGTTTGAGATAAAAATATTGGGCTAATTTGGCGATCGCTTCTTGAGTGTACTGCTGTTTCAATCCTGGATAATCTTCAGTATTCCACCATTGTTCGGGGTCTACAAAGGATGAGGCAATAATTGTCGCTTGTCCATCTGGGGCGCGTCCATCACCTGCATGACTGACGGAAACAAACAAAGAGTTATTTTCCCCAATCACGCCATCGGCATCATACAAAAATTGTAGGTGAGGGGGACACTCTGGTGGAATCGCACTTGCATCTACACCCAAGTAAACCACAAATGCCCCTGATGCTGGGGGTAATTTTTCCACACGTTGTTTATAACCTGATGGGGCTTGTTCTCCCAATAGTTGCACTAAGTTTTGTACCGTCACGTTAGCAACTACATGATCAGGCGCTTCTGTCCACACTTCCCCGGTTTTCTGGTTTCTAATCACAACACCAGAGGCTTTGCCATGCTCTACTTTGATCTGTTCGACAGTGTGGCGCATTAATAATTTACCACCATCTCGTTCTAATGCTTCGACTAGGCGATCGCTCAATACCTGCATACTACCTTGCAGATGAAATAATCCTTGGGGCAATTGCGATACACTCAACGCAGTCGCCGCATAAAGTAAAGCTGTTTCCTCAGCGTTGACTTGAGAATACAACTTGAGCTGCAAATCTAAAAATGTCCGCAATCGTCTATCATTTCCCAACCCACACAATCTTAAAGCGTCACCCACCGTAAATAAGGTAAATGGTACAGTAACTAACGTACTGGGACGCACTGCTTGAGTTAGTTGCCACAAATCCCACAAATTACGCGGTGGTAAAACTGGATCACGTCCTTGAAATTCCCAACTAGCATCAAATAAAGTCGCCATGAGTTGCCAAAATGGCTCACTACCAGGAAATTGTCTTTGTCGTTCCTCTTGCCATTTTTGCAGATCACGCCATACATTAATCGGTGTATTTTCCCCAGGTAAATATACAGCACAAGCTGGGTCACAAGGCGTTGCATCTGGTAAATCGATTTCTAGTTCTGAAAATATACGGTGATGAATCCCCCCTGGTTCTAAACCAGCCACTTGAGTCGCCCCCACATCAAAGGTAAATCCCTGACGTTTAAAGGTAGAAGCACAACCTCCTGGAACAATGGCTTGGTCTAAAACTAAGACACTATAACCACGACGCGCTAACAATGCACCAGCCGTCAGCCCACCAATCCCCGCACCGATGACGACTACACGAGGTTTACTTTGATTAACCAAAATACTAGACATGAGAATTAAATTAACAAAATTTAATATTACTACTCATAATTTTATAATTAATCGTCATAAAGTTGTGGGAAATACCTTCTGTACGAGCTACGTGAACAGCAAGGCACGTACTCATAAATGAGAATATAGTGAAGTTAAGTTGATAGGAACTGCCGATGCAGTCGTTTGAACTAAACTTTATCGAACGCCAGCCAATTAATCAAAATCTGCTGCGTACCGTCCGGCTCATTGGTGAGTACAAAGGCAAGCAGGAATTGTTCAAAGAACAGTCACCTCAAGTATTGGAGACATTGCGCCAAGCGGCAATAATTCAAAGCACAGAGTCTTCCAATCGAATAGAAGGCATCACAGCGCCTCTAGAACGCATCAAAGAATTAGTCGCTGAAAAAACTACACCCCGCGATCGCTCAGAACAAGAAATTGCTGGCTATCGAGATGTACTTACCACGATTCACACCAGCTATGCTCACATTCCTTTTACTACCGGAGTAGTGTTACAGCTACATCGTGACCTTTACCAATTTACTGTTATTGAGGGTGGACGCTGGAAGTCGGTAGATAATGAGATCAGTGAGACTTACCCAGATGGTAGAAAGGTTGTGAGATTTCAGCCAGTCCCAGCTTATAGGACACAAGATGCAATGCATCGGTTGCATGAACAATTCAACCGCCTCTTTGAGTCTGAAGAAATCGAGCCATTACTGCTCATCCCTACTTATATCTTAGATTTTCTGTGCATCCACCCTTTTAGTGATGGCAATGGACGAATGGCTCGGCTACTAACACTGCTTTTACTATACAAAACAGGTTACGAAGTGGGTCGATTTATTAGCTTGGAACGGATTGTAGAACGTACAAAAGAAAGCTACTACGATACACTTTACCAATCGTCGCAAAACTGGCATCAAGGACAACATAGCTTGCTACCTTGGTGGGAGTATTTTCTAGGTGTAATGCTGCTGTCGGCTTACCGGGAGTTTGAGCAGCGAGTCGGGTTAGTCAGCTCGGTCAAGGGCGTTAAAACAGCTATGGTGCTAGATACTATTAACAATATACCCGGAGATTTTTCTATCAAGGATTTACAGGAACGATGTCCCACTGTAGGAATTGACCTAATTCGCCGCATTCTACGCCAGGAGCGTAATTCCGGGCGGCTGGAATGTTTAAGCCGAGGCCCTGACGCGCGTTGGTGCAAGAAATAGGTACTGTACCTATTAAATAGGTACTGGAAAACAATTTAGTACCTATTTGTTAGACAGCCTTAAAGCTTCACTGGGTTGAGTCTGACAACTTAAGATAGAGAAGTAAGAGATATCTTCAATTCACCACAACCCATGACCTCAACCCTGCGGAAACTTCCTCGCCTTAACGCTCCCAAGCTGCATCAATTGCCCAATGGCTTGACTATTGTAGTGGAGCAAATGCCAATTGAAGCTGTGAATCTCAGCTTGTGGATTGATGTGGGTTCAGCTGTCGAGTCTGATGATATTAACGGGATGGCTCACTTTCTGGAACACATGATTTTTAAGGGAACTGAGCGACTAGCTAGTGGTGAGTTTGAACGTCACATTGAAGAACGTGGTGCTGTTACCAACGCTGCGACCAGCCAAGACTATACTCATTACTATATAACTACTGCCCCCAAGGATTTTGCTGTATTAGCGCCGCTACAAATTGATGTCGTATTGAATCCCAGCATTCCTGATGATGCTTTTGAACGTGAACGTTTAGTAGTTTTAGAAGAAATCCGCCGTTCCGAAGATAACCCCCGCCGTCGCACCTTTCGCCGGGCGATGGAAACAGCGTTTGCACATTTACCTTATCGCCGTCCGGTGTTGGGGCCAGAATCTGTAATTTCCCAACTCAAAGCCCAGCAGATGCGAGACTTCCACGCTACTTGGTATCAGCCCCAGTCAATCACAGCTGTGGCTGTGGGTAATCTACCGGAAGAAGAATTAATCGAAACTATTGCGGAAGGATTTACCCAAGTTGTTCAGCGTCAACTCTCAACAATCAACAATCAACAGTCAAATATTATTCCCGAACCTGCATTTACAAAGATTGTCCGCCGAGAATTTATTGATGCGAGTCTCCAGCAAGCAAGACTCGTGATGGTTTGGCGAGTTCCAGGGTTAAACCAGCTAGAAGACACTTACGGTTTAGATGTGTTAGCAGCGATTTTGGGACAGGGGAGAACATCGAGATTAGTGCAGGATTTGCGAGAAGAACGGGGGCTGGTGACTTCGATTTCTGTCAGCAATATGAGCAGTCGCTTGCAAGGGACGTTTTATATTTCGGCTAAGTGTGCGGTAGAAAATTTACAGGCGGTAGAAGAAGCGATCGCCCAACATATCCGTAAAATTCAAACAGAGTTAGTCAGCGACAAAGAAATCGCTCGTGTACGTAAGCGTGTAGCTAACAGGTTTATTTTTGGTAATGAAACCCCAAGCGATCGCGCTGGTTTATATGGATTTTATCAGTCTTTGGTAGGAGATTTAGAGCCAGCATTTAATTACCCAGCCCATATCCAAGCTCAAGAAGCACCCGATTTACTCCTAGCCGCTAACCAATACCTTTGTCCAGAAGCTTATGGTGTGGTTGTACTGAAACCAGAATAAGTTGGGGTGTGGGAAAAGCGAGGTGAATGAGTAAGTTATTAGATTTCATCGCGCTTCTAAAAACTAAATGTTGAGTTTTCATCTTCCAAGAGCATCTCAATCACTTCACGCAGGTTCGCTTGTAGTTCTTCCAAAGTTTTTCCCTGGGAATGCGCTCCTGGGAAACCTGGAACATAGCCTATGTATAGAGCAGTATCAAAGTCTTTCTCAACCACAGCCGTGAACGTTTTCATAAAATTAAACTCAACCAGCTTGACTTCCTCAACCATATCAAATCAGTAGTCATCATGTGGACTGAAATCGATACCCATATTAGCCGTGTAACTGGTGAAAAATTTCACACTCAGCAGAGGCGATCGCTGAGTGGTGGGTGTATTAATCAAGGTTATGCTGTTTGTGATGGTAAGTTGACGTACTTTGTCAAACTCAATCAAGCATCGCACGTGGCAATGTTTGAGGCGGAAGCGTTGGGATTAAAGCAGATGCTAGGGACAAATAGCATCCGTGTGCCAAAACCGCTTTGTTGGGGAACTGCGGCTAATTCTAGTTATATAGTGTTGGAATGGCTGGAAATGGGAAGCGGTGACAGCAAAAGCTGGGCAGAAATGGGACGCAAGTTAGGCATAATGCACCAAGCTACCAGTCAAAAGGGTTTTGGCTGGGATGTCAATAACACTATTGGTTCGACTCCCCAAATCAACACTTGGACAGCAGACTGGGCAGAATTTTATGCTCAACATCGTCTGGGTTATCAATTGCAACTAGCTAGGCGGCGGGGTGGTAGTTTTCCCAAACAAGATGAGTTATTTGCGGCTATCCCCGATTTATTAGGTAATCATCGCCAAATACAGCCTGCCCTTGTACACGGGGATTTGTGGGGCGGAAATGCTGGGTGTACAGTGTCGGGGGAACCAGTGATTTTTGATCCAGCCACTTATTTTGGCGATAGAGAAGTTGACATCGCCATGACGGAACTATTTGGGGGTTTTCCCGCAGCTTTTTATCAAGGCTATGCAGAAGTGTTTCCTTTAGATACAAATTATGAACGCCGCAAACCTCTCTACAATCTCTATCACATCTTGAATCACTTCAATTTGTTTGGGGGTGGTTATGCTGCTCAAGCGAACCGGATGATTGAGCAAATTTTACGTTGAGTATATATCCAAACCTTAACAGAACAGATGAAAGTTTTTGAGAATCTTTCCTGTAAGTACTAATTTTTATCTGTAGAGTACTAGAGATTAGAAGATATAAAAAAGAGGCTTTCATCCTTTGTTATACCAATTTCCTTTAAATGTAAAACAGTAGAGACGTTGCAATGCAACGTCTCTACATAATTTATGTGTATCATGATTAACGTGAAATGGTATTAGTCTCTGGCTTAAATCAGTTTATCGGCGTTTACAATTAGTCGATGATTCTTTTATGGCAATTTTTCTTGGGAACAAATTACCACTCTAGCCTCTAGTCTCTAGCCTCTAGACTTTACTAATGTTTAGAAATTATCTCAAGAAGAATAGTAACTAGACATAAACTTAGTAAGAAAAATTCATCATACTAAAGAGTAAAGATTGGCATTTAAGCAACAAAAAAAATCAACATTTGTGATATTGATTTCGGTTGCTTTAATTTTTAAGATGTTAATATGTAGGAACTAAGCAGTTAGCAACTATGATTGCTTAAAAGCGAGGAGAACAATGGCTGATACACAAACTTTATTACAAAACTTTGGTCAAGTTTATGACAATCCAGTTCTACTGGATCGTAGTGTTACTGCTCCAGTTACTGAAGGATTAAACGTAGTTCTAGCTAGTTTTCAGGCACTGTATTTGCAGTACCAAAAACATCATTTTGTAGTGGAAGGTGCAGAATTTTACTCACTGCATGAATTTTTTAACTCCAGCTACAATGAAGCACAAGACCACGTTCATGAAATTGGCGAGCGCTTAAACGGATTAGGTGGTGTACCTGCGGCTAGTTTCAGTAAGTTAGCAGAATTAACCTGTTTTGAGCAAGAACCCGATGGCGTATATTCTTCCCGGAAGATGGTAGAAAACGACCTAGCAGCAGAACAGGCGATTATCAACGTGATTCGTCGCCAAGCTGCTCAAGCAGAAAGTTTAGGCGATCGCGGTACACGCTATCTGTACGAAAAGATTCTGTTAAAAACTGAGGAAAGAGCTTACCATCTAGCTCACTTCTTGGCTAAAGATAGCTTAACCTTGGGTTTTGTTCAACCTGCCCAAAACTAAACTAGTAGGACTTACGCACTCAACCAATAAACCATAAATGAGGGTGGTCAATAGTCCATAGTCCATAGTCAAAATCAAGTTTTTTGGACTATTGACCCTTACGGGTTCGATAGTTGCTTTCCGACGCAAGGCGACAGGAACGCACTATCTCACTATTGACTATTGACAAAAAAGCCAGAAAATACAGTGACACTGCGTAAGTCCTAACTAAATGGAGTTAATCTGACTCTGAGTTAAGTCTTAAGAAATTATAAAAAAGGGCAGATAGTATTTATACTTCTGCCCTCTTTTATTGAAAGTAAAAAAATTGACATATTTTGTAATGTGAATCACAATTTATTTTGAGAAATATTACTATTTATTTAAATTAAAGTTCTTTTTGTCTTAGGTAGATTAGAAATTTAGTAAAGACTTTGTGTGGTAAAAAATCATCTATTTAACCACGAAGACACAGAGACACAGAGTTAAGAGATTTTCTAGGACTGACGCATGAAAACGAAAAATCAAAGGTTTTAGAAAACCGTTTAGAGATACTAGGTGTTCAAAATACTTATACCCCTACACCCCTACCAAATCAGTTACCAGTTAACAGTTATCAGTTACCAGTTACTAAGCGTTCACTGTTCACTGTTCGCACCCCTACACCCCTACCCTCTTGTTTTGTGTCACCAAACCCAGAAAACTTGATAATGAATCACACGAGTAGGGATAAAGACCCTTAAAATAGTCAGGATTTGTATTCTCGTACTCCAACCCAACGACTATGCCCCGCCGTCAAGATATCCAGAAGATACTCCTGTTAGGATCTGGCCCTATTGTAATTGGACAAGCCTGTGAGTTTGATTACTCCGGAACTCAAGCCTGTAAAGCTCTCCGAGAGGAAGGTTATGAAGTAGTGCTGGTGAATTCCAACCCTGCTACAATCATGACTGATCCAGAAACAGCCGATCGCACTTACATCGAACCACTCACACCAGAATTTGTTGCCAAAGTCATCGCCAAAGAACGCCCAGACGCTTTATTACCAACAATGGGTGGACAAACGGCCTTAAACATTGCTGTGGCTTTAGCCAAAAATGGCGTGCTAGATCAATATAATGTTGAACTGATTGGTGCTAAGTTAGAAGCGATTGAGAAAGCCGAAGATCGCAAGCTATTCAACGATGCGATGGCCAAGATTGGTGTAAAAGTTTGCCCTAGTGGTACAGCATCAACTTTAGAAGAATCTAAAGCGATCGCCCAAAAAATCGGCACGTATCCTTTAATTATTCGCCCTGCGTTTACAATGGGTGGTACGGGTGGTGGTATTGCCTACAACCAAGAAGAATTTGAAGAAATGGCTCAAGTCGGGATTGATGCTAGTCCCGTTTCGCAAATTCTCATTGATCAATCTTTACTCGGTTGGAAAGAATATGAGTTAGAAGTCATGCGTGACTTAGCAGATAATGTGGTGATTATCTGTTCGATTGAGAATATCGACCCGATGGGTATCCACACTGGCGATTCTATCACTGTTGCCCCTGCCCAAACCCTCACCGATAAGGAATATCAACGGTTGCGGGACATGGCAATCAAAATCATCCGTGAGATAGGTGTGGAAACTGGTGGTTCTAATATCCAGTTTGCTGTCAACCCTGTGAATGGGGATGTGGTGGTGATTGAAATGAACCCTCGCGTCTCTCGTAGTTCGGCTTTGTCTTCCAAGGCTACCGGCTTCCCTATTGCTAAGATGGCTGCTAAATTGGCTGTGGGTTACACCTTGGATGAAATTAAAAACGATATCACCAAAAAAACCCCCGCCTCTTTTGAACCAACAATTGACTACGTTGTCACGAAAGTCCCCCGCTTCGCTTTTGAAAAGTTCCCTGGTTCGGAACCAGTCCTGACTACACAAATGAAGTCTGTCGGGGAGGCGATGGCCATAGGACGGACATTTAACGAATCCTTCCAAAAAGCCCTGCGTTCTCTGGAAACTGGACGCGCCGGTTGGGGTTGTGATAAACAAGAAAAATTACCTAGTGGTGAACAAATTCGCGCCCAATTGCGGACACCTAATCCCGATCGCATTTTTGCCGTGCGTCATGCTTTGCAACTCGGTATGAGTGCTGAGGACATCTACGAACTCACTGGGATTGACCCCTGGTTCCTCGATAAAATGCAGCAATTGTTGGAGGTGGAAAAGTTCCTCAAACGGACACCACTCAAACAATTGACAAAAGAGCAAATGTATGCAGTTAAGCGCGATGGTTATAGCGATCGCCAAATTGCCTTTGCTACCAAAACCACCGAAGATGAAGTCCGCGCTTACCGCAAACAATTAGAAGTCATCCCCGTTTACAAAACTGTCGATACCTGCGCGGCTGAGTTTGAAGCCTTCACTCCCTATTATTACTCCACCTACGAAGACGAAACCGAAGTCATCCCCGCCACCAAGCCGAAAGTGATGATTTTAGGTGGTGGCCCCAACCGCATCGGCCAAGGGATAGAGTTTGACTACTGTTGTTGTCACGCCGCCTATGCCCTAAAAGCAGACGGCTATGAAACAATCATGGTCAACTCCAACCCAGAGACAGTATCTACTGATTACGATACAAGCGATCGCCTCTACTTTGAACCCTTAACCAAAGAAGATGTCCTCAACATCATCGAAGCCGAAAACCCCGTAGGTATTATCGTTCAATTCGGTGGACAAACACCGTTGAAATTAGCTCTACCCTTACAGGAATATTTACAAAGGTTAGGGACTGGGGACTGGGAACTGGGAACTGGGGAAAATGCTCAATCCCTAATCCCTAATCCCCAATCACCAGTACCCAAAATCTGGGGTACTTCTCCCGATTCCATCGACACCGCCGAAGATCGGGAACGGTTTGAAAAGATTCTGAAACAACTAAATATTGCTCAACCCCCAAATGGCATTGCCAGAAGCTACGAAGATGCGCTGATTGTAGCCAGACGAATCGGTTATCCGGTGGTGGTACGTCCGAGTTATGTGTTGGGTGGTAGGGCGATGGAAATAGTCTATTCAGATGCAGAATTAGAACGTTACATGACTTTTGCGGTGCAGGTAGAACCAGATCACCCAATTTTAATTGACAAATTCTTGGAGAATGCTATTGAAGTCGATGTAGATGCGATCGCTGATCACACCGGACGAGTCGTAATTGGTGGCATCATGGAACACATCGAACAGGCGGGAATTCACTCAGGTGACTCGGCTTGTTCTTTACCTTCAATTTCTCTACCGCCAGCCGTTCTCAACCAAATCCGCACTTGGACAGTCCAGTTAGCACAAGCACTTTCTGTCATTGGATTGATGAATATTCAGTTTGCTGTCGTTGGTGCTGGCACTTACTCGCCCCAAGTCTATATTTTAGAAGCTAACCCCCGCGCCTCTAGAACTGTACCTTTTGTCTCTAAAGCTACTGGGATAGCCCTGGCAAAGTTGGCCTCTTTGATCATGTCGGGCAAAACTCTGGCAGAATTAAATTTTACCCAAGAAGTCATCCCCAACCACATTGCCGTCAAAGAAGCTGTATTACCCTTTAATAAATTCCCAGGAACTGATACAATATTAGGCCCAGAGATGCGTTCTACTGGCGAGGTCATGGGAATCGACAGTGATTTTGGCCGAGCCTTTGCCAAAGCTGAGTTAGGTGCTGGAGAAAGACTCCCCTCAACGGGAACTGTATTTGTGTCAATGAGCGATCGCGACAAAGCTGCTGCTGTACCTGTAGTTAGAGAATTTATTGACTTAGGCTTTAAAGTGATGGCTACCTTCGGGACACGTCGCGTTTTATCAGAACACGGCTTAGATGTAGAATTAGTGCTGAAACTACACGAAGGTCGTCCCCACGTCATCGACGCTATCAAAAACCAAAAAATCCACCTGATTATCAACACCCCTTCCGGAGAAGAAGCCCAAACAGATGCTAGATTGATTCGTCGCACAGGTTTAGCCTACAAAATCCCCATCATAACCACCATCGCCGGTGCTAAAGCCACTGTAGCCGCTATCCGTTCCATGCAAAATACCACTCTAGATGTAAAAACCGTCCAAGAGTATTGCCAGAGTAGTTAGGGTATGAAGCATAGGAGTAGGTTGAGTTAAGCGTAGCGCCACCCAACACATATCAAACTGTTGGGTTACGCAAAGCCTCCAGCCAACCTACAACTGGGTAATGGGTAAGAGTTTTACCAATGACCAATGACTAATGACCAATAACTGAAATCTGCATTAAGCAGTATTTACAACGAAAATTAAGTAATTATTATAGAAAAATAATTATTGTTTTCATTGAGATATTTTAACAAATATGAGGAAGTAATCATGCTCTGTCAGCCAGCTAATCGCATATACTTCTAGAAAGCCAGAGGAGAGAAATTTTCACTAAGTTATTAGCAAGTTTATTTATTCCTATGACTGGAAACAATCTCACATCAACGGTCAGAGTGTCTTGCTTAGTTCAGAAAATTATTTTAGCTAATTCGTAATTTAGGTCAACTACTACTAGATACGTTGACAGGGAGATAAGCAATTTAAAAACCTGAAACTCATTGATTAGCATAAATTTCAGGTTTTTCTGATAGTCAGTAAGTAAAAGTACTTAATTTAATAATATTGCCAATTTACACAGGAAAGTCATCCAAATCCTCTCATAAATGTTACAATTGTTAACAAATGGGCAAAACAAAAATGTTAATCTTAATACCCTTTATATGACTTTAGATACTTGTGAAGAAAAGGAAATAACTGTAATGTCTAGCAGTTAGACACCTATGTAAATTTCTATGGCGACTGAAATTAGCGAATGTATAACAGGCAAACAATAATCCACCCCCCAGTTTAACTGGGTAGCATCGGCAAAGAGCATCTATCAGTTAATGACCCTACCAAAAGAACCATCAACACCAAAGAGTAGCGCCATGAAGACCGCTCCAACAGCCACAGACCTCGTGCGGACTTACCTGCGTGAGATTGGCCGTGTACCCCTCTTAAGCCACGAACAAGAAATCCACTACGGCAAGCAAGTGCAGCGTTCAACTGCATTGCAAGACATCAGGGAGGATCTTGCCATGCAGTTGGGACGACAACCCAGCTTAGAAGAGTGGGCAAAAGCGGCAAACATGGATTCAACACAATTGAATGACATCATCGCCGATGGCGAAATTGCCAAGCGCAAAATGGTAGAGGCCAATTTGCGGCTAGTAGTATCCGTTGCCAAAAAATACATTAAGCGTAACGTCGATTTATTAGACCTCATCCAAGAGGGTAGCATTGGCATGCAAAGGGGTGTAGAAAAGTTTGACCCGACAAAAGGCTATAGATTTTCTACCTATGCCTACTGGTGGATACGTCAAGCAATCACCAGAGCGATCGCTGAAAAAGCCCGCACCATTCGTCTACCCATTCATATTACCGAAAAGCTGAACAAAATTAAAAAAGCCCAGCGTCACCTGTCCCAAAGATTAGGACGTGCGCCCACAGCTGCTGAACTAGCCCAAGAGTTAGAACTCACACCCAAGCAAGTCAGAGAATATTTAGAAAAGGCGCGTTTGCCCTTATCCTTAGATTTACGTTTGGGAGATAACTACGACACCGAACTAGGCGAGATGCTGGAAGATCCAGGCGCTTCTCCAGAAGAATTTGTCATGCAATCTTCCCTATCTCACGACTTAGAACATCTGATGGAGCAACTTACTCCCCAACAGAAAGAGGTGATTACCCTGCGTTTTGGATTAACCGATGGGCAAGCTCTGACTCTAGCCAGAATCGGCGAAATACTCAATATTAGCCGTGAACGAGTCCGACAAATCGAACGCGAAGCCCTCACTAAGCTGCGTAAATCTAAAGCCAGCATAGACGAATATTTGGCGAGTTAATCAGCGTTATCGAAATTCTTGTAGAGACGTAGAGACGTAGCACTGCTACGTCTCTACTTTTTGCTACGTCTCTACTTTTTCTCCATAGGTGAGAAAATCCCCTGCTTGTGGTACGGTTACGCCCACTTTGATCTGTGAATGAGTTTGTTACATTATTTGACAGGAACACCAAACGGTGAATTGAGTCAAATAAGACACAGATATCAATCATATATTTAACGTCACTATACATCACAGCCCAAAGTGGTATTGCAGGAGGTAGAAAAGTGAGTAATCAATCTAACCGAGTTTCCGAATTTTTTGATAGCGAATCAGAAACAGCAAATTTACTATGGCAGTATGTTAAATCATTAAGTCCTGAAACAGTCACCCAATTATCCAAACCCACATCACCGGAAGTGTTTCAAGTGATGGAACGTAACATAGTAGGATTACTAGGAAATCTACCTTCTGAACACTTTGGTATTACCATCACTACCAGCAGAGAAAGCCTGGGACGTTTGCTAGCTTCTGCCATGATTAGTGGCTATTTCTTAAGAAATGCAGAACAAAGAATGAGCTTTGAAACTGTATTACAAGGAAGCGAGAGTGATAACGGCGAAGTTGCGTAGTGTTTTGCCAATTTGGTTTATATTTTGCATAAGTCTCGGTAGATGTCAAATCATCTACCGAGTTTTGTTATGAGGGAGTGGGGGATTGCTGAGTGAGGGAGTGAGGGAGTGAGGGACAAGGGGACAAGGGGACAAGGGGACAAGGGGACAAGGGGACAAGGGGATAAGAAGAAAATAATTTTGACCATTGACCATTGACCATTGACTAATGACTATTGACCAATAACTAATGACTCTTTATCTCCATCAAGACTACAATTTGTTATGAAAGTTGCACAGAAGCAGGAGTTGACCTTTGAATAAAGCTGGGTATTCTGGAGAACCATACAACTCATTGGGTGAACCAAGTGACGATATTCCGGCGGCTTTACGCGATACTCCTGATGTCGCACCCAAGGTACGGTTACAACGCTTGATTTTAGTGATTGGGGGACTAGGTGCATTTGTTCTTTTGGCTGTGATTAGCGGTTTTGTGTTTTTTATCACAGCACCGAAAAAAACTGCCGATTCTCAACCTTCACAAACTAGTTCTCCTACAACATCAACACCAGCAGTTAGTAATCCTGTGGACTCTCAGATTGTACTGGGACATTTAGCATACTCAGAAGCACCGGAGTCTGAATTAGCACCAATTAGTATTGATGGCAGAATCCGCTTGCGAAAAACTGCTGCTCAGAGGTTTCAGGCGATGGCACAGGCGGCGCGGAGTGCGGGAGTTATCCTTGTACCAATTTCGGGTTTTCGCTCGGTGAAAGAACAAGAGCAGTTGTTTTTTGCAATTGGCGCACAACGTAATCAAACTCCAGCTCAAAGGGCAGCTCTGAGCGCACCTCCTGGTCATAGCGAACATCATACAGGTTATGCAGTAGATATTGGGGATGGTAATGTCCCGGCAACCAATCTGGTCGATACCTTTGAAAAAACTAAAGCATTTCAGTGGTTGCAAGCGAATGCGGCGCGTTTTGGCTTTGAGATGTCCTTTACAAGAGACAATGCTCAAGGGGTGAGTTATGAACCTTGGCACTGGCGTTTTGTAGGCGATCGCAGTAGTCTAGAAACATTCTATAAAGCTAGAAACTTCAAACCAGCGAAAATAACTCCGTAACTATTCCCCATGAGACGCTTTACCTCGCTTGCCTACTCAAAGGGACTTAACAAACTTCATTGGGTGTAAAACTTCGTAGCAACACCCTCACTTGCGACTTCTTTAAGGTTTTATTGATATATTCTTTCACTACATGGATTTATATTAAATTGCTAATATGCAAATATTAGCTAAAAAAATAGTCTTTCTATACTTGGATATAAAGACAAAAAGCTTATATAACAGTACTTGTAGATAAATCTTGGTAAGATAAATTTACTGCTAGAGAGTGAAATGATGTTAATTATTATACCGATACACTAATAATTTTAGCATTATATCTGAGCTTCTCTTGACAAAGACTATCAATTTGCTAGAGGATTTTGCTAGTCTGGTTGTTGATTTATGATGAGGCAGTAAATGAGCATTCAAAATCTGTTTGCCGCAGGCGGCGTGGTAATGTGGCCGCTACTGGGGTTTTCTGTGTTAGCGTTGGCGCTGATTGTTGAACGTGTGAGGTTTTGGCTGACAATCAATAATCGTCAAAGGCGGGTAATTAGAGAGGTTTTGAACTTGTATCAGCTAAATAATGTAGTTGGTACAATAGATAAACTCAGGCAAAATGTAGATTTACCACTAGCACGGATATTTTTATCAGCCTTAGAATTAGAAGAGCCGACACCAGAAGAATTCCGTCTGGCATTAGAAAGCGAGGCGCAAGCGGAGATACCTATATTGAAGCGCTTTCAAAATATTTTTGATACCGTTATTGGACTAGCACCCTTACTTGGTCTACTGGGGACTGTTTTGGGCTTGATTACTTCCTTTGCCTCTTTGGATATTGGTGATGTTGGGGGAACAAAAACTGCCGGGGTAACGGCTGGGATTAGTGAAGCGTTGGTATCTACTGCATCAGGACTAGTAGTAGCGATATTTACACTGTTTTTTGCTAATACTTTCCGGGGATTGTACATTCGTCAAACAGCTTTAATTCAAGAGTATGGTGGTCAATTAGAATTACTGTATCGCCGCAAGTACGAACGAGGAGAGAGAGCATATGCGTCTACCAGATGAGCCAGATATCCCCGCACAGATTAATATCGTGCCGATGATTGATGTAATTTTTGCGATTTTGACATTCTTTATCATGTCAACATTGTTTCTCACTCGCTCTGAAGGGTTGCCAGTAAATTTACCCAAAGCGGCGACAGCCAGACAACAGCAAGTACCCACAAAAATCACGATTACGGTAGATGATAAAGGAGCAGTCAGTCTAAATCGCCAACCAATTGTAGTGGATGCTATTGCCGAACAAGTGCGTGACTTGATTGGTTCTAGTCCAGAAACGTTAGTGGTGATTAATGCTGATGCCAATGTAGGACACGGTAAAGTAGTAGCAGTGATGGATCAAGTACGACAGGTAAAGGGAGCAAAATTAGCGATCGCTACTCAAAAAAAATAGTTATTAGTCATTGGTCATTAGTCATTAGTCATTAGTTACTTAGTGAGTGAGGAGTCAATGATTTTGACTATGGACTATTGACTATTGACTATTGACTATTGACTATTGACTACTGGCTTTTGATATTTGCCTGGATACTTGCGCTGAAAATAATCTTCCATGATTTTGAGGATCATGGGAGCTGCAACGCTACCACCACCACCACCAGAATGTTCAGCAAAGGCGACGATTAAAATTTCGGGCTTATCAGCCGGCGCGTAAGCACCAAACCAAGCATGATTTTCTTTGACTCCGCGATTCCAAGCTTCGGCTGTACCGCTTTTACCTGCGACTGGGGGAATAGTTGGTTTGTTTAAAACTTTGCCTGTACCCTCAGCAACAACCTTTCGCAACCCTTCACGGAGAGTTTTGATTGTTGTGGGCTTCATGTTTAAAGATTCTCGCCAACTTTTCGCCTCTTCATGATCTTTCAGCAAGTGGGGCTGGACTCGATAACCACCATTAGCAGGTACAGCAAACATAATTGCAACCTGCATAGGAGTAGTTTGCAATGCACCTTGGCCAATTGACATATTAATAGTGTCGCCTACTGTCCAAGGTATTTTCCAGGCTTTTTGTTTCCATGTCTCATCGGGAACTAAACCCCTAGCTTCCTCGGAAGCAAATTCAAAACCTGTTTTTTTGCCAAACCCATATTTGCGAGTCCACTCAATCAAAGTCGGGCCACCGACACCTCTACCAATTTGATAGAAGAAAGTATCACTACTCCACTGCATTGCCCCGACAAAACCCAAGGGGCCAAACCCGGCATGATTCCATTCGCCAAAGCGAGTTCCACCGATAGTTAAGGAACCGTAGGTTTGCAAGACTGTGCTAGGGGAGAATTTACCTGATTCTAACCCCGCAGTAGCTGTGACAATTTTGAAGGTACTCGCAGGTGGAAAAGCGCTTAAAGCCCGATTAACGAGGGGATGTTCTTCACCTTGAACAGATTCCCAATCTTTTTGAGTGAGTTTCTGCTTAGAGAAGATATTGGGATCAAAGGTGGGGTGAGAGACTAGGGCTAAAACAGCACCATTTTTGGGATCAATTGCGATGATAGCCCCATTGCGATCGCTTAAAGCTTTTTCTGCCGCTTTTTGGACATTTATATCTATGGTTAGATGTAAATCATTACCAGCTTTCGCTTGTTTTTCTCCCAGAACTCGCAATGGTCTACCAGCCCCATCGACTTCTACTTGTTGTCCACCCCATTCACCACGCAGCAGCTTCTCATAAGCCTTTTCCGCACCCATTTGACCAATAACATCACCTAATCTGTATCCCTCTTGTTTCCTAGCTTTTAACTGTTCAGCCGTCAATTCTCGCGTATAACCCAACACATGAGCCAATTCTTTACCATGTGGATAATAGCGTACAGCTTCTGTATGTATTTCTACATCTTTGAGTTCGCTTGCATATTCCTTGATGGCTGTGATTTGCGCTTCATTTAAATCACGCGCAATGCGAATCAGAGAAGAAGAATTAGCTCCTGCTTCGTCTAATTTCTTCTCAATATCTTCTTGGGGAATTTCTAAAATTTTGGCCAAACGTGGTGCGACAACTGGCCAAGAGGGTTTTTTATGCGCCATTGGCCAAAGATATACAGAACGGGGATAGCGGGTGCTAGCCAAGAGTTTGCCATTCCGGTCAAAAATATTACCGCGTTCTGGTTGTTTGGGAATGATGCGAATCCGGTTTGATTCAGCTCTTTGACGGAATTGCTTACCTTCAACAATTTGTAAGTATGCTAACCGCACACTAATTCCCGTCATCATTAACAGAGTAAACACAATCAAGAATACAGGCTGAAATCCTTTACCAACAGTCCTGGTATCTTTTTTACCAATAGACGAAAATGGTTGTAGTGTAGCCATAAGATGAAAATAATTACTCAAAAATAAAAATATTTTTCCATAATTTATTGTCCTACATCCCAAGAAGGGTGATAGTTACCCGAAATCATTTTTGTAGAGACGTAGCAGAGACGTAGCACTGCTACGTCTCTACCATATATTTTGGATGATGAGGCAAAAATTTTAGTAATTGAATCATAGGATAAATGACGATTCTGTACATGAGTGTGACTTGTATATGATTCCCAAAACTGCCAACTACTATTCAATGTGTAACAATCCGGTACGTATCTTTCTGCACAATTGTTTTTGATGGATACAATTAACCCAAGGCTACGAAGAGTTGGCTTGATCGACTACATTATATAGACTAAATCACGTAAGATCACTGCATTCTACTAATGAATATGGCTCAAACTGTGACGCAGAATCTCAAGGGCATGAAAACGCTACAACCACTGGATGTTGAACTGCGTAACGTGTTCAAATTTTTTAATCAGGAACCGGCGGTACATGGAGTAGATTTAGATGTTAGGCAGGGGGAATTTTTTAGTATTCTCGGCCCTTCTGGCTGTGGTAAGACCACTACGCTACGTTTAATTGCCGGTTTTGAAAGCGTGGATGCAGGTAAGTTATTGATTCAAGGTCAGGCCATGACTAATGTGCCTCCCTATCGCCGACCAGTGAATACAGTGTTTCAGAGCTATGCCTTATTTAACCATCTCAACGTTTGGGATAACATTGCCTTTGGACTGAGATTGAAAAAATGCCGCAAACCGCAAATTGAAGAGAGAGTCAAAGAAGCTTTAAAACTGGTGAAAATGGAGAGTTTGCGATCGCGTTTTCCTAGTCAACTTTCTGGAGGACAACAGCAGCGCGTCGCTTTGGCTAGGGCTTTAGTCAACCGTCCGGCGGTGGTGTTGCTGGATGAACCCTTGGGGGCTTTAGATTTAAAACTGCGTAAGGAAATGCAGGTCGAGCTGTCAAATTTACACAAAGACCTGGGTTTAACCTTTATTATGGTGACCCATGACCAAGAAGAGGCGTTATCATTGAGCGATCGCATCGCTGTGATGAATCAAGGCAAAATTGAGCAAATTGGTACTCCCAGCCAAATTTACGAACATCCCCAGACAGTTTTTGTCGCTGATTTTATCGGTGATACTAATTTATTTAGTGGTGAAATCACAGCATCAGAAGCCGAGTACATCCAAATAGTCACGAAAACTGGACTAACAATTGTCGTTGCACGTCATGAAGACACGCCAACAGAATTATTAAAATCTGTAGTGGTAAGTGTCCGTCCCGAAAAAATTCAGCTTTCCCTTTATCAGCCTAGTTTAGTTAACAACTGCTTTGAAGGCAGACTAGTCAACGTGATGTATTTAGGCACTCACGTTAACTATGTAGTGGAACTAATCAACGGCATTAATATTAATGTTTTACAACCCAATACCTTTGGTACTTTACCAGACCGTGACACACCAATTTACGCTTGGTGGGGTGAAAGTGATTGTTTGGCAATTAGTCAATAGTCAATGGTCAATGGTCAATAGTACATAATTCATAGTTTATAGATGCCTAGTAAGTATTTTCAAGAATTACGAGTTTATCAACTAGCAGAAAAATTAGCTGATGAAATTTGGCAAATAGTTGAGAGTTGGGATATGTTTGCTAAAAATACGATAGGTACACAGATGGTACGTTCGGCAGATAGTATCGGAGCGAATATAGCAGAGGGTGTTGGTAGAGGTAGTTATCAAGATAATAAAAGATTTGTGCGAATGGCAAGAGGTTCGTTAAACGAGACTAAACATTGGCTAAGACGGGCATACACTCGTAAATTGTTAACAGTAGAACAGATAGATAAACTGAAAGCCATGCTCCAAGAGTTAGGGCCTCAATTAAACTCCTACTTAAAATCAATTGGTACTACCTCATAAAAATAATAACTAATAACTATTGACTATTGACTATTGACTATTGACCAATGACTAATAACCAATGACTATTGACTATTGACTATTGACTATTGACCAATGACTAATAACCAATGACTAATAGAAGAAAATTTATCCAAAGCATCACAGCACTTTCTAGTTTATCTTTAACCAGTTGTGGTTGGAGATTGGCTGATGTGCGAGCTACTACTGCTTCTGGTCGCAGTGACCAGTTGTATATTTATACTTGGACACAATATTCAGATAAAAATTTATTACAAACTTTTAGCGCGCAAACTGGAATGAAAGCGCTAGTAGATGTGTATGATTCTAATGAAGTCATGCTGGCTAAATTGTTAGCTGGTGGTGGTGGTAGTTATAGCCTAATTTACCCATCTGATTATATGGTGCAGAAGATGGTAGATAAGGGTTTATTGATGGAATTAAAGCGCGATCGCCTCATTGGGTTAGAAAATTTATTTCCGCAATTTCAAAATCCCAGTTATGATCCCAAAAACCGTTACAGCATTCCGTTTAATTGGGGAACAACTGGATTACTCTATAATTCTGAAATCCTCAAAGAACCACCAAAAGATTGGGACTATCTATGGCAAAATCAAAAATTCCTGAGTAAGCGCATGACATTATTAAATGATGTGCGAGAAGTTATGGGTGCAGTTTTGCGAATGTTGGGTTATTCTTATAACTCCCAAAATGAAAATGAAATTAAACAAGCTTATGAAAAATTAACTACCTTGAAACCAGCGATCGCTGCTTTTGATACCGATGCTTGGCAAAATCAAATTCTTGCGGGTGATTTAGTTTTAGCGATGTGTTATTCAGCAGATGCTATTAGAGTCAGCAAGGAAAACCCTAAATTTAAATATGTCATTCCCCGCAGTGGTTCTTCTCTCTGGACAGATACAATTGTAATTCCTAAATCAGCACCTAATTTAGATGGAGCCTATGCTTGGATTAACTTTATTTTACAACCAGAAGTAGCGGCAACTATTAGTCAAAGATTGAAAATTTCCACTCCTAACTATGCAGGCTTTGAACAATTACCAAATAAATTTCAGAAAAACGAAAACTTATTCCCTCCAGACGAAATTTTAGCAAAATGTGAACGGATCAGTCCCTTGGGACAATTTGAAGAAGTGTATGAGCGTTACTGGACGCAATTAACAAGTAGTTAAAATCAATTGAAAATGCAAAATTGTGGCTACAGAAATTCGTGATGTTTCCGATGAAATTGGGCAAATAGAGAAGTTAAATCGCCCTTGGTTTAGCTTTATTCGACCTTTGGCATTACTCGCACCATCTGGTGTTTGGTTGTTACTTTTGTTAGTGCTACCAACATTGATAATTTTGGAGTTGAGTTTAGTACCAAATATTAGACCGGGAGATATAGTTAATCCCCAGGGATTTGATAATTATATTCGCATACTTGATCCCTTATACTTACAAGTGATTGGGCGATCGCTCTGGTTAGCAGTCGGTACAACGATCATCTGCTTAGTCTTGGGTTTCCCTGTCGCTTATTGGATTGCCCAAATTGCCCCGAAGCGTTGGCGTAACTCGCTCATATTAGGCTTTGTCTTGCCTTTGTGGACTTCTTCTTTGCTGCGTTCCTACGCTTGGATTACTATTTTGCGTCCCACTGGTTTATTCAACAGTTTGTTGAGTACTTTCGGCTTACCAACTCTAGAATTACTAAATCGGACACCAGCAGTTTTAATTGGCATGAGTTATGGCTTATTGCCCTACATGGTGTTAATTTTATATGCGTCGCTAGAAAAATTAGATAAACGTCTATTAGAAGCAGCAGCCGATTTAGGTGCTAATCCTGTACAGGCTTTTTGGCGAGTCACAGTTCCCCAAGTTGCACCAGGAATAACTGCGGCTTCACTGCTAGTTTTCATCACAGGTTTAGGGGATTTTGTTGACCCTGAATTACTTGGTGGTGCATCGAGTATGACAGCAGCAAGGTTAGTTTATAACCAATTTCTCGGCGTTACCCAAAATTGGGGCTTTGGTTCAGCTTTGAGTATGACATTAATTTTAGCGGTGAGTATAGCGATCGCTCTATTAATTAAGTTCGGTGAAACTACACCCAGACAATAATTCTGATACGGTAACTGGTAAGAACAGAAAAACTGTTGGCAGTTGGCTACAATGCCTCTATTGAGCAAAGGAATCAAGTCATGTCTGAGTTAAAAATCAGCATCAGTGAAACCACCCACAAAACTCTACTAAAATTGGCAGAGACATCTGGCGAAACACTCCAGACAATTTTAGATAAAGCTATCGAAAACTATCGCAGGTCTGTGTTTCTAACACAAGCAAATCAAGCTTTTGCTGCTTTAAGACAGAATGATACATTGTGGCAAGAGGAACTTGCAGAAAGACAAGCTTGGGAACAGACTCTGACGGATGGGATGGAAGAATAGTGACATTATCTGCTTCCTCATATCTTGCACCAAGCGACTGGAAGTCGCGGCTACACAGGCAAAACCCGCCTGCGCGGGTTTCAAATGCTTGATGTTGCGTTAGTCCGCGTAGGCGGACTTTGTTTGTATAGCCGCGATTTCTAATCGCTGGGGCTAGGTGCAAGATGTGAGCTTCTATTAATGACATTAATTTTAGCAGTGAGTATGACGATCGCTCTATTAATTAAGTTCGGTGAAACTACACCCAGACAATAATGCTGATGCTAATTTCGCTGCTGTTGAATTTCTTTTAGCAGTTCCCAGCACATATCAAATTTACCAATTACCCACTCTATTCTCATCCCAAACTTCTAATGCTAATTCCTGAAGATAGTTAAGTCCACTTTGGATTTGTGTATCTGTACCTTGTAAATCCAGATCAAACCAACCATCACCAACAGCATTAGCTCCTAAAATTGCCGCAGTAATATTGACAGTCAAACCATAATCGGAGACTAGGTGAGAAATCACAGGTTCTTGGTGATAGTCTTTGGGAATCCGCACGCGAATCCTTTTATGAATAAGTGTGTTGTCGCTAGCCATAATTAATAGGGAATTGCGAGTAAGAAACAAGTAGAGAAGAATTTTTGACTAATGACTAATGACCAATGACCATTACTTATTCCACTTCTTTGATGCTAGTTTTACGCTCTACAATCTCTTTTAAGATTAAGGTAACTACTGCTAGTAGTGCTAGGAGTACAGCTGCTGAAAAAGCAGCTTCAGTTTCATATTGTTTGTAAGCGTCTTCTACAAACAGTGGCAAACTTTGAGTAGTATTAGCAATGTTACCTGAGACAACGGAAACTGCACCAAACTCACCCATCGCTCTGGCATTGGTTAAAATTAAGCCGTAGAGTAAACCCCAGCGAATACCCGGTAGAGTAACACGCCAAAATGTTTGCCAATCGTTCGCACCTAAAGTTTTAGCAGCTTCTTCTTGGTCACTGCCAAACTCTTCTAAAACGGGGATGACTTCACGAGCCACAAAGGGCATACTGACAAAAGCTGTGGCTAGCACCATGCCGGGAAAGGCAAAAATAATCTTGATATCATGGGACTCAAGTAGAGGGCCAAACCAGCCATTACGCCCATAGAGTAGGACAATCATCAAGCCAGCAACTACAGGCGAGATGGAGAAAGGCAAGTCGATGATACTTAAAACAAAGGCTCGTCCAGGGAATTTATGCCGAGCGATCGCCCAAGCAGCACACAAACCAAATACAGTATTTAAAGGTACGGCAATTAGTGCTAGCAATACGGTTAATTTTGCCGCATTGAGAAAATCAGCCCGGACAAGATTGGCGAAAAATGGCCCGATGCCTTTACTGAAGGCTTGGACGAAAACATTGATTGCTGGTATGTATTGAATCAGTGCTAAATAAGCGATCGCTACAATAATCAAAACTGTAGGAACCCAACTCTTTTTTTGTTGTGGACTCGCTTCATCTGTATCACCACTACCAGAGTGTAGTTTTGGCTTATTTATTGTCATATCTTCTCGCCCACCCTTGTAAAAGATTAATTCCTAACAACAACACTAGAGAAATAGACAGCAAAACTATACCGATTACCGTTGCGCCAGAATAGTCATACTGCTCTAATCTTTGGAAAATCAACACCGGTGCAATCAAATCTTGGTAAGGTGTGTTGGAAGAAATAATCACAGTCGAGCCATATTCCCCGACAGCACGGGAGAAACCCAAAGCCACACCAGTCAAAATTGATGGAAACAATGGTGGTAAAATCACATTCCAAAAGGTCTGCCATTGGGAAGCACCCAAAGACCAAGCAGCCTCTTCAATTTCATGTTCCATCTCTTGCAGTACAGGTTGCACTGTTCTGACGATAAATGGTAACGAAATAAACACCATTGCTACCCAAACCCCTAAACGGGTAAATGAGACTTTAATACCCAAGGGGGCAAGCAATGAGCCAATCCAACCGTTATCACTGTATACTGTCGCCAGTGTTAAACCTGCTACTGAAGTAGGTAATGCAAACGGTAAATCTACGGTGGCATCAACTATGCGTTTCAAGGGAAAGTCGTAGCGTACCAAAACCCAGGCAATCAGTGTACCAAATACACCATTTAGCAAGGCTGCTAATACAGAAGTGACGAATGTCACATTATAAGTTGCTAATGCCAGTTCACTTGTAGCAATCTCCCAAAACCTAGCTGGCGTTTCGGTACTGGCTTTGAGAAACATGGCAGCTATCGGTACGAGTAACATGACTATTAGGTACACAATAGTAATTCGCCATGTCCAAGGAAGTTGTATAACTTTTCGGAAAAATGTCTTCCAAGCAGGATCTCTAGCTTCAACTTCCGCAGTCTGAGATAAAGTCATAAACAATTCAAAATTTATACTGAGCTTGTCGAACTTTCAAAATTCCAAAACTTGAGGAGTTATTGGTATGGTAATCCGATTTGATTTCTGAATCACTCGTAAAGGTAGGGAACTAGGGACTGGGGACTGGGAAGTTAATTCTTCCTAATACCCAATACCCAATACCCAATACCCATTACCGCTTATTCTTGGCTTGAATTTGGTCAAAAACACCGCCATCAGCAAAGAATTTCTTGTCAATGGCACTCCAACCACCAAAATCCTGTGCAGTACCTAAAGTTTTCACTTTGGGAAATTTATCTGTTACTTCTTTACTTTGGGCTATCGTCTCATCTACTGGTCGGAAACCTAATTTCACAAACTCTTCTTGGGCTTCTGGAGTGTAGAGGAATTTAACAAACCCTTCTGCTACTTCTCTGTTCCCATGCTTATCGACGTTCTTATCGACAACAGCAATGGGATTGTCAATGGAGATATTCACATCGGGAATGACGTAATCTAGTTTTTCGCCTTTTTGTTGTGCCAGGATGACTTCGTTTTCATAGTTAATTAAAACGTCACCTTGTCCTTGCTTGGCAAAGGCATCAGTAGCTTCTCGTGCATCCTTTGTGAGAATGGGTACATTCTTATAGACCTTAGCTACGAATTCTGTAGCTTTAGCATCGTCGCTACCAGTCTTAATCGCTGAGTTCCACAACGCTAGGAAGTTCCAACGAGCAATCCCTGATGTTTTTGGATCGGCTGTAATCAATTTGACATTATCTTTAGCCAAATCTGACCAAGTTTTAATTCCCTTGGGATTACCTGGGCGAGTAATGATGGCTGCCACAGATTTAGAAACAATCCCGTTATTGGGAACTTCTGTTTCCCATCCTGACTGAATTAGTCCGGCTTTTTCGATTTTTTGGGTATCTAAAGCTAATGCCAAGTGAACAACATCGGCTTCTAAACCGTCAATCACAGCGCGAGTTTGGGAACCAGAACCGCCGTAACTTTGCTTAAAGGTGACAGTTTGGTTATGTTCTTGCTTCCATTTTTCGATAAATTTAGGAATGATGGCTTCGTGGGCTGCTTTGGTAACAGCAAAGGAAACTAAGGTTAATTCAACATTTGGTTTGTTGGCTGCTACAGGACTAGCTGAAGGTGTTTCTGTAGATGAATTACCACCGTTTCCACCAGAGCAGGCGGCTAGCGCTACACTCAAAATAGCCCCTACTAGCATGAGTGACACAAAGCCTCTCAAGGAATTGCATCTGAATCTATGTGTCTTCTGCTCAATCATTAATAGCCAGTTTTTTAGGGGACGCTGCCACGTAGTCATTGAATATCCTCCACATAAATCTACTGTTAATTGATAAGAATACAGTTATATACAGTCTAACGGTACATCAATGTCATGGATAAAAAGAAAACTTCATATTCTCGATAGAGAATATGGTGAATAGGGAGATTCTACCAGCTGCATGAGCAATTTAAAATGCTTTGAGGTGGAACTATCAAGTTGTCATCACATTTGCACAGATTGTGTTGAAAAGAACTTGATATTAGATGGCTGATTATTGACTATTATCTATCGTTGTTTTAGTTAATGTTTGACTGAGAAAGACTTTTAGCTGCTTGGTTTGAGAGTGAGCGATCGCTTGCTTTTCATTCATATCTTCGTATATTCCGAAATTTTGTCGGTTACTTTACTTTTTTATAACACTGTTTTACGATATACAAACCGTAGATTATCAGTAAAAAGACGGTTAAATATTTTGTCAGGTTTACTACTACTGATTGAAAAAATCTTGGTAGAGAACTTGCATCAACTCAATACCCTTAGCTACCTAGTGAGTCACATCTCATGACACCCAAGTTTTTATCTAGACTAACTTCAACCTACATTTTTCCCAGTTTTCAGCCATCTGTAACGCAACCCTCAGCTTTAGTACTAGCAGCAGGCTTAGGTTTAAGTACTTTCATGCCCTTGGCAGCAACAAATTCTCAGATTGCATCTGCTAGCCAGAAAACCCAACTCATTAGCCAAGGCAAAAAAGTTGAAATTACCCTCGTTTCCTACGCAGTCACAAAAGCTGCCTACGAGAAAATCATTCCTCAGTTTGTCGCCAAATGGAAGCGAGAAAAAGGCCAAGATGTGATAGTGCGTGAAAGCTACGGTGGCTCTGGTTCTCAAACTCGTGCTGTGATTGATGGCTTAGAAGCTGATGTTGTAGCTTTAGCACTAGCACTAGATACCGAGAAAATCGAAAAAGCCGGCTTAATTAAACCAGGCTGGGAAAAAGAAGCACCGAACGGCTCAATTGTGACTCATTCAGTAGTAGCGCTAGAAACCAGAGAAGGAAATCCCAAAAAAATTCAAAACTGGAGTGACTTAACTAAACCCGGTGTCAAAGTCATTACCGCAAATCCCAAAACATCCGGCGGCGCGCGCTGGAACTTCCTGGCTTTGTGGGGAGCGATCGCCAAAAATGGTGGTAGTGACTCCCAAGCTTTAGACTATGTAACCAAAGTCTACAGAAATGTCCCAGTATTACCCAGAGATGCACGGGAAGCTAGCGATGTCTTCTATAAAAAAGGGCAAGGAGATGTGCTACTCAACTACGAAAACGAAGTCATCTTAGCAGCCCAACAAGGTAAAACCTCACCTTCTTACACCATTCCCCAAGTCAATATCTCTATCGATGGCCCCGTAGCAGTTGTTGACAAGAATGTGGATAAACATGGTACTCGTCAGGTGTCAGAAGCTTTCGTCAAGTTCTTGTTCACCCCAGAAGCACAACGAGAGTTTGCCAAAGTTGGTTTTAGACCGGTAAACTCTGCTGTAGCTAAAGAAGTCGGCAATAAATTTCCTAAGGTTGCTAAACTCTACAATGTGCAGAGTTTAGGCGGTTGGGACAGCATACAGAAGAAGTTTTTTAATGATGGCGCTATCTTTGACAAAATCCAAAGTGGACGACGTTAATTTTTGGGAGTGCTGAGGCTAAATCTAACACTCAAATGAGAGATGTAGAGACGTTGCAATGCAACGTCTCCAAATAATTTATGTGTCTCATGATTAACGTGAAATGGTATTAGTTTTCCCCATACCTTTCACTCATGCTGGAGTGGTAAACCATCCTGAAAAACCAATAGTTCACCTGGTTGAATTGGTGTCCAGACTTCATTATCTGTGAGGGGAGTAGTAGCAATCACAGCCACGCGATCGCGTGGTGTTGTTAACTCCCGAAAATCTACAGTCATATCCTGATCAATCAGGTGAGCAGCTGCAAAAGGTGCTTGACGAACTATATAGTTGAGATTGGTTGAGCAGTGGGTAAAAAAATGTTCTCCGTCTGAGAGTAAGTAATTGAAAACACCGATTGATGCTAATTGTGCGGTTACTTTTTGCAGTACAGGATACAACCTTGCTAAACTTGGTTTACCGTCAGGAAAGTTTTGTCGCAAAGTTTCCAGCATCAGACAAAATGCTTTTTCACTATCGGTATTACCTACTGCTTGATAAAAACCCTGACTTTTATGTTGAAAATCTGGCAAATTACCGTTGTGAGCAAATACCCAATACCGTCCCCATAATTCTCGACGAAAAGGATGGCAATTTTCTAAAGCCACTTCACCTTGGGTAGCTTTACGAATATGGGCAATGACATGGGTCGAGTGGATGGGATAGCAACGCACAAAATCCGCTATAGGAGAATCAATAGAGGGTTTATCATCTAAAAATATCCGACATCCGTTTCCTTCAAAGAAAGCAATACCCCAACCATCACTATGATGATCTGTTCTGCCTCCCCTAGCGGAAAACCCTTCAAAGGAAAAGCAGATATCCGTCGGAACATTGCAATTCATTCCCAGCAGTTGACACATTGATATTGCCGCTTCTGAATTTTGGACTCATGCCTCAAGATCAAGATACTTCAGAATGCGACATCTATTTTGGTGCGATCGCTGCAATCTGCAAATTTCCTCCTGAATCGATTAAGCCAAAACCTCGTAACGACGAATATCTGGTTCATTAGCCACCAATCCCACCAATTTTGCTCCTACTGCTTGCAAATGGGGCGAATCTAAATGAGCATCCAACGCTTCAGCAGATGCCCATTCCTCAACAAATGTAAAATCTGTAGGATCTGACTGATTTTGTAGAAGTTCATACTTAATTGCACCAGCTTCTTTTCTAGTCGGTTCAATTAGTTCTAATAATACAGCTTTCAGTTCTCCTACTTTGTCGGGTAAAGCTACGACACGAGCAACAACACGCACAGTTTGAGTAGTCATTGGTGTTTTAGTTTGCTGACAAGTTTCTAATTTAACTCTAAAAGGGTTCTAGTTTGTTGACCTACGACCCCATCTGCTGATAACCCTTTTGACTCTTGAAAAGCCTTAACAGCTTTGTCTGTTTCTTGATCAAATACCTGATTAGCTTGTTCTAATGGAATACCCGCTTTTCTCAAAGCTAACTGTAACTCACCAACATCTTTCCCTTGTTGTGATGGTGTTGTTAACTTCAAAACTCTAGGATATCCCACATTTGAGAATCCTTCAGATGGAGAATTATAAATACATTTTAAGGTTTGTTCTCCTAAATCCCCATCTTCAGCAATTTGGTTATTGGGATTTGCTTTGTTCCAAAGTTTTTGAAAAGCTTTGATAGAATCAGGGCGAATATCTCTAATATCATCAGATGTGCAATCAAAGTGCATGGCATCTTTATTACCATAAGTCCATCGCCATCCATGACTGGTCATTAGAGTTCTCACCTCTGGCCATTCTTCGATGTCTAAAGACGCACCTTTTTGATGGTCTGATTTTCCCGGATATCCTACGAGATTATCAATTAATCCCCTCTGTTTTTGGCTATACAGCATTGCTTGAGCAATCACAGAACGGTAGGCACTATTGATAGTCAAAGGTTTACCGTAAGCTGTTAATACTGATTTTAAAGCATTCCGTGCTGGAAGTTGACAGTAAGGAAACAGCCCATCACCTTTGTTAATATTTAAGTCAGCAATAGTGACTAATGAATTAGGAGCTAATTGATTTAATTGCCAAAAAAGCTGCAAATCTAATCCTCGGACTGCAATTGTACTACCTGCCGTGATCTCTTTAACTAAAACCATAGTCTTTTTTAATACCTTTAAAACTTATTTTAGCTACACAGTGTTCTATTCCATCAGGTTGATATTCTATTGTCAAATTTCTGACAACAAATTTTATTTATTGAGATAAAGCGTAAAATTTATACCATATGGGATTCATATTTGATCTCTAAAAATTATGTAGGGTGTGTTGTAGCGCAGCGCAGCGCACCAAATTCAGCATTAAACGTAGGTTGGGTTAAGTGCAGCGCAACCCAACATAGATATTAAAAACCCAGTATGGATATTGGTGTTGAGTTACCCTACTAAAAATGAAGCAGATTTTTATTTTTGTAGGGTGCGTTAACGAAGTAACGCACCGTCTTAATCTCATTGGCGGTGCGTTGCGCTACCCTGCGGGTTCTCCGAAGGAGTACGCAACAACGCACCCTACTATTGCACTATTTTAGTATCAGGACTTTGTTGGGTTTCGCTGTCGCTCAACCCAACCTACTTCTCTACTTAACTGAACCGTATTGTCTTAAAAACCCAGTATGGATATTGGTGTTGGGTGACCCTGCTAAACATGAAGCAGAGCATCTCAGCAACAAAGAAAGACGTAAAGTCTATTATCTCATATCTTGCACCAGGCGACTGGAAGTCGCGGCTACACAGGCAAAACCCGCCTGCGCGGGTTTCAAAACCTTGATTTTGTGTTAGTCCGCGTAGGCGGACTTAGTTTGTATAGCCGCGATTTCTAATCGCTAGGGCTAGGTGCAAGATGTGAGTTATTACTTTACGTCTAGTCCATCTTGATTTGAGATTTTTTATGATTATCTAAATCAGTCCTAACACTGATCCAACAGTTGATTTAATCGAATCTCTAGCATCTTTCAAAGTTTGAGTAATTGGATGCTTGGTTTGCAAGAATACTCGCGCGCAATTGCGTCCTGGCATTCCCGAAATTGAACCACCGGGATGAGTTCCCGCACCGGTGAGAAATAAGTTTTCAATGGGGGTTTTGTAATTGGCAATTTCTGGCAGGGGACGGAAAAACACCATTTGATCTAAGCTCATATCAATGTGGTAGTAATTACCTTTATATGCGCCTAATCTTTCACCTAATTCGGCTGGACTTTCTACCCGACGGGCAATAGTTGCGGTCTTGACATTGGGTGCATAGCTGGCTAATTTATCTATCACTTTGTCAGCAACTTGATTTTTCAATTCATCCGTCCAACCAGTCCCTTTCAAACCTGTACCTTCAGCACCAGCAATTTGATAAGGGGCAAAAAACTCAATCCACAGTGTATGTTTGCCTGCGGGTGCTAATGTGGGATCGAGAGCGCTGGGCATGACAACATACATAGATGGATCAGCATCAGGAATCTCACCCAAGGTACATTTACTATGGGCTTGTTCCACATGAGCAACGGAATCAGCAATTAAAATCGAACCAATTAAGTATTCGTCTTTGTGAGCATGATAGGGAAAACGCAGGGGTTCATCTAATGCCAAATCTATCTTGAGGATGGTTTCATTGTTGTTAACAATACGGCGTTCTAAGCGTTCCCACAAGTCAGAGTCAGCTGCATCGATATCGCTTTTATCGGTCATTTGTAAAAACAAACGTTTAGCATCGATGTTAGAAATCACCCCATATTTAGCTCGATATTCTTGACCACCAGCTACCCTTACACCGACAGCTTTACCATCATCAATTAGAACTTTCTCAACGTGCTGGTCTGTGAGAATAACGCCGCCTTTGCTGGTAACGAGGTTAACTAAAGCTTTGACTAATGCGCCTGTACCACCACGAGGTCGAGCCATACCAGGATTGTGACGCATTGCCATCATAATTGCCCCAATCGCTAGAGTTTTTTGTGATGGTGGCGCACCGAGTTCTGATGCTAGTCTGGCTAGGGGTGCTTTGAGAAATTCCGAGTCAAACCATTCGTTAAGTAAATCTTCCGCACTAGTCATCATGTTGCGGACAAAATCTAGGGTTTTGTTGGGGGAACCAATGACGGAAAATAAATCTTTGAATTTGGTAATGTCGTAGTTACCCAGGATATCTATAACTGATTTGGGTGGGGCATTGAACATAGGAATCATTGCACCTATTGCCCGTTGCCAGTAGTCGGTAAATTCTGCATATTTTCTGGCATCGCGATCGCTATAACGAGCGATTTCGGCACAAGTCTTTTCTAGGGATTTATGGGCTAAGAAATATTTGCCATCAGGATGAGGACAGAAGACAACTGGGTCACACTCTAGATATTCTAAGCCGTATTTTTCTAGTTCTAATTCTTCTACTACTGGCCCCAGGTGAATAAATTCATGGTCAATTGCACACAAGTTAAATTTAAATCCGGGGGCTTCTTTGGGTAAACATTCTTCAGTGGTGGCTGCACCACCAGGAACCGAGCGTTTTTCTAGTAACAAGACATTGTAGCCTGCTTTGAGTAAATAAGCTGCACAAACTAAACCATTATGTCCTGCACCGATAATTACAACATCATACTCTTGCATATTTTTGATTGGCTAGTAAAGGAGCTTGATAATACCACAAAGGTAAAAGATGAATGATAAAATGGAGTAATTATTAATCACTCATCATCTGATTCAGATAATTTCTTGATTTCAACAGAATTTTGATTTCATCAAGTACTAATTTCTGTAAATGTAGCAGGTATTTGTTTTACATCAGCCATTACTAAAACTAGTACTTCCCTTTCTTGAATTTGCATATCTTTAATAGTAATCTTCATTCCTTCCCAGACAAAATATGGTAGATTAACTAATTCTTTGACTTTTTGCATTAATGATACAATTATTTCTAGGCTAATGCCTCCTCCTTGGGTACAGTGAAAACTCTCTAACATTATAGATTGGGAAGGAGTGCGAGGACGAAGTATTGCTGTAAAACTCAACGGACGACTATTGTTGTTTTCTGTCAATAGGAAGATTCCATTAAATCCTATTTGTTCATCATTAGGTAGAAATATCTCTAGATGTTGCAATGCAAAACTAATAATTTCTCCATCAACATCCAAGTCAAAGCTTTGCACCAAATTATGAGTAAAATCAGCACTGAGGGCAGAATTAATATCAGCTTCTGTGAGTTTGATCTGAGCCAATACATTCACAGGCTTTTCTAGTTGGATTTGCCCAAAAATTGCCCTCAGAGGATTAATAGAAATAGTATCTGTCTGAATTTTTATTTCTTGGACTCGGATGTTTTGTTTTGTGACTAAGCCTTGTCCGGCAAATGTAACTCCATCTGCTTGACCTTGAGCTAATTTGAAAATGTCAGTCTGCACCTGAATATCAATTTCTTCAACTGTATCTAATTGACTAGATACACTTTTTTCAGCTACTTGAGATACCAAATGCTCTTCTATGTTTTGCTTGTCTGACATGAATTCATATTTGCCTCATTTCCTCTTAGTAATTAATTTAGATGCTGAATACTCAGAAGCGAATCTATAAAATGGTATAGGAATCCAATTGAATATTACGGAGGGTGCATCCCTGGTCTTATTTTTCAATAAGAAAAAAGTAAGATGGTCTTGATTATACATCTCCAAAAATTAATTCTGCGTTGCCCGAAATCCTTGTAGAGACGTTGCACTGCAACGTCTCTACATTCATTTTCACTAGATGTCTATTATGGATGCCTATATTGGCTCATCTGTTAACTTCACTCCTTCAGGAAGATCCATCGCTTCAATGTGCTGTTTGTGTCCATCTAGTAGACAGCTAATTGTCATATCTCCCATGACGTTGATAGCAGTACGACACCTATCTAGAAACCAATCGACTGTGATGAGCAAGGCAATATATTGAGTAGGTAATCCCACTGCTGTAAACACCAGCGTCATTGTCACTAATCCAGCTTCAGGAATACCAGCAGCCCCAACAGAAGCGACAATGGAGGTTAATACCACCATTAATTGTTGTGGTAAGTTCAAGTGCAGTCCCAACAATTGACCGACAAATAAAGCAGACATGGCTTCATACAATGCAGTCCCATCATTGTTGAAGTTACTCCCAACTAAAGCGCCCAGGGATGCGGATGATTCCCGTAAACCTATTTTTTGCATCAGGGCGCGGAAGGTGACAGGCATTGTGGCTGTGGAGGATGCGGTGGAGAAGGCTGTGAACAGTGCATCACTACTACCGCTAATAAATTGTTGTGGACTCACCCAAGAACCATATTTCACTCTGGTTGTGTAGTAAATTGCTTGCAAACTTAGGGCTAATAAAACAGCAATAATAAAGGCTGCTAATGATAAGAATGGTTTAAACCCTTGTAAGGCAATGGTTTTGGCAACTATACCAAAGACGGCAAGTGGTACTAAGGCAATTACCCATTTCAAAACTGCCATCACTGCCTCAAATAACATGGTGATGACTTGCTCAATGGGGCGATAATCTTCCTTACCCTGTGCGATTTGTTCGGTTTTGATAGCGCGTAACACTACCCCAAAGGCCAAAGCCACAAATACTAACTGAATCACATTATTATCAACTAGGGGCTGTAATATGGAAGGGGGAATCATCTCCTGAAGTAGTGCCCAAGGATCGAGGGTTTTATTGGTAGGAGTTGCCACCAAAGATTCTACCCGCCACCAACGCCCAGGTTGCAACACATTCGCTACTAACAAACCGATCGCGATCGCTACTACGGTATTAGTCAACAATAACATCACCAGTTTCCGCCCCGAACGTCCGGGAATATCAACTGTGAGAAATCCGTGCAACACAGCAAGTAAAATCAATGGTGTTGCTAATGCCCGTAAGGCTTTGAGTACTAGGTTACAAGGAATAGCTAAATTATTAATCGTAGTAATCAAATTGGGGTGGGGATTGCCTGCGCCACACAAGATGCCGACGATAATAGATAGAATAAGTGCGATCGCAATCTGCCATGAAAGTGGTACAGTCTTCCTAAAAACAGACTTTTTAGTGAGTTGGCTCATACTGCTGATCAAATTTATGGTAAGCCAATTAAAAGCTATTGAATATCATTCCAGCTAGTTCAATTTCAGCTCGTGATCTCACTGCACTAAATTTGAGCTTGACAAAATTTAGGATGTATGGATGAAAATGTAGAATGGGTATTAGTATCTCTATGTCTTTGTGTCTCCGTGGTGAAAAAACATCTTATTTAACCACAAAGTCACAGAGGCACAGAGGGATTTTGCTTTTTATTTAAATATATGGCCTACTGCATTAATCCCGATTGTTCACAGCGAGAAAATCCTGATAATTGTGCGGTATGTCAAACTTGTAAAACGCCACTTATCCTGCAAAACCGCTACAGAATTAAGCATCCTTTGCCAGTTAATCAATCTCTTTATACAGAAGTATTTGAAATTGAAGATGTCCATAGCCATCAAGTCAAAATTTTGAAGTCTCTTAAAGAAAATACGCCAGATTTATTAAGACTATTTCAACAAGAGGCAACGATTTTAACCAGCTTACAACATCCTGGTTTACCTATTGGTGAAATTCTATTTTTTTTCTTTTTAAATACAGGTCGGCAATTATGCTGCTTTGTCATGGAAAAGGTTCCTGGGGAAAATTTACAGACTTGGTTATGTGAGCATCAATATGTTGAATCAGCCAAAATTGTCATATCTTGGTTAAAAGAATTAACTCAAATCCTGCAATTTGTGCATGAAAATAATTTTTTTCATCGGGATATTAAACCTGCCAATATTATGCTGCGTCCTGATGGCAGATTAACTTTAATTGATTTTGGTTCTGCTCGACAAGTGACACAAACAGTGATTAACAATCAGCCTGTAACTAAGATTTTTTCTCAAGGTTATACTCCTCCTGAACAAAGTGATGGTCATGCAGTCATGCAGTCAGATTTTTATGCACTAGGGCAGACTTTTATCTATTTACTCACAGGAATTAATCCAGCGATCGCTCATCATAATTTACCTAATTGGTCTAACTATGTTAAAGATCCAAAAACTCCGAAAAGATTAATTGAGCTACTGCAAGCGATGACAAATTCCCATCCTCATCGCCGACCACAAACAGCTCAAGCTATTCTAGACAAGATTGCCAATATAGAGAAATATCCCCAGAAAAAATGGCAAAAATTATTATTGAGTCTAGCCTGTGGTGTTTTACTCATCTTGGGGACAAAATCACTGTATGACATAATCACTCGTCCTCAGACTTGTGACTATATTGAAGAGGATCATCTCAGTTGTGGTGAAGAAAGCCTGATTCCGGCTAGCTTTTGGGGAAACGATCAACCTCCACGGATCAAACAATTAGCTATTGATGAATATCGTAGTCAAAATTTTGCCGCAGCCGTGCCTCTATTTACCACTGCTTTCAATCAGCAACCAGATCCTGAAACTTTAATTTACCTCAACAACGCCAAAATTCACATCCAATTTCCCGCAGAAAAGATTCACACCATCGCCGTGGCAGTTCCCCTAGAACGTCGTACACCTATCGGGTTAGAAATACTCAGGGGTGCGGCTCAAGCACAAACAGAGGCGCTAAAAAATGGTCAGCCTCTACGGATCATGATTGCAGATGACAATAACCGAGACGAGAGCAGAGGTGGCAATAATGCCCGCAAAATTGCCCAAAAATTGGTAAAATATTCGGATATGTTAGCTGTTTTGGGTCACTACAGCAGCGAAGCCACTAAACAAGCCTTACCGATTTATACTCAAGCAGAGGTAGTGGTAATTTCTGCCACAAGTACCTCTAATAACCTCAAAAGTCCTTTTTTCTTTCGGACTGTTCCGAGCGATCGCATTACTGCCCAAAAAATCGCTAGCTATATTTTCTCTCAAAGCCAACAACGTCGGGCAGCAATTTTTTACAGTCAGGGTAGTGAATATGCTGAGTCGCTATCAAAGGAGTTTCGCCAAGGGGCAAAATCTTTTCAGGGGAATGTGATTAACCATCAAGCCGCTTTTAATCTAGCAACTGATAACTTTGATGCCAAAATCGCTCTAAATCAAGCCCAAACCCAAGGTGCAAGTGCAATTTTGTTAATTCCTGATGCGGGAGTCGGATTGTATAATGCCATTCCCAATGCGTTAAAAGTCATTCAAGAGAATGTCAACAAAGCGCAAATTGTAGCAGGTGATAGTCTCTACAGTTCTGACCTGATCACATCAGATAAAATCATCTCCTCACCAGGAGTTTCCCAAACAGCCTGGGCGATCGCCTGGCATCCTATAAATGGTATTAACTCTCAATTTGGCAAACAAGCTCAAACTCTGTGGAAAATTGATCGCCAAACTTTCCCCACCAATACACAAATCACTTGGAGAACTGCAACTAGTTACGATGCAGTCATGGTATTAAGCAAAGCCATCGCGGAAAAACCCTCTCGCCAAGGTATTCAACAAACACTCAACCAAGCCAACTTTTCTGTGACAAGTGCAACAGGTGTGATTCAATTTATGGGAGGCGATCGCCGAAATGGTACGATCAATATTATTGCCATCCGCCGCAATTGTCATGCTAATGATTTTGTTTTTATTGCAGGCGATCGTCCTAACAAATGTCAACTAGCAAATTAAATAAAATAAATCAAATCCAACTTTCTACAGGAAATTCCCTAACTTGACGCATTCTTAGAAAATCACTATCTGATGTAACGAGAATTAATGAATGGCGTAAAGCTGTAGCAGCAATCTACAGGTCATTTTCACTGATGCCAATTTCTTGTAGTTGAGTTGTTTTGCGTTTACTCTTTTCTTTGGCAGCAAATCTTTTAATAATTTCTGACTTAAAATCTCCGTAAATTTCTGCTGTTTTATCATCAATTGGATAAATATCAATTCGGTTGAGAAAGGCGTGAATTTTGATGAGATTTGCCGTTTTTTGTTGGGAGTTTTGTGCCATGAATCTGAGTTCACCTGCGACAATAGCACTGGTGGCGAGTGTAACCTTACCTAGTTCCCGAAAGTGATTGACAACTTTTGTTTCACCTTCTATCAAAAAAGTGCAATGATTTGTGTCAAGCAAATACATTCTTAAAATTCCAGTGGCATACGAGTATCATGAACAAGCTGAAGACATTCTCTGATATCATCACCTGACCAAGTGCCGACAAATTCTAGTAAATCTTCAGCTGTAGAACCACGTAAGTTATTTTTACTTGACTGTTTTGCTGTATGACTAGTTTTGATTTCTCGAATAAAATTAAGTGCTTCTGTTAACAATTCTGGTGGTAAAGTTTCTATTTCTTGGAGCAATAATTCTTTGCTAGTCATCTTCTACCTCTAATCATCGTCCTTACTTTCCACATTGTAAACGGTAGGAATAGCGGTTCTTCCGCCGTGCTGTTGGCTGACGCACTTTCTCCCATGCTAGTTCACCTGCACTCTCACCTCATTCAGCTATTAGTATTAAGACTTATTAAAAAATCCAGAGAAATCAATCAAATCACGCAAATACAGCCGTTAGAGGGAGTTTGGGAAAGTTATTTCTAGAAACAAGAATACGCTCATCATCGTCAATTGTAGTGATGCGTAATAACTAAAACTATGGTAATAAAACTTAGACATATTGCCAACACATCTATTTTTGCGCTGGCATCGATAGGTAGTGCGATCGCTGGCATGGAATTATTGCTACCGGAGAAGTCTGCATTTGCTCAAGAATCAATCAGGGAATGTGTGCAAGAACTGATAGATCAACGAAACATCTCCGAACGCAATGCAGCGATCGTTTGTAGTAACCAGCGAGATGATGATAATTATGATGACTATGATGATGATGATTACTACGGACGCGGGAGAGATGAGAATAACGGCAGAAGAGTTAGAGGGAGAGATGGGAATAATGGCAGAAGAGTTAGAGGTAGACGTGGAGGACGATATATTGAGTTGAGAGCCAGGTCTGGGCCAACACCAGAGGGTCGTTGGCGTTATACTGCTTCTGGCATACCTTACGAAGCTATGAGTCGCGCAGGTTGTCAACAAATTTCTGGCGATGACTGGCGTTGTACTACACGCAGAATCCGGGTGCAAATCTGGGATAACGGGGACAACAGAGATGATAGAGAGGTTTACGGACGGTATATCGAGTTAAGAGCTAGGTCTGGGCCGACACCAGAGGGGCGTTGGCGTTATACTGCTTCTGGCATACCTTACGAAGCCATGAGTCGCGCAGGCTGTCAACAGATTTCTGGCGATGACTGGCGCTGTACTACACGCAGAATTCGTGTCCGCATCAATGACAGATACTAACTCAAGCTGCTAGTCATTCGGTAATTAGACATCTGGTAGAAATTAATTCTGCGTTGCCCGAAATCCTTGTAGAGACGTTGCAGTGCAACGTCTCTACATTCATTTTTACCAGATGTCTATTGGGAATTGGGAATTGAATTATTACCTAATACCTAATACCCCATCCCCAATCCCCATTAAACAGATAAAAAATTTAACAAAAAACTGGTAACATTCGCTAGACTCTCCACCTAACTAGAGCGTTTAGGATAAATTCAAGGCAATCGCCTCAGTTATCAAGCTGGTTCTTGATAGTTGTTTATTAATCACCTAAACCTATGACAATCCAACTCACAGTTCCTAACATGGCTTGTTCTGCTTGTGCTAACAATATTACTAATGCAGTAAAGACAGTTGATGTTGATGCGATCGTTCAGGCAGATCCTCAAACTAAACTTGTTAGTGTAGAAACCCAAGCTTCCGAGACTTCTATCAAGGATGCACTAGCTGCGGCTGGTTATCCATCTGCGTAATTTGATGAACAAGCAAATCCCCAAATCAGCAAAATTTGGGGATCTTGAGTATTAAAATCTAATACCTAACTGTCCATTAATACCACGTACAGAATTATAGCCAGCACCGACAAAAACGTTATCAGTAGCACCTACCTGTACACCACCCGAAAAAGCCACTCCTTTATCTTCCGAATAGTATCCCAACCCGACATAAGGAGAAATTACTGGCAAACTAATAAATTTCAACACATCTACGCCAGTAGCACCATCAGCACCAACCCCCAATTCTACTCCCAAATCCAAAGCCCTAGCACCCACTGCATAGGTTATGTCATCATCTTGACTACCAACTGAAACCCAAGGTTGAGGTATCAACTGGGCTGCAACTGGCTTGGGGGCCAATAAACTTAAAATTCCTAATGAAGTAATAAGTGTTTTGACTAAAGTGGCTCTTTTCACGCTATTCTCCTACACTACCTATCAAATAACCAATTGTAGCCGTGCGAGGATGTGTCCTAGCATAATCAAGATTTCTCACCGACGTTGCTGAATCTAGGGATGATTTAGCCAGTTATAAAATTTCTCCCCCTGCTTCCCCTGCACCCCCTGCCTCCCCTGCTTGCCTAAATTCATCCCCCTGTTCTGCAACGCCTTCTCACCTACCATCCCCAACTACCAGGAATACCCTTAAATGGCCCGACAACATCACTAGTTATCCAGCCACCGTAAAAATTCCCTGGTTGTGGTTCTACTTTTTCCCCATCTACATAGCAAACATCCATGAGATGAGCATAAAAAGCTACATGGTCTTTAAGGGCAGCAAAAGCTGGAGTAGGACTGTTGTAAAACCAAGCTGCATTTTGTGCTTGTTTATCTCCTACACGAATTGTGTAGTAATTAGCACTTCCTTTCCACTCACAAAAACTTGATTGTGGTGTGGCCACTAGATATTCCATCTTGATATCTGTCGGCGGAATGTAATAAGAAGGTGGGTGACTGGTTTCGAGAACTCGTTGAGCGTTGTGAGTATCGACGATGATCACGCCATTAAAAACTATCTGAATATGTTTGTTAGTCTCCTCTAGACGAGGGGGACGGGGATAGTCCCAAACAGATTCTTGTCCTGGGTTTGGTTCGATGCGTTGAGGGTACATATTGAGGATTAGGGATTGGGGATTGGGGATTGGGGATTGGGTATTAGGGGGGGACAATGATTTATAGCGGTTCCCACTCTGATGGAGTACAAAATTATATTGCAAGGTGTAGGGGCAATTCATGAATTGCCCCTACGGGTGTACCTCACGTGAACGAGAACCGCTATATCACCACTAACACCACTCCTTACTTTCTTAACGTACTCCTTTCAAACTATCAACTTGATTGGTAAACATCTCTGTAAACAAACTCATCACAGTCCGTTCTTCTCTAACCTTGATATTGGCACTAATCGACATCCCAGATTGCAAGGAAATTCTTCTATTTTTCAGGTCTAAAGATTGTTTATCTAGAGTAATTGTGGCTGGAAAACGATAAAACTTATGTGTCTCATCTGGCGGTAAGGCATCTGAACCGATATCATCTACTATGCCTTTGATGTCACCAAATTCGCTAAAAGGGAATGAGTCAATTCTCACGTCTGCTTTCATATTTTTGCGGACGAAACCAATATCTTTATTGGTGATGAAAACTTCCGCAATATATTTTTCGTTGGGAACGATTTGTAGTAGTTTTTGAGTTGGGTTAGCGACAAATCCAGGATTTTTAGCTTGTAAATCAAAAACTGTGCCGGCAACTGGCGCGCGTAATTCTTGATATTTTAAATTCAACTGAGTTTGGGAAATTTTGCTATTAATATCGGCTAAGTTTTGCTCGTTTTCTAGCAAGACTTTCATGAATTGGCTATCAATATCAGCAATGCGTTGTTTGTTATTAGCTATCTGTTCTAAGATGGCTTTATCAGAGGTTGCTATGGTATTGGTGAATTGTTGCTGACCTTTTTCAATATCAAATTGTAAGCGCTTTTCTTCTTCTACTAATTGAGCGACTTCTGCAGTTTTGTTTTGGACTTCTTGTTGCTGATTGAGATACTGTAGTTGAGAGATACCACCTTCTTCAGCTAAGATTTTCAGCTTGTCTAAAATACTCTGCTGAATAGCTAAACTAGCTCTAGTATCTGCAAGTTTCACTACTGTTTGTGCTAGCTGTTTGCGAGTTTTTGATACTTCCAGACGTGCGGCGGCGGCGCGGGAATCTAATTCGGTCTTAGCTACTTGTAGTTGTTGTTGTTGATCATCATCTAAACCGACACCTGTGGTGGAGTTTTTTAATTGAGTCCGCAATAAATCATTTTCGGCAACTAATTTTGCCCGACTTTTTAAGAGAAAAGCTGTATCTTGTGGCAAGCCACTGTTTAAATATTCTCGTTCCGAGGATATACCAGAAGTTGCTGCCATTAAGCGGCGATAAATCTGATTTTCTTGAGTTAAGGCCCGACGAATCTTATTTAAAGATTCTAATTGAGCAACGGTGGCTACAGTCTCAAAGGTTAACAGCAAGTCTCCTTTATTAACTTTTTGACCATTTTTGACAAACACCTGTCTGACAACACCACTCACCGGTGCTTGCACTTCTTTGACTGTTCCCTCTGGTTTTAGTTGACCGGTTGCGGGTATTACTTGTTCAATTTTGGCAAAATATGCCCAAGCAATACCGACACAAGCTAAAGCCATCAAGGTAATCATAATTGTTCTTGACCAGATGGGAGATTGACGCAGCACAACTGACTGCTCAAAACTAGACTCGTCAAGTTTGACTAAAGCTTGATTAGAAGCTTTAGTTTGATCTGTCAAAACTTGGTTATTAGCCTTGACGATTTGATTATGCTTGCCGTTGCCATTAATTTGTGTCATGTGATTTTGCGGGTAGGCGGGAGTAATGAGTGCTGAGTGCTGAGTGAGGGAGTGGGGGAGTGGTGAGGGAGTGCTGAGTGTAGAACTAATGACCATTGACCATTGACTAATGACTAATGACCATTGACCATTGACAATCTACAAATTCACTTCTTGTTGCTGATACAAGTAGAAATAATGTCCTCTGGCTGCCATTAGTGCTTGGTGGCTACCTTGTTCTATAACTTTCCCTCCATCCATGACGACGATGCTATCGGCGTGACTGACGGTGTTGAGGCGGTGGGTGATAAAGAATACTGTGCTACCTTGGAAGGCTTTGGCTAAGTTGAGGCAGACTTGTCGTTCTGTGGGGTAGTCTAGGGCGCTTGTTGCTTCGTCTAGAACTAAGAGTTTTGGTCTTTGTAAGACTGAACGAGCGATCGCTATTCTCTGTCTTTGTCCCCCAGAAAGTCCAGCACCTCGTTCTCCCACGCGGGTATTGTAGCCGTTGGGTAGGCTCATAATAAATTCGTGGGCGGCGGCGACTCTGGCAGCTTCGATGATTTCTTCGGTAGTGGCATCGGGGTTTGTCAAGGCAATGTTTTCTTGGACTGTCCCGTCAAATAACAATGTCTCTTGGGGAACGACACCGACTTGTCGCCGCAGTGAATAGAGTTCTACTTTGGCAATGTCGTAACCATCAATCAAGATGCGGCCAGACTCGACATCATACAGTCTGAGCAGCAATTTCATCATCGTACTCTTACCGGAACCACTTTGACCGACGATACCGACAAATTGACCTGATGAAATTTCTAGATTGACGTTGGCTAGTTGTAAGGGGCCGCTCGGTGCGAAGCGGAAGGAGACATTTTCGTATGTAATATTTCCTTGAATCTCTGGTAAGGCGATATTATAGCGATCAACTTCGGCTTCTTGGGGTGTATCAACGATATCACTTAGTCGTTCTAGCGATAAGGCTGTTTCTTGGAAGCTTTGCCAGAGTTGTGCCAAGCGTAAAATCGGGCTGGTGACGTAACCAGAGATAATTCTAAAGGCGATTAATTCCCCTAAAGTTAATTCTCCTTGCAGTACCAGATAAGCTCCCACCCACAAGACTAATAAGCTACTGAGTTTGTTGAGGAAATTACTGGTGGAATTAGCGAGGGTTGAGGTGACGACAGTTTTGAAACCAGCTGCTACATATCGACCATACCGTTCTTGCCAAGAGAAGCGCGATCGCAGTTCAATATTTTGGGCTTTGACTGTCTGAATGCCTGACATCACCTCAACTAAATAAGACTGAGTTTCTGAGTTGCGTTCCGCTTTGGCTCGTAACTGTCTACTGACAGTCGGGGAAGCTATTAAGGTGATAATGACGAAAATGGGAATTGTCCCTAAACCAACGAGGGTGAGTTGCCAGCTGTAAAACAGCATGACGATGATATAAACGACGGAAAATACAGCGTCTAATCCTACTGTTAAAGCTGTCCCAGTTAAGAACTGGCGGATATTTTCTAATTCGTTGATACGGGTAGATAATTCACCCACAGGCCGCTTTTCAAAGTAGCGCAGGGGTAATCGTAATAAATGATCGATGATTTGCGAACCCAAACCCATATCAATGCGGTTGGTGGTATCGACAAATAGGTAGGTCCGCAAGGTGGTGAGTACGGCTTCAAATATCCCTACTACTAATAGCAATACTCCCAAAACATTGAGAGTACTGATACTGTTTTGGACGATAACTTTGTCAATAATTAGCTGAATCACCAGGGGGTTGGCTAAGGCTGCTAATTGCACAAAGAAGGAAGCGATAAATACTTCGATCAGGACTCGACGATGGCGGGATAGATAGGGCAGAAACCACCGTAAACCGAAGCGTTCTTGGGGTGTTTCTTTGGTGGCAGATACCATCAGTACCCTGATTTGTGGGGGGAAGCTGCCTTCTAGAACCTCTAAATGCTCGACTATTTGAGCAGGTTTACAACGGACAATCCCTTGAGATGGCACACCTAAAACTACATTATGGCTATCGGCTGCATAGAGAACAGCAAAACCATCTCCATAACGCACTAGGGCTGGGGTGGGGATGCGGGTAATTGCTGCTGCGGGTAAGTCTATTAAATGGGCTTTGAGTCCAATTAATTCTGATAGGTAGGCGCAAGCTGGAAATGAGATGTTGCCTTGGCGTTTGATTTGCTCATTTAAAATCCGCCGGACAACTTCTTTGCGTAGGGGGACTTGTAGGTGCTTGGCCAGCATTTGAAAGCAGGCGAAGGTAGAATTTAACTCGCCCTTACCACGGAAAAATGGAAATTTTTGGCGTTTTTGTTTGCCGTTGTCTTGGGAGTAATTTGCTTGAGAAAAGTCTTCTTCTGTAGCGTAGGGAATATCTATAACGTCGTCTACCGGTACTTGGGGATCGTGAACAGCCAGTGGTACTGGTTGTGGAGTACTCTCCAACAATGATAAATCTGCTGGGTCAAGACCGATTAAACGGGCAGGATTTTCGCCTCTGACTTCAATGGTTAAGTTACCATCACTGGGTTCTAGGCGAGAACCGATGGGAAAGTTGATGACTGTACCACCACTGACGAACCAAACACTTTCTCTATCAAGTTGGTTGAAATAGGTTCTGCCTGGCTGGAGGTATTGGACTTTAGCATTTTTCAGGGCTTGTGTAGCTAGTTCGTCGAGGTTGGTAACGACATTAGCTTGCTGTGCTAATTGGGCAGCTAATACATCAAAAACTTCGATTAAATGACTGTGGTTTTGGCGTGAGAGTGCAAATGCGGGATAGGTTCTGAGTAAACGTAGGTAGTCGGTTGTATTGAATGTTAAACCAATGATTTCTTCAGTTGAGGCAGTTGCTGTCTCACAAGCTACATTCCGTAACAAGCCAATTTCCCCAATCATCTCCCCTGGTTGCAGCAAGGTCAAGGTTTTGGGCATTTGCGTTTGTGGGTCGAATCCCAACAATCGCACCTGTCCTTCAAAAATAATAGTGACTTTGTCGGGGACTCTTTCTTTGCCAATGATTTTTTGTCCAATGCGATAGCGAAATGCCTGTATCTGCTCTAGTAAATTGCTAATTTCTGTACTGGGGAGTTGGTCGAATCCTTCCAGTTGGCAGATAAATTCTTGAAAATCGCTCTTAATATATGTCATTTTTACTTCAGTTAAATAGTTTATCTACTGTCGGCAGACAAAAACGCAATTTTTCTTAAATTTTGATTTGCATAAAACTTTATTAGTTCTTAACCAAGGCTAAATCTTTGTTTATCTTTCACCTATTTTTTGTTTAGTTATTCAAACTGTTTGAATCTGATATCTAGTTGGTTGGCGATCTTTACATACGTATACAAAATATCTGTGAGTTTATAAGTAAATCCAAAATATCACAACTTTGCTTACCAAGAAATACTTAGTACGCTTAAAATTAGTTAGAAAAATCCACTTAATTTTCGTCAACTACGGATAAAAGTATTGTTAATCCGCCTGTTGCTAGGTCAGTACTGGAATTTATCTGAATTCTTGAAAATTTATTAAATTATTTGTCAGTTATTCTTTAATCAACCACAACGGCACAGAGACACGGAGATAATTAAAATAGCTTGAGTTCGACGGTTGCTCAAAAATTCTCGGTTGAGTGTAGTGGTAGCGTGACCTAAGAGGGTGTTGGAAAAGTTTCAGTAGGTATAAAAATGTCATTCTGACTGGAGCGGAGCGTCAGGAAGAATCTAGGTTTTGTGGCACATACCGAGATGTTTCATTCCGCTACGCTGCATTCAACATGACAAACAAACAGACTTTTCCAACGTCCTCTAACACTAGGATATACATTGGGTTCCTCAGATCATGTTGGGTTACGCAAAGCCTCCACCCAACCTACTAATACTAATAGGGGTTTAGCATTGCTAAACCCCCATAAAAATCTACATTCTACATTTATGTCATTTTTTCGGAATTAAGCGTTAATATCCGCCTTCCTCTTCATATTCTGGTTGTCTTTCTTTCACTTTCTTGGGAATATTTACTGGCTGTGGTGGTGCATCTTCCCAAGCATCACCTTCGACATCGTCATAGTCATCGTAGTCGTTGCTGTAAGGTTTAGTGTAGGGTTGGGATGGAGGCTGTTGATATCTGTCCTTGTCTGTGGCTTCACTCCAGTTGTCTTCTTCGTCTTCTTCGTATTGAATCGATTCGTACTGGCGCGCCTTCATGACTTGGCGTTGTGGTCTTTCTTCTTCGATATAATCTTCATGCCATTCTTCCTCAGCCACGGGTTCGGGGGTGCGGACTTTGGGCTTGGGTGGCTGTAGGGGTACGCCACTGGGAAGTTGATTGGCTGGGGAAACAGCGCGGGGGGCAGAATAGCCGTATTCTTCTTCTGCATCTCTTTCCCAGGGGGCTTTACCAATACCCAGGCGTTCTAGTAAACCGACTGTTAACTGATTTACTCGTTCTTCGGCTCCTTCAAACACGATTAAGCGATTGGGGCCAGTGCTGACTACTTCTTCTATGGATATTTCGTAGGTGCTTAAAAACTGGTCGGGAATTTGCGGGACTCCCAAGGAAGCAATGATAATGGAAGTCAGTTTACCTGTTTCGGCTGCAAATCTAAAGCCCCGGACTCTACCTAGAACTTCACCTGTTTCTGTAATTACTTCCCAGTTAATCAGGTTACTGAGGGCTTCTACCTCAATATCTTCTATGGCATCTTCGTTATCAACCAGGATAACATCACCAAATTGGTTGATACTGTTGAGGTACATATAACGTGGTAGGCCAGAGATAGAGATCAGGCTGTCTCGTAAACCAAGAGCCACAACCTCTCTTTGATCGATATCCACCCAAATTTGACTGACAATGCCTAACCGCTTACCGTTGTCGCGGGTAATCACTTGGGTGTTTAATATGTCGGAACGTCTAATTATTTGCTCAGAGGTCATTCTATACGGAGTCCTGATCTCGAATCCGGTTTATCTATACACTATTATTAACAAAAACTCAAGCAGATGTATTCGTGGATTGTAACTTAATTCCCAAAACTTGAGTATAAGCTCCCCGCGCCTGAGTAACGCCAATTGTGCGTTCGGCTGATTCTATCATCGGACGGCGCAAACTCACAACTATGAACTGGGCTAGCTGTGCCTGTTGTTTAATCATTCTGGATAATCTTTCGACGTTTGCCCCATCAAGAAACATATCTACTTCATCAAAGGCGTAAAATGGTGATGGGCGATAGCGTTGTAGGGCAAAAATAAAGCTTAAGGCGGTGAGGGATTTTTCGCCTCCAGACATGGAAGCGAGTCTTTGGACTGGTTTGCCTTTGGGATGGGCGACTAGGTTTAAGCCACTGATAAAAGGATCTTCTGGGTTGTCGAGTTGGAGGTAGCCGTCACCGTCAGAGAGGGTGGCAAAAATTGACTGGAAGTTTTCATTGACAGCGTCGAATGCTTCCTTGAAGGCTTTTTGGCGTAAGGTGGTGAAGTTTTCGATGCGTAGCAGTAATTCTGTGCGTTCTGCTTCTAGTGTCTGTAATTTTTGTGAGAGTTCTTCTAGACGCTTTTGCGTGCGTTCGTACTCTTCCAAGGCCAGCATATTCACAGGTTCCATTGCCTGTAAACGCTTGGTGAGCGATCGCAATTCTTTTTGCAATTCTTCTAAGTCTACTTTGTCGGGGACTTCTGGTAAAGGGTTAGGTAATTCTGTCGCTAATTCTCGCAGTTGATTTTGTAAGGCGGTTAAATCTTCCCGGCGCTTGAGTTGGGTTTCTTCTAACTTCTGGATTTCCCATTCTAATTGTTGCTGACGGAGGAGATGCGATCGCACTTCTTGTTCAATTGTGTCGCGTTTTTGTTTCTCTTCACCCAGATGTTGTTCCAATTCGCCTAATTTGGTGCGGGTTTGGGTGATTTGCGTGCTGAGTGCTGAGTGCTGAGTGGTGAGTGAGGCGAGTTGATGTTGTTGGGTTTGTTGTTCTTGGTGATATTGGTTGATGCGTTGTTCGGCTTCTTGGATGCGTTCTTGTAAACGTTGCTGTTGATTTTCCAGATTTTGTAATCTTTGTTCGGCTTCTCTAAAGGCGGTTTCCCGTTGTTGTAATTGTTGTTCTTGGGTTTTAATTGTTGCTTGGATTTGTTGCCATTCACTAGGGGTTTGGGAGGCTTCCAACTCAGCTAAGGTGTGGCGTAACTGTTGTAATTGACTTTCTTGTCCTGGTAATTCTTGGTCTAATATTTGTAGACGAGATTGAGATGTGGTGAATTTTTCGGTGTTTTGGGTGAGTTGCGATCGCGTCCCGTCTAATTGCCCGGTTAAACTTTTAATATCCTTATGCAACTGTTCTAATTGCAACTGCTGTTCCCGTCGTGCTTGACGTGTTTCGGTAAGTTGTTGAGATAGTTGTTTGGTTTTTGTGGATAAAGAGGCGATCGCATCGCCACAACGGTTTAAAATTCGATCTATATCGGTTAAACGTTGTTTTAAACCAATTGCTTCGTCTGATTCTGCTGCTTCTGTATTGCCAAATCGTAATGAGGAACGTTGATTACTGCTACCACCAGTCATAGCCCCACTGGTTTCTAACAATTCCCCGTCTAAGGTAACGATGCGATATAAGCCGAGATTTTTCCGCGCTGTTTCTAAACTGGCGAAGACGACGGTATTACCAAAAACGTAATTGAAGATATCTTTATAACGGCGATCGCAGTCTACCAAATTCACCGCATAATTAACAAAACCATTTGCTAACCGCAGCGTCGCATCTTGGGTAATTTTATGCGACTGAATCTTATTTAATGGTAAAAATGTCGCCCTCCCCGCCCGCTTTTGTTTAAGTAGTTCAATACCGGCGGCGGCGATACCATCATCCTCCACTACAATATGTCCCAACCGCGCCCCAGCCGCAATTTCTAACGCCAATTGAAAGCGGGGTTCTACTCGTCCTAAATGTACCACCAAACCACACACCCCAGGCATTCCCGATTGAATAATCACTTTACTAGCTTGGGTTCCTTGGACTTCTTGTTGTGCTTGGGCTTGTGCTTCTAGTCTATCTAGCTGTCGTTGTTTATCCCGTTGTTCTTGCAACAGTCGCTTTTGAGTATCTTGTTGAATTTGTAATTCCTGTTCTGTAGCGGCGAGATTTTGAGCTAAATCTTGGATGGGTTCGCTAGAGAGATTAAATTCTGCTTCTACTCGTTCACACTCAGCTTGTTTTTCTGCCAATTGGGGTTCTATAGTGGCAATTAACTGAGTTTGTTCTTGAATCAATTGTTCTAACTGGTTGTTCCGTTCCCTCAGTTGCGCTTGTTCTGTGCGTTGCGGTTCCAAGGTTTGCAACAAAGTCTCAATTTGCCGATTTAAAGCTGTTTGCTGCTGTACCCAAGCTTCCGAGGCGGAAGCAATTTCGGCTGCGGCTTCGCGGGACTTTGCCAAAGCTTGTTGTGCTTCATCCCGTTGTTGCTGACAATAGATAATAGATTGTCGTTCTAAATCCTGTGCTTGAGCAATTTCACCCAAACCTTGCTGATGTTGGTGAATATCTTGCTGTGTTTGCGCTAACCGTCTGGCAGTTTCTTGAGAACTCGTCTCTAATTCCGTTTGCTGACGCTGGAGTTGTTTCCGTTCTGCTTCTTGGGTAGCTAGAGTAGATTGTACCGCCAGTAGTTCCTCCTCCCCCATCGCTTTGACATGGGCATTGAGTTGGGCTAACTCAGCCGTCTTTTGAGCGATTTCTGTATTCAGGCTTGCCAGTTGAGTAGTCAGGTCGCCATAATGGCGATCGCCACTTTGAATTTCCCCTACTAACTTCTCTTGCTGTGCTTGCAGGGAACGCCAAGATAAAACTGCTTCCCAAGATTGTTTATGTAAAAACTCCGTCCGTAACTTTTGATATTTCTCCGCCTTGGCTCGGTCTTGCGATAGGCGATCGCGTTGTAAAGTTAATTCAGACTCAATAATCTTACAACTATCTTCCTTATCCTTGACTTCTTCCAAAGTTCCCTTAGCTTGGACAATTTTTCGATCAAATGCGGCTACCCCAGCCAACTCATCAATAATTTCCCGGCGTTCCTTGGCATTCATCGAGATAATGCTAGTCACGTCCCCTTGCAATACTACGTTATAACCTTCAGGATAAATCCGCAGCCTTTGTAATTCCTCATGCAACTCCGTCAGCGTTGCAGAAATCCCATTGATATAGTAATTCGATGTATAAGTCCCCTGATAAGTTACCCGCAGCTTTCTGGTGACACTCCAATCAGTCATCCGATGACCATTACCATTTAACGGTTGTTCAGGAGATTCTTGTAATAATTCTTCATCATTTTCCACCACCGACATTTGATCATTAGCATCTATCAAATCCGACAAATCAAACGTCACCGTCACACTAGCTTCCACCGCCGCCCGACTTTTAGCCGTTTGATTATTATTCACCAAATCGGGTAAGCGATCGGCACGCATCCCTTTAGAACTGGCAAGTCCCAAACAAAACAGCAGCGCATCCAATATATTAGACTTACCCGAACCATTCGGCCCAGAGACGACAGTAAAACCCGGCAGTAAAGGGACTGAGGTAGTACCGCCGAAGGATTTGAAATTGGTAAGTTCTACGCGCTTAATATGCACCATGCAGTGCTGGTTAACTCAAGTCAATGAAGAACAAGTGTATCAATTAATTAAAATTTCGCAATAGGTTAGCACGAAGAATTTAGGATTTTTGTCACACCAAAGCCCAGAGAAACAAAAGAGGTAAGCAGAGTTTAACAGTGAATTGTCGCAATTGGTATAGTTTAAATCAACCTAAAACTCTCCCCAATCCTTCTCTGACGCAAACAGAAGCAGAGATATTCCTCATTTTGCCCGAAAAAACTAAGTTTTCCCAGCCTCTTACCGACGAGGAGATAGGCTGAGAGAGGGATTATGAGTATATTTTTTAACTTTTTCCACAACCCCTTACCGAGATTCTATTTTAGACACTCGCTCCTCTAATTTATTCACTTGTTGCTTTAATTCCACTACCAGAGTAGCAAGACGATCAAACATTCGCTCTCTATCTTGTTGAGATAAGTTTCTTCTAGAACCAGATGGCACTGTAATTGTTGTGCGTGCAGAAGAAGGTGGACGATTTTGATTCAGTTGCGATTCGATTTGACTTAATCGTGATTGCACACGATTAAAATCAGCCTGCAAATTGTTGAGGCGAGATTCAATCTGTTGTGATGCAGCCGGGTTTGATAGCAAGCCCAACCAAATAATCATGAATAAGATCCCAGCAAATAATAATCTCCGTAACATCTTATCTACTCCTTGGGAATAGAGATATAAAATAGAATTCAGGATTCAGGAGTCAGAATTGAATTCTGTGTAACTGGCAGATAGCGCAGCGTAAAGCCTTCTCTTTTAGAGACGCTAACCCGAATGCTATGCGAACGCTTAGAGCGAGAATCAAGCGTTTGAATTACTAACTGGGTTTAACGTCTTGATTCTGACTCCTGAATTCTTCTTCAATTAATCAGGTTTTAACTCAGAAAATAGCTGTTGCCAATCAATGAATTGAGCAACATCAACTCCTTCCTTCACTTCAAACGTGACATTTGTTGCCTTTGATTGTTGTAACGCTTGTACACAGAGTTCGGCTACATCCTCACGGCTGATTTTGCCTTTAATATTATCTCCTTGCTCAAAAATATATGACTTACCACCTACTTCTTCAGTTAAGGCACAAGGACGAATAATCGTATAAGGAATACCACTTGCTCTTAAACTATCTTCTCCCTTTAATTTCCAGGTTAAAATTCCCCCCAATTGCTCATTCAACCTCACGGCTGGGGGTTCTTCATCTAAATTAATTCCTGGTCTTCCTGGACGAGTCACTCCGGCGGAACTAACAAGTACAAATTTTGGTTTACTTGCTGTACCATAAGCCTTAATTGATGCCAATTCTAACGCAAAACTGCCGGCAGAAAACTGAGGATTTAACGCCCCATCATATTCAAATTTGCTCAACATCAACTGCCAAGAATTAACTCGACTACTATCAATTGGTGGTGCGTCTTTGACAGTTTTGGCACGAAAGACAGGAACTAATTCATTAAAAGGAATGGGAACATTGATCCAAGTATTAGCTATAGTGTCAAAAGAATAGCTATATCCCAGACCATCCCATTTTGTATCTGTGCGGAGAAAAAGTTTATAACGTTTGCCATCGCCTTTGACGCGCAATTTCACACCTTCATAACCAGATAAATTAAAAGGTGGTTCAAAGTTTTTGGTTCTGACAGAAGCAAATCCTCCAGAATTAGCAGTGGAGACGTTACCAGCAAACAAAGCGGTATTTTCTCCTAATTGCATATTGCTAGTACTGACACCACCCATCACCACATCATCTAGCGCCCCCCAGATATTTTTTAATTCTGTTGATGGATGTGTAAAGTCAAATATGAGTTTTTCATTAGTTGGGGTTAAATATGCGGCTGCGGCTTGAACTAAATTTTTTACCCCTTGATATTCCACATTTTCCGGAGTATCACCAACAATTTCTGGTTGGTAAAATTTCACACCTTGATAATATTTGGCTCTATCTGGGGTGTCTCCTGCTACTGGTTGCACACGAACTGCTGTACAACAAATAACAGCTTGGATGTTGCTGAAAACTACAGGTGTTAAGGTTTCGGGTTTAGTAATATCTGCTACTACTAAGTCTACATCATGACCAAGAATTGTACGTGCTTGCTCAATATCTCGGACAAGGGCGCGGACTTTTTCTCCTCTTGCTAATAATCGTTTGACTACTCTTCTCCCCACGCCACCTGTTGCACCAGCTACTAGTATTACACCCATGTTTTTATCTCTATCAGTCGGCAATTGACTATCCTGAGAACGACCTTGGATTAATTGTTGTATCCAATTCAAACAAGGAAAGACCTCGAAGTATGTCAAAGTTTGAATAAATCTGCCCAAGTCCCATTGAGAACGATTTTGATCAGCCATAAGTAGTTGCACAAAATTAAATTCATTGGTTGACAGAGGCAATAGATACTTAATTGCGTCCTCTTCTTAATTATCTTGTTACATAATAACGATAGGGAGTAGAGAGTAGGGAATACCGTACAGCTTCCACACCTGACTGCCAACGCCTTACCCGCATTGTACAGAATTTACCAGACTTTGCTAATGCACGCGATCGCTGTCAAATGGTAAACGAACTGATATTATCTGGTATTATCTGGAGAAATTGCCCCTGGAAAGCCTACAATTTGTGCATTATGAGAAGTTATTCGTGAAAATATAGGTGTAGACAAACAGCTAGAAATTGATAATTTGCAGCAAAAGATTATAAAGTTTACCGAAGGATATTGTAGTAAAAAATTTGGATGAATCTTTATGCTTTTAGAGTTAAGACAATTGAGGATTCAACCGGGACAGCAACTGTTACTTGAGGACGTTAGCTGGCAGCAATTTGAGAATATTTTGGCAGAATTAGGAGAGCATCGCGCTGCCAAAATTTCCTATAGTCATGGTTTTTTAGAAATTATGGTTCCCTTACCCGAACATGAAAAAGCCAAAGAAATTATTGGCGACATGGTAAAAATTTTATTGGAGGCAAGACAAATTGCATTTGAGTCTTTGGGTTCGACAACTTTGAAAAATGAAGGTATGACTCAAGCCGTCGAACCGGATGCTTGTTTTTACATTCAAAATCAAGCGGCAGTTATCGGTAAAAATCGCCTCGATATGAGTATCAACCCACCCCCAGATTTAGCTATAGAAATTGATTTAACTTCTCGTACGCAATTGGAAAATTACCAAATTTTGGGAGTACCAGAACTTTGGCGATACGGAAAACAAGGGTTACAAATTAATGTTTTGCAAGCTGGAAAGTATGTAGAGTCAAATTTTAGTCCTACTTTTCCAGATATTCCGATAATTGAGCTAATAAATCAATACGTCCAACAGAGTCAAGTTTCTGGTAGAACCCAAGCAATTCAAGCTTTGAGAAATTGGGTACGGGATAATATCTAATTTTGGCTTTAATTTCGGATGGGAGTCAGTTGTGGTTATTTGAAAGCCATATGAGGCAGCACGGGAATTGACGCAGAGTGCATCCCAGTTTTTATTTTTCAATAAAAGAAAAAGTGGCTGCTTCCATTGGCGCAGAAGTTGAGTGAAAGGGTAACAAAAGACGATGTGGGAGAAGTAAAATCCAAGGTGGTAGCCTAGTAACTGGTGAAACAGATATTTTCTTATGAGTCAAATAGAAAAAGCTCAAGCTGAGTATGCAGGTTTTATCCAAGAGTTTGAGAGTGTAATTATTAGTACAATTAGCGAACAGGGAATCCCTAATGGTAGTTATGCTCCCTTTGTAATGGATGAGGCTAAAAATATATATATTTATGTTAGTGGTCTTTCAACGCATACACAAAATATTCAAGCTAATCCTCTGGTAAGTGTTTTATTTATTGAAGATGAGGGGAAGACAAATCAAATTTTTGCTCGTCGGCGGTTGAATTTTGATTGTACAGCTAGTTTGATTGAGCGTGAGTCAGAAATTTGGCAGCAAGTTGTTGAGCAATTTCAAGCACGTTTTGGTCAAATTATCGAAGTGTTGCGGGGTTTGGCTGACTTTCGGATTTTTTGCCTCACTCCTAGTCAAGGTCGTTTTGTCATCGGCTTTGGAGGAGCATATCACATAAGTGGCGATCGCCTCGATCAACTGGTGCAAATTACCGGAGATGGGAAATAAGGAAAGATACATTTTTATGCTTCAGTTTCAACCTCCTGGCTTTGGGCATAAAGTCATCTACACATCCCTGGGGGCAATGGTTTATTACACCCAAACGGCTGCACCCTGGTTGCATGACGACTCGCCAGATTTACCCCCATTATTGTTTTTACACAATTTTGGTGGTGGTGCTTCTGCTTATGAATGGTCAAAAGTTTATCCAGCTTTTGCACCTAGCCACCGTATTCTTGCCCCTGATTTAATCGGCTGGGGAGAGTCGGCCCATCCCATTCGGGACTACCAGATTAAAGATTATCTCACAGCGATCGCCGAATTTATCAGCCAAACTTGTACTCAACCTATCCCCGTTATCGCTTCTTCTTTGACGGCTGCTTTCGCTATCCGTCTAGCTATTAGCCAACCAAATTTATTCCAATCACTATTCTTAGTCTGTCCTTCTGGATTTGATGATTTCGGTCAAGGTGCAGGACGTAGACTACCACTATCCGTGATCAATACACCAGTGTTAGACGATATAATTTATCACCTGGGGGCAGAAAATGAAGTTGCGGTAAAGAATTTTCTCCAAAGTTTCCTCTTTGCCCGTCCCCAGCGTGTTTCTCCAGAGATGGTGCAGGCTTATTTAGCCTCCGCACAACAACCCAATGCCAAATTTGCCGCTTTGTCATTCCTTAAAGGTGATCTTTACTTTGACTTGAGTTTGTATGTTCAGCAACTCAAGACACCTACAGTTTTCTTTTGGGGGGAAAAGGCACAATTTACCAATCTTAAATTAGGCAGGCGTTTAGCCAGCTTAAATCCCAGTGCCATCAGCGAATTTTATGCGATCGCTCAGACAGGCATCTTACCTCATTTAGAACTCCCTGAAGTAATCATTGGTCTATTGCAACGCCATCTTTAACTGCTCATGTATCTTTTATCACTAATTTATCAATAGTCTTGATTAAGTATTTGCCCGACAAAATTTTTACCGAATTTTTACATAACAGGTTATTTAATGATGAAATAATTAAATGTGCCAAAAAAGCATAGATGACATGATAGCCATAGCATTTTTTAATCTGATGAGGTGATGAGTACACCGCTAACAAAACTGAAAAAACCTCAGCGTCCCTCAGCGCTTTCCTCCACGTCCCTCTGCGTTTAAAAAAAATTCCATACCTCACTTAACTGAGAATAGCTATATATCAAAAGAGTCCTTAAGTGTGTTTTACCTATAGTGACAAATCAGCCAGTAATTTTTACCAAAAATGATCACACTATCGCCAATATCTACGCCAACACAGCTTGTATATCTAGATAAAGAAATAGAACTACTCCTATGCTGTGCTAGAAATCATCTTCAACCAGAAAAAGAATTAAGAATTAAAGCTCTATTACAGCAAGAAATAAACTGGGTTTATGTCATCAAAATGGCAACCCATCATAGGATAAAACCACTTCTTTACAATAATTTAAAAAATACTTGTCCAGAACAAGTACCGCCAAATGTCTTTACTTATTTACATGGTGAGTGTCAAAAACTGACGCTGAATAATCTATTTCTCGCTCACAAACTGATCAATATCCTGAAGTTTCTAGAAGCTAACAATATACGTGCCATACCATTCAAAGGGCCAGTTTTAGCAATAGCAGCTTATGGTGATATTGTTCTCAGAAAATTTGGAGATTTAGACATTCTAGTCAAAAAATCTGACATCCCCAAAGTCATAGAACTACTTAAATCACAGCAATATCAACCAGAACATTACTTAACTGAAACAAGACAAGAATTACAACAAGTATTTTGCGAATATAGTCTTATCAGTGAAGATGGTAGGGTAGCAATAGACCTACACTGGGAATTAACCCCAACTTACTTCCCTTACAAACCAGATTTTGATGATTTGTGGGAACGTCAACAACCTGTATCTTTCGGTGGAAACGCCATCCCCCATTTCTCACTAGAAGATTTAGTTTTGTACCTCTGCATACATGGTTGTAAAGATTTGTGGGAAAAGCTATCTTGGATTTGCGACATAGCTGAATTAATCTCAGTTCATCCAGAAATTCAATGGACACAACTGTGGGAACAAGCCCAAAAACACAGTTGTGAGAGAATGCTGTTACTGGGATTATGTCTAGCGCAAAATCTGCAAAACATTAATCTGCCAGCAGAAATTCAGCAAAAGATTCGCAATCATCCGATGATTGAGGTATTGGTTGCCGAGGTTAAACAACGACTTTTTAGTGAAATTGACCAACCTGTAGATGTGATTGAAAGGTCTTTTTGGTCTTGGCGTTTAGCTTTTCATTTCCGAATTATGGAAAGCCTCAAACATAAAATTTTGTTGTGTATATTTATTTTACAATTTGCCATGACACCAAAAGATAAAGATTACGTAGTTTTACCACTACCATCCTGGCTGTCTGGACTTTACTATGTGATTCGCCCAATTCGATTGATAGTTAAATTTGGATTAACACCCTTAAAACGCGGTTTTGCATGGTGTGTTGCTATTCTGGGCGAGCAAAAATAATGCGATGCGATCGCCATCATACCACAGTAGAGACGTAGCAGTGCTACGTCTCTACTACGTCTCTACTTTACGTCACTTCATGTATATAAAACGTGGAAGCGGGATTAGTCGGTGTAATAAAGGTATGGCAAACTTTTAAGCGGGCATAACTTGAACAATTAGCGCGCGTTTATCTAGAGACTGGACTTTACCTACTTGACTGAGATCATTGACAACACGATCTAGTAATTCTCCAGCGCTGTCACGGTACTGATTTTCTCTACCCCGTAGACGAACAGCAAATTTTACGGAATCGCCTTTACTCAACCATTGAATTGCTTGCTGGATACGTAAATTATAATCGGATGCCCCCACATTTGGCCGAAACCGAACTTCTTTGACTGTCGGTCTAGCACTATGTCCCTGACGCTTTTTCTTTTGATATTGCAGCTTACCATAGTTGAGAATCTTGGCTACTGGAATATCTTTGTCTTGGGAGACAACAACTAAGTCAAGTTCTACACTTTCAGCTATCTGTAGAGCTTCGTAAGTATCAATCAAACCACGATTATTATTCTCATGGTCAATCAAGAAGACTTGATTTGACTTGATTTGGGAGTTAATTAGTTGTTTTTGGACGGCGATAATGATTTCCTCTCAATTATTCAATATTTGATGTTGCCATTAATGCCAAGGTAACACAATGTCAATGATGAAGGTGAGAAAAATTATGATGTATTAATACAAAATTGTCAGTCCAGTGTAGCCTCACCCAAAAAGCAGCTAGCCTCTGTCCTCTCACCTTAATTCACTTCAAAGAACGGTGGAGTAAGCGACAAGGCCAAAAACAAGCCCCACAAAGGCTAACTGATAAAATAACCGCGACGACTCGCCAACTAAAGCTTGGTGGATTTGTGGGATCTGTTGATGGCTTTTGGGAATCTTTCGTTAGTTCTGGCATGGAATGAAATAGCTGACTGGCTGTACTTACCCCTTCAATTGCAGCTCCAATCAGATAGGCTACTAGGGCAATTTCTAGCCAGTGATTCGTCATATTAGTTTGGTTTAACTCGCTTAAATATGCTTAATGTCGGTAATTATTGGGTTTTTCTCTGTTAATGATTATCTTTTTCAATGGATAGTCTGCTTTCAGCCGTATCACGAATTAGTGGTAACTTGGATTCAATGTAACTATTGAGATTGCTGTCTTCACAAGTATGATCTAGTCCTTGCTTTACCTTTAACTGCTGGAAGAGCAATCTCACTAAAGCTGTATCGTCAAACTGAAGCAAGGTACTAACTTGCGTAGACTCAATTATAGCCCAGAGTTGTTGCATCACCTTGGCAGTTACCATGAGTCTTTTCCTCTTAAGCTTTTCTTTATATTCTCACAGTTTGCAGATTTGTGCCGGTTTTTCTAGCAAATTACTTTTTTTAGTTTTGTATTCAGCAAATGTTGCGCTTTCTTGAAAATCTGTTACATTACTTTACAGGCAGTGATAACTGTTACATTACTTGAACTAAGGAGTTTTACTCATGTCAGGTTTCAAGAATTCTCCACCCAACGTTGCAGATAGCCCCAACTCTGTACGTTTTGGGTTTACTCCTCAAAGTGAAAATTGGAATGGTCGTTTCGCCATGCTGGGCTTTCTATCTATCATTTTGATTGAATTCTTTTCTGGTCAAGGCTTTCTTCATTTCTGGGGTATCCTCTAGATAGATGTAGGCTTTTACCAACAATCAGAATGCCATCTGTGTATTAGTAAATCATTTTTACTAAGCACACAAATGTACAGATTCAACAGAATTTTATTTTAATTCAAGAATTTCTAGATTGAGATGCGATCGCTTACCTGCAAAAGTAAGCGATCGCTTTTTGTTAAAATAAGAAATTATGTCATCAAAGATTTGTATATAGTAGTATGTGACTCAGGTTTTTCTGTAATAGCAATTAAATGAACTGAAGATCAGCAATAGCAATCATGTTGAATTATTGAGAACATCATTTGAGGCTAAATATTATGAGATATGGCATCGATATTGGTCACAATTGCCCACCAGATACAGGCGCTAGAGGCATAAAATTTGAGGACAATCTAACTTTAGATGTAGGCAATAGAGTAATATCTAAACTAAAAGCTTTAGGTCATGAAGTAATATCATGTAAACCAGATCGGGCTGATTCAGTCAAAGATTCACTTTCCCAAAGATGCAATAAAGCCAATGCTAGCAAAGTAGAAGTTTTTGTGTCCATCCATTTCAACGCTTTTAATGGACAAGCTAACGGTACAGAAGTCTTCGCAGGCAGTGATACCAGCCGAAAAATTGCTCAACCTGTATTAGAGGAAGTGATCAAACTAGGATATTTCAATCGTGGGGTTAAAAGTGGTTCTCACTTATTTGTCCTCCGGAATACCAATATGCCGGCAATCCTAGTAGAATGTTGCTTCATCGATTCTCAAAAAGATATGAACTTGTTTAATCCAGAAGCAACTGCCAACGCAATTGTCAAAGGATTAACAGGTAAAATACCAACTACTCCTGTACCTTCTGTACCAGATGAAGAACAAAATGTCGATACAAGTGTTTTGCGATTACAAAAATCATTAAATCGGCTGAAAATTACTGATAGAAATGGCAAGTCTCTAGTAGAAAATAGCCAACTCAACGCCGAAACAAAATTTGTGATTGAAAAATTTCAAGGTATTGTGGGATTGGAACAAACAGGAATTGTCAGTGAAGCAACATGGAATGCTCTGAATTTGATTTTAGCAAAAAGAATCATCAGACCAAATCACGCGGGTGGCCCAGTTGTCAGATACTTGCAATATCGTGTAGGCGTTGATGTTGATGGCATTTATGGCGCACAAACAGAAGCAGCAATTAAGAGATTTCAAAGGCAGAATGGCTTACTAGCTGATGGGATTATTGGGCCAATGAGTTGGCAAAAATTAATTGGCTAGGAACGCAATAAAGAATTCGTAATTCGTAATTCGTAGTTACAATCAGTGGTGGGTACAAGACCCCACTAATTTTACACTTCGAGAACTCAAAGGTTAGTCCACCAAATCTTTGATTTGGTGTTAGCTTTATCCCTCTTTAATTACGAATTACGAATTACGAATTATCTTGACTATCCTCGATTTCGTTCTAATAGCAGCATCATAATTAAGCTGAGTAAAACTTGCTGTTCTTCGCGATCGCTGATTTGATCAATTGGTTTAATGGTAAACTTTCTAGAGAGGAAAGTAGGAATTTTTTCTAACCGCATCACCACTGTACCATCAGCCCGGCTCACCTCATAAACCGGATTGAACACATACCCAGTAAACCAACCAACAACGGGGATTTCTGCAAACAAGGCATCGGCAATCTTTACCCAAGGATTTTGTTCTTGAATACTTAGAGTAGTACTATCGCCATCAAAAATATCATAGCGAGCGCGCCAAATAGATTTTAAACCACGTCGTTTGACTGCACCGATATTAGTACCGTTGGTATCAGTGAACTCATAACGGGCGGAAAAATCAATGATCCGGTCAGCCTTGATGTAGTATTGGGGACGAGTCTGATCGCTATCGGCAAAAATCGTAATTGCTTCTTTTAGCTTAAATAATTTCTGTTTAACGTAAAAAACCAAATTGTCTTGAGAATCAACAACAGATATTTGCGGTGCTAATGCCCAAAATTTAAAGGTAAGTTCTAGTGGATACTGCATAGTTTTAGTGAAAGCAACAAATTTATCCCCTCTTATTAATCCCTTTTGGGTATTTTATGCAACAGTGAACCAATTAAATAATGTAAAGGAGTAGTTGCAAAAATCTCATGTCTGATTTTTTACTTAACTCACATCTAGCCCTAGCGATTAGAAATCGTGGCTATACAAACCAAGTCCCTGACGCTCGCAAGCTCGCTACCGCTACGCTAACGCCAGTTCCCTACGGCGGGAAACCCGCCTACAGGACTGGTCTCACCGCCTACGCGGACTAAAGTAAAATCAAGCTTTTAACTCGCGTAGGCGGGTTTTGTCTGTGTAGCCGCGACTTCCAGTCGCCTGATGCAAGATATGAGTTAAGAAAACTGTTGAGTATAAAATCTGGCATAGCGATGTTCCAATGCTAACAGTTCCTCATGAGTGCCTGATTCAACGATTTGACCCTTTTCTAAAACTAATATGCGATCGCATCTTCTCACAGTACTCAAACGGTGAGCAATAATAAATACCGTCCGTTTCTGCATCAACCGTTCTAAAGCTTCCTGTACCAAAGCTTCCGATTCAGAATCTAAGGCTGATGTCGCCTCATCTAAAATCAAGATTTGCGGATTCAATAATACAGCACGAGCGATCGCAATTCTCTGTCTTTGTCCACCAGATAAATTTACACCCCGTTCACCCACCCATGTTTGATAACCTTCTGGGAGTTGGGTAATAAATTGATGGGCATTGGCAATTTTAGCAGCAGTGGCGACTGCTTCTAAATCAAATATGTCTTGTCCAAAAGCGATATTTTGGGCAATTGTCCCAGAAAACATGATAGTTTCTTGGGGAACGATGCCAATTTGTCGCCGCAGACTCTCCAAGGTGACATCTCGGATATCCACACCGTCAATAAAGATTTGCCCGGTGGAGGGATCATAAAAACGGGGTAAAAGATTGACAAAAGTGGTCTTACCTGCGCCAGAAGCACCCACAAAAGCGATCGCTTCTCCTGGCATCGCCAATAAACTAATATCTTTTAAGACGGGTTTCCCTGGTTGATAGGCAAATGTCACCTGGCGATATTCCACTTGTCCCTTAACTGGTAGCAAACTAATCGCATTCGGCTTTTCTATCACCGTTGGTTGCATCACCATCAACTCAAAAATCCGGTCAACAGAAGCTTCTCCTTGCTTAAATTCATTGTAGTTATTTGTCACATGACCGATGGGATCAATCAATAACCCGGCGGCGGCTAGGTAACTAAAAAATTCCCCTACAGTTAAATTACTTTGTTGAATTTGCCACGCACCCACCATCAGTAAAGATAAAGCACTCAATGCTTCCAAAAATCCGACAATGGGAATCTGCACAGCCTTGAGACGTTCTGCTGAGTATTTAGCCTGAAAACTGCGTTCAGCTTCATGGCTGAATCTAGCAACCTCATAATTTTCTGCCGCAAACGCCCTAATTAAACGAATCCCGCTAAAAACTTCCGTGAGAATTGCTGATAAATCAGATACCCGATTTTGACTTCTCAGGGAATATTTACGTAATCGTTCCCCAAACCAACCAATCAAAATCCCCATCAAGGGTGCAACAACCACCGTAGCCAAAGTCAGTTGCCAATTCAAGTAAATCATGTAAATGGGGATGGCTAGCAACTGCAAAACACAGGGAATAAAATCGTGGAACAATTTATTGACAACTTCACCAATACGATCAATATCTTCTGTGAGACGGTAAGATAAATCACCCGCCTTAGCTGTTTCAAAATAGCTTAAATCCAACCTTTGCAAATGAGTGTATACCTGCTTGCGGAGATGAAACGCCACACGCAACGCAGCTTTAGCCATGTAAATATCTTGCACCGACTGGAAAAAGCCCCGCACAAGAAACACTAAACCCAAAATGGCAGCTAAAGATGCGATCGCTCCTACATTACCTTGTCCAAAGGGGTTAGCTAACTTACCTGCAAAATTAATCAATGTCAAAGTCGCCAGCACATATCCCACAATGCCAACAAGGCCTTTAGTAATATTCTGCCACTGGGGTCTAACATAGGGCAGCAGTTGCCAGTAATTAGAACGAGTTTTCAAACTATCACGTCCACAAAAAATATTGTCCTCTGTTTGACGCTACCAGCTTTTGTGTAGTTTCTCTAGAGGGAGGGAGTGAGGGGTGTAAACAGTGAACAGTAAACAGTGAACAGTGAACGTTTATTAACTGGTAACTGATAACTGATAACTGGTAACTGATTTGGGGAGTGAGGGAGTGGGGGAGTAGAAAAGAATCTGTTGCCTAATGACTATTGACTAATGACTATTGACCATTGACTAATGACCATTGACTAATGACCATTGACTATTGACCATTGACTATTTTTTCCAATAGCCATTTTACAGCACTATCAACATCTGCAACTTGTTCGCCTGGGGGGACGGCTGGACGATTTACCATGACAACTTGTATACCTAGTTCTCTGGCGGCGATGATTTTAGGGTAGGTAGCATCACCACCGCTATTTTTGCTGACAATAGTATCGATGTTGTGTTGAATTAAGATTTGCTTTTCGTCCTCTAGGGCAAAGGGGCCGCGATCGCACAATATCATCCCAGGTGGTACTAAGGCATCCGCATCAGGGGGGTCAATCATCCGCATCAGAAACCAAATATTTTGGAGATAGGCAAAAGCTGAGAGTTCTTGTCTACCAACAGTTAAGAAGACTCTTTTGGCTTGATTTTCTAAAACACTGGCAGCAGCGATATTACTCTCAACTTCCAGCCAGCGATCGCCTGATACTCGTTCCCAAGGACGACGAATCAACATCAGACGCGGTATACTGGCTTCTTGAGCCGCCCTTGCTGCATTCTCAGAGATTTGTTGAGCAAAAGGATGAGTAGCATCAATTAAGACATCAACTTGCAACTGACGTAAATACTCAACCAGTCCAGACACACCACCAAAACCCCCAACTCTGACTTTACCAGATGGGAGAGTAGGCTTACGGGTACGACCAGCTAAAGATGCGATCGCCTCAATACCTGTGATATTTGATACTCTAGCCATGAGTTCGGCTGCATCTCCAGTTCCACCCAGAATTAAAACACGCATAAATTGGGGAGTGGGGAGTGGGGGATGGGGAGATAGAGTAGTGATAGTATCTCTTTGTCCCCTTATCCCCTTCCTTGTCTATTTTTGAACACGAAAAGTCGGAATTCTTGCCAGGATGCCTTTTTTTAAAGCTTCAGGACGTTCTGCCCAAGGCAGTAGACCGTCGGATTTTTCATAATATTTGCTAGCACATTCTAGGATAGCAGAGGCATTGTCATCTACAGCTAAATCGCCAAACACATATGTCAGCTTGCCCTTGCCTACAAAAGCCACAACACAAGAACGGTTGCAAGCACTCATACATTCAACTTCTTGAATGGGAAACTCATCTCGCAACTCCCAATTTTGTGCTAATTGTTGGATTTTCTGCAAAAGTTTTTGACCACCACTTTCACCCACACGCTGACCATCTTGCCAGACACTAGCACAAGTTTTGCAGACAAAAAGAGTGTGATCAATCACACCAGAAGCTTGATTAATCGTCACCTGTACCTCGCAGATGTTGAGAATTGATAGATAAACTCCGGCGGGCATCCTGACTCACCCAGTTGTGGTTCACAGTTGCGGGACAGCGCCGGATTTACACCGAACTTTCCCCCTTACCTCTAGTGGCTGATCCCCACCAGAACCGAATATTCAGTAGATTGTAACACTAATGTTGACTCTGCTTTAGGCTCGCGAATGATGATTTTTCCAGAATTTAAAATCGTAAACCCACACCACCTTGGACAGCAACAGCCGCACCACCACCATTCCGATAAGCATCAAAAGCGATAATTGCATTACCAAACAGCACAGTATTACTATTTGGTACAACATAGTCGATACCTGGTTGTAGAGCAAAACTAATCTTATCGCCTACAGGAGAAGCCTCACTCCCACCAGCTAGAACTAAGCCTGCACCTAAGTAAGCATCAGTTTGCCAATTCAAAGGCAAATCATAGGAAACTGTAGGGACAACAGCAGTATTCTGTCCAATTAAAGCTTGAGCGCGAAAAGAAATTGGTGCTTCTAAAAGCTTGTAGCGAAAAGCTAAAACTCCCCCGACTTGGATACTATCAGTCAAACCCACTGTTGGACCAATACCTACATAGCTACCATAAGCTACTTGCGCCTGGGCTGGTTGAGTGCTGATAGCTAAACTTAAGGCAGAACTAATCCCTAAAACCCCAAGCGAATAAGGTATATACTTCATTGCCCAATTCCTCACACCATTTTCAATGTTCCATTAAATACCTATGTTATCTCTGTTCAGGCGAAGGGAAAAGTTATTAATCAAAAATCATTATTAAACAGAATTCAGGAGTCAGTTGTCAGAATTCAGCTTGGGAATTCTGTACGACTGGCGGATGAATAATCGCTGAGAAATAAAGCTACGGAACAGAGTTAAAGTCACTTCGCTAAAATAAAACCATCTCCTGCCACAATATGAACTATGACCTACACCCCACCCAAAGTTCTTACTTTCGCTCAATTTATCGCGGATTATGGAGATAATCCCCGTTACGAACTTATTGATGGAGAATTACGTGACATGGAACCAACTGGTCCACATGAAGAAGTTTCAGGAAATATTGCTGGTAGGATTTATAGTGAAATTCTTCGTAATAATTTTGATCCAGAATGTAATCGTAGGCTCAACTTGTTAATTCCCAAAACTTGTTTGATTAAACCACCTGCCGCAGAAGCGACGGCATTACGTCCAGATGTAATTGTTTTAGATAAAATCAAACTCAGCCAAGAGCCACTTTGGCAAAAAGAACCTATTATTTGTAATGGTAATACGATTAAACTAGTTGCCGAGGTTGTCAGTACCAATTGGCAAGACGATTATGCGAGAAAAGTAGAAGAATATGCTTTTCTCGAAATACCTGAATATTGGATTATAGATTTTCGCGGTTTGGGTGGGTTGCAATTTATTGGTAATCCTAAACAACCTACTTTTACAGTCTGTCAATTAGTTAATCGGGTATATCAACAGCAACAATATCGCCTGGGCGACACTATTAATTCTAATTTATTCCCTAATTTAGAGCTTAAACTTGATGATATTATGCCATAGCTATATAGATCAATAGATTTCAGTTAAAGATCAATGGTACAGACTCATATCAAGTGGGTGCAGGGTAATAATTTTTATAGATGCTACAGTCGATATACTTATCCTCTTTTTTTCCTGTCCCAAGATATTGAGGGATGAAACCCCTAAATAATTTGCCGTATCCTGCAATGAGAGATACTGGGGATAAAGTATAAATCCTCTGCATCGAACTCACGTTATTTTATTACTAAAATCAATATAGGATTACTACTTGATTTTTGAACAGATACGTAGTGGAGCGACACAGCTAAAATAGTGCAATAGTAGGGTGCGTTGTTGCGTACTCCTTCGGAGAACCCGCAGGGTAGCGCAACGCACCGCCAATGAGATTAAGACGGTGCGTTAGTTCGTTAACGCACCCTACAAAAATAAAAATCTATCGCCACATTTAAAGCTTGCCACGCCACTACGTATCCTTAGATTTTTTGTGTAAGCACAGGCTACGCCAACAGAAATCAAATCGGATTCCTATATTTTTGATTGTTATTTAACGAGAGTCACAACAAAGTCTTTCCAACCATATCAATCTCTTTCTCAAGAATACGGAAATTACGTCAACAAAGTCACTTTTCCACTAGCCAAATCATAGCGGCCACCAGCAATTTTCAGTTTACCTTCTTTGACCAAACCTCTTAAAATAGTTGAACTCTCACCTAACTTTTCTGCCTGATACTGAACATTGGCAATGATAGAATTTTCCTCTAAACTCCCTGTTTTATTTCTTACCCTTTCTACAGCTGGTTTGATTTCTTCCACAAACACACCAATTCTTCCAGGGAGGGGATCACCCTTAACAGCCGCTACAACTGCACCACATCTAGCATGACCTACAACTATAATTAATTGTGCGCCTAAAACAGCTGTAGCAAATTCTAAGCTACCGATAGCAGTTTGACTGGCCACATTACCCGCCACCCGGACAACAAACAAATCTCCTAATCCCTGATCAAAAACGATTTCCGCAGGTACTCTCGAATCAGCACAGCCTAAAATAGCTGCAAAGGGATATTGAGCTACAGCTGTTTCTTGCAAACGCAAACGTGATTGGTTAGGATTGAGGCGCTTACCATCAACAAATCTTTTATTTCCTTCAATCAATCTATTCAAAGCCGCTTGTGGATTAACGGGTTGGGGTTTTTCTTCAGGAATTGTTGGTTGTTGAGCAACAGCTGATTCTTCTGTTCCCAGTACACCACCAACAGCACCAATACCAACACCAACGCCACCAACACCAGCTAGTTTCAAAAAATTACGCCGTCCCACAAACCCATTAATTTGACTCATGATACACCTCATTTTCGGTAGTGAAAATCACTAAGTTGCTATCAAGAAAACGCAGTAAACTATACCCCAATATGCTGAAAATTAGTATCTTTAGCATCTTTAGGGAAACAAAAAAGTTACGAATTATTGCAACTTAGTTATACAGAACTGTATTTATTCTCTGGACTATACCAAAATCATGTCTAACAATTAAATAATTTTATAATTTGATAAAAATATGGATACAAAAGGGTTTTGTCTATGATGTACTCTCAACCTTAAATTTCTAGTGACAAATTCCTCTGTATCTTTGTGACTTTGTGATTAAATAAACTACTTTTTTACCACCAAGACACAGCGAAAAGTCGGAGCGGAGGTTTCCTCCGTAGACGCTTTGTGGCTTGCCGCAGGCATCTGAACTTTTCAAGACAGAGACACAAAGCTCAGGAACTTACAGATAAAAAAATATCCAAAATGTACTTCACTAAAGCGAGAAACGCCATAGCAGGATTTAGCTACATTCAGACTTTGATACTACTCCAGATGAAATTGGTTAAATCTAAGATATAGTCAACGTGATTATCTGGATATTCCGGCTTTTGATGATCCATTACCCATAATTTACCGCCAGTCAGATAAATTTTGTTTGGCTCTTGGTAAAATGCCTGATGATGACTGATCCATCCAGGTTTTTCACCCGTAGTAATAATTTTGTCTATTTTGCCAGTATCATAATGTAAACGATATACAGGTGTTTCACCAAAAATCCTCTCGTTGTCATAACCCAAGTTACCAATAATATAGATGTGTTCTCCAACTAGGGTTGCTGAGTGAAAATCAGTTGGGGGAAAAATATCTCTGGGATATCCCCAAATTTGGAAATTGCCATCACCTCGGTAAACTACTACATCGTTATATATGCAAAAGTCAGGGTCATAGTAATCTTCATGACTACCACCAATATCGATGACTCTCCCATCTGGTAACTGTGTAGTTGTTTTCGCAAACCGTTGATAACACCATACCAGTTGATTCCAGTTTTCATTTTCAGTATCGCCAAAGATAGATTTGGCTGTGTATGCAGAATCATGACTACAAATCATCGCTTTCCAGAAATCAATTTCCATAATTTCTGGATTAGTTTTACCAAAATAGCGATGTTTGCCTACCGAATATTGCTCGGGAGTAATTTGTGATAAATAAAATTGTTTGTAACTCACTCCTGTGAGCGATCGCCACATATCATGATTAATATCGCTTAAGTCTTCACCAGCATCCACCAGCATTTGCACAATTTCTAAGTTACTCGCCTTGGCAATAGCTGTGCGACGACAATTATCACCTCTATCTGGTTCTGCACCAACTGCCAATAAAATACGGACAAAATCAGTCGCACCACGAGCAGACGCTAACATTAAAGCAGTATGATCATATTCATCAGTCGCCTCAATATCAAATCCTTCAGTAATGAGCCATTGAAAAACTTCGAGATGATTGTTTTCGATAGCATACATCAAAGGTGTCTTTTGACAATCCTCACATTCATAGCAATTAGCACCCGCAGCTAAGAGTAATTTTGCTTTCTCTATATCTCCTACCTGGAGACTTATCACCAAAGGAGTTCTACCCCAAGCATCGCAAACATTTTTATCGGCTACTGTATTTAGTAATATCTTCAGTTCCTCTATAGTCCCAAAAACTATAGTGTGTGTTAATTCTGTCCACTCTAATTGTGGCAACTCACAACCCGAATCTAATAATAATTTCATAGCATCAAATCTTCCTAAACCGCCAGCAATCTTCAAAGCAGATGCACCATAATGATTGATGGTGTTGACAGCAGCACCTTGAGAAATGAGCAACTTTAAAATTGCTAATAAGTCTTTTTTAGGGAAGATATCAATACCATACAGCGCATCAATCAATACATCATTTCCATCTGATGTACGATAGTTAATATCTGCTCCAGTATCCAGAAGAAATTTGATTTTATCTACATTCTGATTCTCTGATTGCACAGCTAAACTCAGCACATTAATGCGTAACTCGTTGTTAACAGCATTAACATTTGCTCCATTTTCCACAAGGAAGCGCATCATATTAATATCTGCATAGATGCTAGTCACAGCATACATGAGTGGCGTTTTAGCAGGATAAGAATATTCATCTAAACAATCAATATCAACACCCTGAGTAATTTCTTGTGCAACTCCGGCAATATCTCCGCGTTCTGCATATAGATGGATTTGCATAATTTTGTTTGAGTCAACTGCTGATATTTAGATTTAACGCATACTAAATTATGCAAAAAAAATGTAGATACCTAAGTTCATCAACCCAACCTTGATTTCAGCAGTCTATCGCCTTAATTTTGCGGTTTTGTCTGTGACATTTCTTAATCAAATTAGAAAAAAAGCCTTCACAGAGTTTGAGGGCTTTTTTTCTTCGGCAGTATTTCTTAGCGGAAACGTCGTTTAGTTTGTCTGTGTTTGGCAACTTCCTTACGCTTGCGCTTTTCTATGGGTGTTTCAAAATGACGATGCTTTTTGATATCTGGCATAATACCTGCCTTAGAAACTTCTCGCTTAAATCGACGCAAAGCCGATTCGATTCCTTCATTTTCACCAACTCTGATTTGGGTCATTATTGCTCCTATTCAATTGATGGAATTTTTCACATCATGACAATAGAGAATCCAGTTAACTGAATGAAAAAAAAAGGCAGACAGTTGTCTGACCTTCCGAATTTCAATAAATTCTTCGTTTCAAACCTTAGTAACGGTTGCGGGAGCCGCCACCACCGTATCCTCCTCGGTTCCCACCGAATGAGCCACCTCTGTCTTCTTTAGGCTTCGCCTTATTAACTTTGAGGTCACGTCCCATCCACTCAGCACCATCAAGACCATCAATAGCAGATGCTTCTTCCGCTTCTGAACTCATCTCTACAAAAGCAAAGCCGCGCAAACGACCTGTTTCACGGTCAGTAGGTAATACTACCTTCTTAACGGAGCCGTATTCTGCAAAAACACTGTTAATATCTTCTTGTGTAACGTCGTAAGAGAGGTTACCCACGTAAATTGACATCTTTATCTCCAAAATTTGTGGCTGTGTAGAGATTTAAATTTCGGAGAAGAGTCCATAAAGACCAAAGTAAAGGTTTTGTTAATGTTAAAAACAAAGACTATCACCGAGTTAATTCTCATATTACATGATTACACAGAAGTCAATTATCTGCATGAGTGGTGGGAGTGATAAGTGAGACTATAGGAACATGGGATAAGTGAGGGAGTGCTGAGTGAGGGAGTGAGGGAGTGAGGGAGTGCTGTTAGCGGAAGCGGGGCGTTTAGCCCGTGCTGAGTAAGAGAGTGAGGGAGTAGTGAGTATAAGACTATTGACCAATGACCAATGACCAATGACTAATGACTGACTCCTCACTTTTGAGATAAATCCATTAAATTCGCTAGTTTGTACACAATTCGCGCTCCGACATTGCCATCCCACTCGTCATCACCGACTTCGCAGACATCAAAGCCAATAATTTTTCTGCCACTATTTACCAATTCGCGGAATAAACAAAAAGTTTGCTCTAATTCCAGTCCACCAGGGACAGGAGTACCCGTATTGGGGCAGAGCTTAGGGTCTAGTCCATCTACATCAAAGCTAATATGTACGTATTCTGGCAAATGACTGACAATTTCGCGGCTTAGTTCTACCCAAGTTGTTCCTGAGTATAGCTTTTGTTTAATTGCTGGGTCATAATAAGCCACTAGTCGCCCATGAGATTGGTCAATCGTTTGAATTTCATCGTGACTAATATCACGCAAACCTACTTGGACAAATTTGGTAATTTGCGGTAGTTTCAACGCATTAAAAATAATTGAGGCATGGGAAAACTCAAAACCCTCATAAGCATTACGTAAATCTGCGTGAGCATCAATGTGTAAAATACCAAAATTGGGGTAATGAGCAGCTAGTGCTTGGAAGTAACCCAACGGTGCGCTATGATCCCCACCAATGACAGCAACCCGCTTACCTTGATTAATTGCTTGCTGACACTGGGTAAACAGCCATTGATTTACTTGTTGACCGGCTTGATTAATTTCTGTCAGCACAGGTGTTAAATCTGGTGTATCTGTTAGTGGCTTACCTTGTGCTAACCGTTCGATAATTTGTGCTGCTAAGTTGCGATAATAGTTGTTCTTTTCTAAAATGTCTTGTGAAATTGGCTCTAAAAAAATTCCTTGCTTCCAACCATCAGGGTTATCGAAGTCAAATAAATCCAGTTGAATGGAAGCATCGAGAATTCTTTGTGGGGCGTTAGCTGTACCTGCACCATAGGAAACCGTAACTTCCCACGGGACTGCAAAGACAATTAAATTTGCTGAATCATAATCGAATGGCAAACCTAAGAGATTGCCATTGATTTCACCTACACCATTAGGATCATAGTCTTGGAGTTGATTATTCATCAGATCGCTTACTCGATTTATCTACCGCCTATTAAACTTCTGTATTGTAATAGACTCATATTTCTATTTTCTGGCAATTACCCATATGGCATGAACAATTCCGGGAATGTAACCCAAAAGTGTTAACAAGATATTAATCCAAAAATCCTTACCTATACCAACTTGTAAAAATACTCCCAAAGGTGGAAAGAAAATAGCGCACAGAATCCTCACTAAATCCATTGTCATCTCCTTGTAATGAATGTGATTGTTATGCTTAAATAGACTTTTATTAAAAAATCAAACTGTTATTTTTAACAACTAGCTTACCTAGAGTAACTTAGATCAATAAATATTAACCACCACTAATTTTAGCTTTATAACCTAGCTTAATTAAAATTTCCAAAATTTTTTGTTTGTGTTCCCCTTGGATTTCGATCTCATTATCTTTAACTGTGCCACCTGTACCGCACTGAGTTTTTAACTGCTTGACTAAATCTGCCAATATTTCTGGTTTAGTTTGAAAACCCGTGATGACTGTCACAGTTTTTCCTTTACGTCCTGCACGGGTAGCTTGGACTCGGAGATTTTGCTGTTGTGGCGGTAGTTCAGGGGTTGGTCTTTCTAAGGCGGCGGAGTTGTCGTTGCCAAATTCGCGGTAGACAAGGCGCTTATCTGAAGATTGGGAATTGGAAGAAGACATAAATTTTGATTAAGCAACTAGTTACAAAGACTTTCATATAATAATTAAGTCTATCCCATCATCAAAATTATTCTGTGACTACCACACCCCTTTCTCCAAGTTCTCCCGCAAATACTCAGGTTCCCGATACACAAGGACGCTTTGGACGCTTTGGCGGTAAGTACGTCCCGGAAACCTTGATGCCGGCTTTGGCTGAGTTAGAAACAGCCTATCAGCAATATCGTCATGATCCCAGTTTTCAAGCAGAACTACAACAACTGCTACGAGATTATGTAGGACGTGCCACACCATTGTATTTTGCAGAACGCTTGACTGCTCATTATGCTCGTCCTGATGGTACAGGAGCGCAAATTTACTTAAAGCGTGAAGACTTAAATCATACAGGCGCTCACAAAATTAATAATGCACTTGGTCAAGTATTATTAGCCAAGCGGATGGGTAAAGAGCGCATTATTGCCGAAACAGGTGCAGGACAGCATGGTGTAGCAACAGCTACAGTTTGCGCTCGGTTTGGGTTGGAATGTGTAATTTATATGGGCGTTCACGATATGGAACGTCAAGCATTGAATGTGTTTAGAATGCGGCTCATGGGTGCGGAAGTGCGTCCAGTAGCTGCGGGTACAGGAACTCTAAAAGATGCTACTTCTGAGGCGATTCGGGATTGGGTGACGAATGTCGAAACCACTCACTATATTTTGGGTTCGGTAGCTGGCCCTCATCCTTACCCGATGATGGTACGTGATTTTCATGCGGTAATTGGTCAAGAAACTCGCGCTCAAGCTGTGGAAAAGTGGGGTGGTTTACCTGATATTCTGTTAGCCTGTGTGGGTGGTGGCTCCAATGCTATGGGATTATTCCACGAGTTTGTCAATGATTCATCTATTAGGTTGATTGGTGTAGAAGCTGCTGGGGAAGGTGTGAATACAGAAAAACACGCTGCTACCTTGACAAAAGGACGTGTTGGTGTATTGCACGGAGCCATGAGTTATCTACTGCAAGATGAAGATGGGCAGGTAATTGAAGCACATTCGATTAGTGCAGGCTTAGATTATCCTGGTGTGGGGCCAGAACACAGTTATTTGAAAGATGTGGGTCGGGCTGAATACTACAGTGTGACTGATGAAGAAGCTTTGGGAGCATTCCAGCGATTATCTCGACTGGAAGGAATTATACCAGCACTCGAAACAGCCCATGCGATCGCCTATCTAGAAACCCTCTGTCCTCAACTCCACGGCAGTCCCCGCATTATCATTAACTGTTCTGGACGTGGTGATAAAGATGTTCAGACTGTTGCTAAGTTTTTAATGCCTTAGTGGTGAGTGCTGAGTGCTGAGTGCTGAGTGCTGAGTGCTGAGTGAGGAGTGGTGAGTGAGGAGTGGTGAGTGCTGTTAGCGGTAGCGGGGCGTTTAGCCCGTGCTGAGTGAGGAGTGGTGAGTGGTGAGTGGTGAGTGCTGAGTGAGGAGTGGTGAGTGAAGAAGTTTTTCTCTTACGCTCCTCTGTTTTTCTGTGCTTGTCCTTTTTTCCTCTTTCGCATCCTTCATTTTTAAAAATAAATCTATCTTTAGAAAGAATTTTTTTTGCAGATTATCGATTTATGAAAGCAAGCTAAACAGTCTTTTTTTCCAAAATTTAGCGAAAAATCAGACTTATGGGAGAGGGCAATACTAGGCGATCGCCCTCTCATTTATGAAAATCTATGAATTTAAAAGTTATCAGAGAATATTCAGAGGTATAGGAGTATATCCAAAGAGATATAAAGCCATAACGAATTTGGCCAATCTTGAGTTGGTTTGATTAGATGAACAGGAAGTTTACTTTCAGCAACTACGAGTTTGGCTTTAATGATGCTAAGAACAACAATTTACGCCGTTGCTTTAGGAACTTTCGCTCTCACAAGTGGGGCGAGTGCTGTTTCTGTGCAAAATCTTCCTACCGCACTTAAGTCTTCTTCCATTTCCAGCGATCATCTTTTCGCACAATACCGTTTTCCCATACAGTATCGTTATCCTAGACGGCCTGGTTCATCCAATCCTCAACAGCCATCTAATCCTGGCACAACTAATCCTGGCACAACTAATCCTGGCACAAATCCGCAACAACCATCGAATCCCGGCACATCCAATCCCCAAACGCCCCCAAGTGGACAAGGTGGAGCATCCAACAGTAACGCTGCCAGTATAGAACAAGCAGTTTTTGAGCAAGTTAATCAATACAGAGCCTCTCAGGGTTTACCCGCACTCAGCCGTAATGCGGCTATCGACGACCAAGCCAGAATCCATAGTCAAAACATGGCTAGTGGTAAAGTTCCATTCAGCCATCAAGGATTTGAGCAACGAGTTAAAGCATTGAATATGTCTTACAAATCGGCTAACGAAAACGTTGCTTATAACCAAGACAGAGATCCGGCAACAAAAGCTGTGCAAAGCTGGCTCCAAAGCTCAGGACACCTAGCTAACATCAAAAGCAATTCCAATTTAACTGGAGTTGGTGTTGCTGTTAACGGCAAAGGCGTTGTGTACTTCACACAAATTTTCATTCGTTCCTAGTATTGGACTGGATGAGGAATCATGATGTAGTAATCATAATAAAATCTTATGATTACTACATTTTTTACATTTTTTTCGGAAAATTTGTGGAAAATATTGTTTTTTTGCGTAAAAAATAGCAGACAGAATCGCTCAATTGTTGTCTGCATCTGTATTTTAATTTATTTGTCAACAATCCTTGAATTTATCAAACTGTAAAAGTATCCTGTTATATATCTTAGGAACTAGAAGGTAGAGTATAGGTCTTATAAGTATGTAAATCGCGTAATTCTTCATGTCCCGACAACCTGCTTTTGGCATCGCTTTAAGTATGCTTGTCCTTGCTGGGGGTTTAATGGCTCCTCCTATACCAGGTCACACTTCTACAAAAAAGGTGAGTGATGATTCATCGTTGTCGATTTTGTCTAATCGGGTTGCTACCTCCAGTACAACCTTTCAAACTACTGCTCTAGAAAAGTCAGTATTTGAGCAAATTAATCGATATCGATTGGCTAGGAAACTGCCAAAGTTGAGGTTAAATGCCAGAATTACTCAGCAGGCCAGAATACATAGTCGAAATATGGCTAGAGGAAGAGTTCCATTTAGTCATCAAGGATTTGAGCAACGTGTTAATGCTATTCCTCTCCGCTACAATAGTGCTGCGGAAAATGTCGCCTTCAATCGTGGATATGATAATCCAGCAAACCAAGCTGTGATTGGTTGGATTGATAGTCCTGGACATTTAAAGAATATTAAAGGTAATTACAACCTTACAGGTATTGGTGTCGCTGCTAATCAGCAAGGTGAAGTCTATCTGACGCAAATTTTCCTGCGGACTCGATAGATGTAATTTTGGGTTTTTAGACAATAATGATGTAGTGTCTAATGGTGACTCTCTCGGTAGATACTGCATACATTATTGATTAATTCATGACATTACCAGACTTTCAGGTAGAAGATCACGACCTCAGTGACGCTGCTTTGTCCCAATATTTAAAATCGGCAGCGTTAGCGGTTGATACGGAAACAATGGGATTATTACCGTCACGCGATCGCTTATGCTTAGTTCAGCTATGTAACCCTCAAGGTCAAGTCACAGCAATTCGTATAGCCAGAGGGCAAACCATAGCCCCAAATCTCAAACAACTATTAGAAGCAACAAATGTCTTGAAAGTTTTTCACTTTGCTAGATTTGATGTTGCTACATTGCGCTACTATTTAAATATTCATGTACAGCCAATTTTCTGTACTAAGATTGCGAGTAAGTTAGCTCGTACTTATACTAATCGTCACGGACTGAAAGATTTAATTCAAGAGTTAGAAAGTATTGAGTTAGATAAAAGCGCTCAAAGTTCCGATTGGGGAAATGCGGAGAATTTGACTGCAACTCAACTCAGTTATGCTGCTAACGATGTTCGTTATTTACTCAGCGCTCAACAAAAGCTGATAGCCATGCTACAACGTGAAGAACGCTGGGAATTAGCACAAGAATGTTTTCAAGTTTTGCCAACAATTGTCTCTCTGGATTTGTTGCAATTCAAAGATTTATTTGAGCATTGAGTCATTAGTCATTAGACATCTCCGAAAATGAATGTAGAGACGTTGCAGTGCAACGTCTCTACAAGGATTTTAAGCAACGCAGAATTAATTTCTGGAGATGTCTATTAGTCGCTAGTTTTGGTGATTAAAAATCACCGAAGAATGGTAGAAGTACACCAGTAGGGGCAATACCCTGCACATTGGTGTCAACTTAACGTGAAACCCGCTTGGTGACAACGTTTTTCCCTCACCCCCAACCCCTCTCCCACATTTGGGAGAGGGGAGTCAGGAATCCTTGTCCCCCTTCTCTCAAACATGGGAGAAGGGGTTAGGGGATGAGGGCGAGATCATCTGGGTTCAACGCCAACTTCATCTAGCTTTTTCCTGAAGTTGACACCAATGTACCCTGCCTTAAGCCTTCGGCTAGATGAATTGCCTCTACTCTTCTGCCTAAAGTGACAAAACAGCGCTATCCTCTATCCCCTATCTTCATCTGAACTGTAAAAGTAGAACCTTCATCTAGCTTGCTTTTAACATTGACAGAACCGCCACAATGCCATAACAGTCTTTGGACAATAGTTAAGCCTAAACCAGCGCCATTAATTTCGTCAGCGACTCCGGAACGCACGCGATAAAAGCAATCAAAGATTTTGGGAATTTCGGTTTCGGCAATTCCCATTCCGGTGTCACGGATTTCTAGTTGGACATATTCGCCTTGTAATCTGGCTTTTACCCAAACTTGACCGCCTTTAGGGGTAAATTTAATACTGTTATGCAGTAAATTAATGACAATTTGTCTCAACCCACCATTGACACACAATACTGGTGGTAAATCGGTAGGGACGGTGTAGGCTAGCATGATGCCTTTTTCTTGGGCTACTGGTTGGTAAGTGCTGACTACCCCAGGTACGATGTCTGCTAGTTTGACTGATTCTAAGACTGTACTCTCTAAACTATGCTCTAGTTCTACCAAAGCCATTAAACTGGAAATTAAAGTGCTTTGACGATCGCACTGCGTATTCAGCATTTGTAAATAGCGCTGTCGCTGGTTGGGTTTGAGGTTGGGCGAATTCAACAGGGAAAGCGCTGTCTTCATTTGTGTTAGGGGTGTACGCAACTCTTGACAGACGTTGCTTAAATACTCATCTTTGAGTTGTTCTTTTTTTTGCAGTTTTTGATTTTGTTCGTGTAATTTGGCAATGCGATCGTTATTTATTTGTCGATTAACTTCATTTTGTCGTTGCAGTTGCTTGATTAAAAGCTGACTGATTAGTGCTGGTTCGCAGGCAGTTGTACAAATAAAATCGGCAGGTAAAATCGAACTTGATTCGGGGATGATTTCTTTTTTCAGGTGATCTAAAACATTTTGAATGACTTGACCATCAATGGTAGTAATGGTTAGCAAAGATTGATTTTGATGATTGTTTCCCTTCTCGCCAGTGCCATTGTTTTCTGGTTTTGGTTGTCGATGGGCAGCAATTAAACTGCAAAACTTGGGTGATAAGACTATTAAGAAATATTCTCGTTGCAGTTGACTATTGGCTAGTAATTGCAAGTCAATATAATGGCAGTGAGCAGAGGAGAGGGGATTTAATTTCTCGGCTTTGACTGTCTCTTCGCCTAATTTTACTGGACTAACTTGACAATTATAGATAGTGATTGGCTCACTGACACAAGACTGATAACGAATTAATTCTGTATGCCAAATTTTCGCTGGTGGAAGTTTAACCCATAAAGTTGCACCGATGTGTTGCTCAATGAGTAAGTCTATTTGCGATCGCACCAAAGATAACAGCATGGCTGGGTTGAGAGCCAAAGTTTGAGAAGGTGCTTCTACTCCTAAAGCCAGCTGATAAATCGACACATCCTTATGCAAAGAGTCATTCATGAGTTAGGCACAACAAATAAAAATCAGAAGCAGGAAAAGACTATTATTTCACCAGTTTTTACCCTTACTCTTTATATATATGTTTTTTACAGAAAAGCCACGGATAGGTCATGGCAAATGAATCAAAAAAACATCAATCATTACGATAAGTAATATAATTGGTTAATTTATATTGCGAAATTTATAGATTTGTGATGTATGGAGACGTTGCATTGCAACGTCTCTAGGGAATCGAATCAGAATTCTCTAGCGGCTAGGGCGATGCGTGCGTGTTCTCGGTCATCAAAATGGATTTTTTCTGTACCGAGAATTTGATAGTCTTCGTGACCTTTACCAGCGAGTAATACCCCATCGCCGGGTTGGGCTTGCAAAATGGCAGTACGAATAGCGGTAGCGCGATCGCCTATAACTATTGGTTGAACAGTTGGGGGAATCCCTGCCAAAATATCCTCTAAAATCTTTTCTGGGTCTTCAGTCCGGGGATTATCAGATGTCACCACTGCCACATCTGCGAGTTCTGCCGCGATTTTACCCATTTTCGGGCGCTTAGTGCGATCGCGATCGCCACCACAGCCAAACACACAAATTACCTTACCAGGAATAAACGGTCTAGCGGCTTTGAGTAAGTTTTCCAAACTATCCGGCGTATGGGCATAGTCAACAATCACACTGATATCCTGTTGAGGATTGATTTGTACCCTTTCCATCCGACCGGGAACGCCGGGAAACTCGGAGATGACATTGGCGATTAACTGCAAGTCTAACCCCAAGTGGAGAACTGCTCCCACAGCCGCCAAGAGATTTTCTAAATTGTATTGACCCACCAGAGGCGATCGAAAGGCGACATCACCTTCTGGTGTATGCAAAGTGCCACTGACACCATGAGGTTCATAACTCAAGTCACTCATACACAAATCAGCACTGCTGTCATTAACGCTGTAACTCCACACCTTTTGGGGACTTAAGGCTTTGATTAATCTTTGTCCGTAAGCGTCATCAGCATTAATAATCGCCCGTCCTCGGAGATAATCGGGGCTAAATAACAACGCTTTAGCCGCGAAATAATCTTCCATATCGCTGTGATAGTCCAAATGATCTTGAGTCAGATTGCTAAACACACCCACCTCAAAAGGACAACCCAAAACTCTACCTTGGGCCAAAGCGTGAGAACTAACTTCCATCACCCCAAACTCACAACCAGCCTTAAGAGCCTGTGCTAATTGCTGTTGTAATTCCACCGCAAAAGGAGTCGTATGAGTAGCAGTTTGCTCGAAACCAGGCCAACGAGTGTATAAAGTCCCCATCAAAGCCGTAGCCAGTTTAGCTTGAGTCAGGAGAAATTCAATCAGGTGAGTTGTTGTTGTTTTACCATTAGTACCCGTCACACCCACCAACTTAAGTTTTTGCCCTGGATAACCATAAAAGGCTGCGGCAATTTGGGCGCAGGCTTTAATCATGTTATTAGCACTAATGACAACAGCTTGATCATTTGGAGGATTCTTCTGCGCAGCCTGGGGAGAAACGATCGCCGCCACCGCACCAGAAGCGATCGCACTCGGCCAAAATTCTCCCCCATCTACCCGTGTTCCCGGCATCCCAATAAACAAATCCCCCGCACCACAAGCATGAGAATTAGTCTTTAACCCTTGAACTTCCGTATCCGTCAAAGCCGGGGGCAAATTTTCTACACTATCTACCGTCGCTAGTAATTCCCGCAATTTCATCTTGTGAACCTCGGCACACACCTTTCTTGCGCTTATTCTGCATTATTTTTTTCGCTATTGGCTAAATACTTACACAAGATTTGCTCCAACTGCTGCACACTAGCACGAGGAGAAGGACGCGGTACAAGTTGTTCACTTTCTTCTCCAGCCTTTACCAGATAAAGAACTGGAACCTCATACTCATATGCACTAAACCAATCTGCACGAGTTGTAATGTCACGAACTTCTAACTCAAAACTCAGATTTTCGATCTGTGCCAACTTCTCCTGCAAACCCTCACACAAATGACAACCGGGTTTACTATACAAAATTAATCGCATCTACTCCCACCAATATAGGATTCCTATTTGATTTTTGTTGACGTAGCCTGGGCTGACGCATACAAAACTCAGCATTAGCAGTAGGTTGGGTTAAGTGCAGCGCAACCCAACATGGATCTTAAAAACCCAGTATAGATATTGGTGTTGGGTTTCCCAAAGCCTCAACCCAACCTACTAGCTAATATTATCTTCATGATTTTCATATTGATCAATGTATTCTCTTACCCACTGACGAAATGTCTTGAGTGCAAGAGTTGTCCCCATAGTCTTCGCCATTTTTAAAAATCGAGGAATTGCATCCATGACTGGAAAACTTGGAAAAATTAAACTTGTTTCCGACTTAACGTATTCGTCTTCTTGTAGTAAATTTATTTCCAGCAAACCACTTTCATAACGCCAAATTTCTGGCACTTTCAACCCTCCATAAGCACTAACTTTGGTTTTTGAGGTGATATCAATTTCAATTGCTAAATCAGGAGGAGGATCGACGCTTAAATCAAGCCGATCTTTTCCGATCATCAACTTGTAGTTTTGAATATAAAAACAATCATCTGGTTCAACCCCCACAGCCATATCTTCTCGCTTAAAAGTTGTTGAACCTAGAGGTTCCCAGCACAAATCAAGCTCATCCAGCAGAATTTTTACTAAGTCTCCAATGATGACTTTAGTCTTTTCATGTTCTGGAAGTGGAACCATGATTTCCAATATGCCGTGACTGTATGCAACTCGACTACCACGATGTTCCCCTAACTCAGCCAGAATTGTCTCAAATTCTCGCCAACTAATATCCTCTAATATCAAGCGCTCACCTGGAGGAACTCGAATTTGTTTGAGTTGAAGTCTCACCATATTGCTGTGGCTGGGAAATAGCTGTATTTTAGCATTTGGTCAATGGTCAATGGTCAATGGTCAATAGGAGCCAGTCGCTTGTGGGGGTTTCCTTCGTTGTGCGGACTGTCGTTAAAAATCAAGGGTTTTTGGACTGTTGACCAAATCAGTTACCAGTTAACAGTTATCAGTTACTAGTTAATAAACGTTCACTGTTCACTGTTTACTATTGACCACCATCATTTATGGTTTTTTGGTTCAGTGCATAAGTCCTAGATACTTATAAGTAATCAGACAGAATTAATTACACAAGTTATTTCCTGTAACCTGTAACCTATAACCTGTTCCCTATCTCTACATAAGAATTTAATTGTGTCCAACTACTTATATTCTGCACCCTCCCGACTACAACTTGTCATAAGCAGCCAGAATAATCTTTTCCGTTTCCTGCCAATCAATACAAGGATCAGTCACAGAAATACCATACTGCAATTCTTCCCGTGGACAATTAATTGGTTGATTACCTGCAAACAGGTGCGATTCTAACATCATGCCCACAATTGAAGTATTCCCATCGGCTATTTGTTGTATTACATCTGCTAAAACTTTTGATTGCAACTTGTAGTTTTTATTAGTATTCCCATGACTACAATCAATGACAATTCTGGGAGGTAACTTAGCCTCCTTTAATTTCTCTTCTACTTGTTTGACACTTGCAGCATCAAAATTAGGTTGATTTCCACCACGCAAAATCACATGACCGTAAGCATTACCTTTAGTTTCAAATACACTCACCTGTCCATCGGGATTAATCCCCAAAAAATTGTGAGGAGTTCTGGCAGAATGTAGAGCATTTAACGCAACTTGAATATTACCATCCGTACCATTTTTAAATCCCACAGGCATAGAAAGTCCACTAGCCATTTCCCGGTGAGTTTGAGATTCTGTAGTGCGTGCGCCAATGGCAGACCAGGTAATCAATTCACCGATGTATTGGGGTATGATGGGGTCTAAAGCTTCTGTAGCAGTGGGTAAACCCATATCTGCGAGCTTAATCAGCAAATCCCTAGCAATTAGTAAACCATTTTCCACCTGGAAAGAATCATCCATGTTGGGATCGTTAATTAATCCCTTCCAGCCTACGGTTGTTCTCGGTTTTTCAAAATAAACCCGCATCACCAACAGTAACTTATCTTGGACGCGATCGCTCAACTCTTTTAGCTTTTGTGCGTATTCTAGCGCTGCTTTGGGGTCATGGATGGAACATGGCCCTACCACAATAAACTTCCGTCTAGCTTGAAAATCTAAAATTTCTTCTATTTCTTTTCTATAGTTTAAAACTGTTTCTTCCGCAGTTTTAGTTAAAGGTAATTTTGATTTCAACTCATTTGGCGTTAATAAAACGTGATAATTTTCAATATTGGCGTTAAATAACTTATTGTGCATCAGAACAGTTTTCATGATTGTGACTATTTCATTTTCGGCAAGTTGAGTATACATATTGTAAATGAAATGCACAATCCTAATTCATAGCTTTTGTCAGTAAAGTCAAAAATACTAGACATAAGGTGCTTAATTGCCAAGACATAAAAAAAGGGGAATATTTCTTCCCCCGCGAACTCGCTCTCAAAATCAATATTTTGAGACTGTTGACTTTTGACTGCTGACAAAAAAGCCAGCAAATTCATCGCACGGCAAAACAATCCTGAATGTTTGCTTACTGCCAAACAAACACCTTAGCTTCGTAGGGTCCGATGTCAGTGACGATACCGTCATCACCCGCTTCTACATCATAGTCTCCAGTCCACTCATGCCACGTACCGCCATTGGGAAAATTAGGAACATGATAACCTGCTAAAAATTCCTCTGAGAAATTTGTGACAACGACTATACGCGAACCTTCTTCATTCCAACGACTATAAGCTAACACTTTAGCTTCTGCGTTTTCGTGGATAAAATCAATATTTTCAGTGTAGAGGGCGTGATTATTTTTACGTAAATCAATCAACCCTTTATAGTACTTAAATAACCCCTGATTGAGATCATTGCCTAACAACGTCCAATCAATCTTTGATGATTCTGGTTGTTTGGGTTTATACTCACCAAATTCCTCACCCATCCAAATTAAAGGCACACCCACAGCCGTCATCAAAATAGCCGTACCTAATTTAGCCCTTCTAAAAGCTTCTTCATCAAAAATGTTTCGATTACCTAACTCAACCATCAAATGATCATGGTCATGATTCGTGAGGTAATTTACCACATTAGTTGCACCCAAAAAGCCCTGACGTTTGCAGTCAATCACATCCTTGAGGCTTTCTAAATCAAAAGTCTCGCCACATATATGAGCTTTAATTGTATGATAGAAACTATCGTGCCAGCAGCCATCCATCGGCCCATCGACATTAGTAATACTGGTAGTTTCAGGAATGTGTTCGGCAACGTTATAAAACGGTTTTGCACCAGCAGTATTTTTAGTTTCTTGGACAATCCAGTGCATGAAATCATAGTTAGCAATCTGCCGCGCCGCATCATAACGAATGCCATCTAGATGGTATTCTGTAATCCAGTATCTGACAGTATCGCCAATAAATTTCCGGGCAGGATAGGTTGCGAGATTTTCATCATAGTGTTCATAATTAAATTCCGGCCCCCAGTTATTATCAGGGTCACGCGGTTCGTGGTGATACCAATAATCGTGGTCAATTTGTGTTAAAGGACTGGATGCTTCTGAGTGGTTATAAATCCCGTCCATAATCACCCGAATACCACGTTGATGACATTCATCAACTAGTTGCTTTAAACCAGCCGTAGAACCATAACTAGATTCAGGGGCAAAGAAATGACGAGGATTATAACCCCAACTGTAATCTCCGGGATATTCCTTCACTGGCATCAATTCAATGGCATTGATGCCTAATTCACACAAATAATCTAATTTTTCAATGACGTGTTTATATTTACCCCGTGCGTAAGGATCATCTTCGCCACCAGAAAAATCACCTACGTGTAATTCATAAATAACTAATTCGTGGTCTGCTGGTAAGGGTTTATCATCATGTTTCCATACATATGTATCAACAATTTTTTCCCCATCTTTAATTTTGACAATACCATCATCGTTACCACTTAATTCATTAATATCAGTAGCATAAGGGTCTGTTACATCCACCCATTCATCTTCTGCAAAAAACCATGATCTTGTTTGGACACGGAATTTATATTCATATGTACCATCTGCTAATTCCACAGTTGTCCGAAAATAACCATCATCGCCTTTTTCCATGGGAATTTCTTGCCAATCAGAAAAAGAGCCGATTAATGAGGCTCCTTTGTTATAGGGTGCAAATAGACTAAATTCAATGGGCTTTGTCATAAAAATCTGTAAAATATAGAATGATGATAGTCAACATTTTCTAAATTATTAATCAATTTGCAAATCAGTCATCAGAAATAATTAGTTTTATCTTGCTTCTATCGCTAGATAGATGTTAAATATATCAATAGATTATTTATTTATCATATAAATCTGATATTCCTGAAAATGAAGATAATTTACTATGTCTACTATCATCAGGCATAGATAAACAAAAAAGTATTTTTATGATAATTTTTCGAGATAAATTCCTCTGTGCCTCTGTGGTTAAACAAATTTACCACAAAGACACAAAAAAGATGATCATTCAGCTTGATCAATAGTTTGTTGTAGATGACTTAGTAACCAATTAGCAGCAGTAGCTCTACGAGTTTCTCTTGGTGTAAATGTGCCAATTTTGTAACCTTTAAAACCCAACTTTTCTTTAGTGATTTGCTTGTATTCTTGGGGAATAGAACGAGTTAGTTTCATCGTAGCTGGGCGACTTTCCAAGAAATTGGGAGGTTCGGGATACTCATCTCGCCATGCTGGGGCAACTGCGCTATTTTCCCATTTCTCGGTTGCAGAGTCGTAGCGATAACCCAAGTAATACCAGACCAATTGGATGACAGTCGTATCATCAATTTGATCATTGAGAATACCCCAGATAGTTTCTGTATTCAGTGGTGGTAGTTCAGACATAAGCCATCCAGAATTGAGAATTTTAAATTAGCAGATTCAATATAAAAAATCAGTTCTAGGTTTACAAACCATGTAGACTGGTAATCGAGAATAATAGATGAGTCAATGCCAAATTCTACACCACACTCACAACTAATTCGCGCTCATGTCTTGATTGTCGGTAGAGTGCAGGGAGTAGGTTATCGCTATGCTACTGTCGATACGGCCAGTCAATTGGGATTAACTGGTTGGGTGCGAAACCTCCCTGATGGTCGTGTGGAGGCAGTTTTTGAAGGGGCGCGGGAAATTGTCGAAGAAATGATACGTTGGTGTCACGCTGGCCCTCCGGCGGCGGTAGTTCAAGATGTTGCAGTTGCATACGAAGAACCGGAAGGGTTGCGGGGGTTTGAAGTGAGACGGGTTGATGAGAGGGAATAGGGAACAGGGAACAGCTGACAGGTAACAGGTAACAGGGAATAGGGAATAGGGAACAGGGAAGGGGGAATAAGCCACCCACAAGGGGCAGGGGTTTGAAGTAAGACGGGTTGATGAAAGGGAACAGGTTATGGGGATTAGAGGCTTAGGGCTGTGAGATACAGCGATCGCATTCTCAAAGTTGAATGTATAAGTTATAACTTATATTTATAATACACGTGCATTTTTCAACTCCTCAAACTCACGTTTTACTAGGTTGCAAATGCTGCATTTATGGAAAAACAGCAACCCTTCTCCCTCAAGCAGATTTCTGTAGAGGATTGGGAAAACACGCCAGAGAATGTGAAGCGTCTGGTAGAGTCACTCTTAGCAAGTGTGGCTTTATCAGAAAACCAAAGCCGTCTAATTCAATTTCTAGATGCTACACCCATTGCGATCGCTGTTCATGACTCAACAGGGCAACTGGTTTATATAAATCACATTGGACGAGCCTTGCTAGGTCATGATCAACCATTAGAACTGAGTCTAGACCAACTCTCACAAGTATTCCAAGTATACTGTGCGGGTAGTCAAGAACTCTATCCTTTTGCGGCATTACCCAGTACGCGATCGCTATCTGGAGAGAAAGTTTGGGTTGACGATCTCGAAATTCATCGTGGTGACCGAGTGATACCTCTGGAGGTGTGGGCAACCCCGATTTTTGATGAACAGAGTCAGGTGACTCATGCAATTGTGGCGTTTCAAGATATTAGCGAGAGAAAGAGCGTTGAAGCCGAACGTCAACGTCAGGAAATGGAACAGCAGATCCTGGAAAATACTCTGCTCAAAAGTGAAAGCCAATACCGCCAGGTAATTCAGGTACAAACAGACTTAATTTTGCGATCGCTCCCCGACACCACCATTACCTTTGCCAATGATTCTCTGTGTCTGGCGTTGGGTAAATCTTTGCCGGATGTAATTGGCTGGCAATGGAGTAACTTTGTCCCTCCAGAAAATTTAGACGATTTGTATGGCAAAATTGCCGCACTCACCCCAGAAAACCCCATCTTTGAAAACATCAATCAAGACTATCGCGCCGATAACCAAATTGGTTGGACACAGTGGATTAATTTGGGGATTTTTGATGAGCATGGGCAGTTGAGCGAAATTCAATCGGTAGGGAGAGACATCACCGCCTTACAAAAACAAATTCAACGGGAACAAGCCCTAAATCGAGTTTTCCAGGCGATTCGCAACTCCCTGGATTTAGATACCATTTTTGCCACTGCTACAGCAGAAACCTCGCAAATTTTGCAAACCCTCGACTGCTTTGTGGTGCAATATTTAGCAGAACAAGGGATTTGGCAACATATTGCTGAATTTCGCCATAATCCAGACACCCCAACCACCATTGGCGTTGAGATTCCTGATGTGGGTAATCCCTTTGCCGAGCAACTCAAGCAGTTGCAAATGGTGCGGGTGGAAAATACAGCCAACCTAGAAGATGAAATTAATCAAGAAATTGCTCACATCCTCCCCGGCGCTTGGTTACTCATTCCCCTAGTGATTGAAGGTAAACTGTGGGGCAGTTTCACTATTACAGCCTCCCAACAACCCTTCATTTGGAATAATGACCAAATTGAATTAGCTCAATCCGTCGCCGATCAACTAGAAATTGCCATTCAGCAAGCCGATCTTTACCAAAAGTTGCAACTAGAACTCACAGAACGCCGTCGGGTAGAGACAGCCTTAAGAGAGAGCGAAGCTAGGTTTCAAAATATGGCAGCGAATGTACCGGGGGCAATTTTTCGTTACCAGCTGCGTACCGATGGTTCTGATAGTGTTGTGTACATGAGTCCTGGCTGTTACCGTCTCTGGGAAGTGGCAGCCGAGGATGTCATTGCCGATGCTACGCTGCTGTGGCAAATGATCCATCCGGAGGATTACCCAGGGATGCGCGCCTCGGTGCTGGAGTCAGCACAAACCTTACAACCCTGGATTTGGGCCTGGCGGATTATTACAAAATCAGGGCAGGAAAAATGGCTAGAAGCATCTGGTAGACCCACTCAGCAACCCAATGGAGATGTGATTTGGGATACGTTGATTTTGGATGTTACAAAACGTCAACAAGCAGAATACCGCTTTCAAACCCTAGCAGCCAATACGCCAGGGGTAATTTATCAGTATGTGCTACACTCCGATGGGTCAAATACCATGCTGTATGTCAGTCCTGGTTGTCGATATCTTTGGGAGCTAGAACCCCAGGAGATTGAGCAGGATGTGGAGATCACTTGGCGGATGGTACATCCTGATGATTTGCCTGCCATGCGCAGATCAGTGCTGGTTTCTGCTCAGTCTTTACATCAGTGGAATTGGGAATGGCGGATCACCACGCCATCAGGTCGGCAAAAATGGTTGCAAGCCTCCGCCCTACCCCAGAGACAAGCCAATGGTGATATTATTTGGGATGGGTTGATTCTGGATGTAAGTGAATGGCAAGCGGCACTACAGAAACGCCAACAAGCAGAAGAAGCATTACGAGAAAGTGAAGCCCGCTATCGATTGTTAGCTGAAAATACCAATGATCTCGTGTGTCTGCACGAGTTGAATGGTCGATATCTCTACATCAGCCCGTCTTGTGAATTCCTCCTGGGCTACGGGCATCAAGAAATGCTCAGACAAGACCCCTATAACTTTATCCATCCAGAAGATCGCGATCGCGTTTATCAAGAAATTCTCACAGCTGTCATCGGCGGTAAACCCACGCCCATTACCTATCGAATGCTCCAGAAATCTGGCAACTATATCTGGTTTGAAACTCTCACTAAGCCCATTGTTGATGGCACAGGTCAAATTGTGCAACTGCAAACCACCTCCCGTGATATCACTGAACGGATTCAGGTGCAAAATCAGTTGAAACATGATGCCCTCCACGATGGATTAACGGGGTTGCCCAATCGTCATCTGTTCATGGAACGGTTGGAATTAGCGATTCAACGTGCCAAGCGCTTAGAAAATTATCATTTTGCCATTTTATTTCTCGATCTTGACCGATTCAAAGTCATTAATGATAGTTTGGGTCATCTAGCTGGAGATCAATTACTCATTGCCATTGCGCAAAAACTCCAAACCACTCTCCGAGCGATCGATCTCCCAGCGCGCCTGGGTGGTGATGAGTTTGTGATCCTCCTAGAAGAAATTCCGGATATTCAAGAAGCAGTTCGCATCACAGAACGGATTTTGGCAGAGTTGCAAGCACCCGTGATCATTGAAGGACGCGAAGTATATATGACTTCTAGCGTGGGAATTGTTTTGGGTACAAAAGACTACCTTCAAGCCTCCCACCTTTTAAGAGATGCTGATATTGCTATGTATCGGGCAAAACATAAGGGCAAAGCCCGGTATGAAATTTTTGATACTCAAATGCACACTCAAGCTTTAAATCGCCTGCATTTAGAGAATGATTTGCGTCGAGCAATCAAGTCTCAAGAATTTGTCCTCCACTATCAACCGATAGTAGCCCTAGATACTGGAAATCTGGTGGGTTTTGAAGCCCTGATTCGTTGGCAACACCCCACCCAAGGGTTAAAACTTCCCGGAGAATTTATCTCCGTAGCTGAGGAAATAGGATTAATTACCTCCCTCGACTATTGGGCAATGCGTACAGCCTGTAGTCAAATGGTAGCTTGGCAAACTGCTTTCCCTGAACTTTCAGCGATGAAGGTGAGTGTTAATCTCTCGGCGCAAGATTTACGGCAACCTGATTTGCTAGCAGAAGTTGATCGCATTCTCACACAAACTCATCTACATGGTCGTTGCTTGACGCTGGAAATTACGGAAAGTATGCTGATTGAAGACATTGAGTCTACAATTAGTCTACTGAGTCAGTTGCAAGAGCGAGGGATACAAATTAGCATTGACGATTTTGGTACAGGATATTCATCGTTAAATTATCTTCACCGTTTACCGATTAATAGCCTAAAGGTTGATCGCTCTTTTGTTAATCAAATTCAATCAGGCAAAAAAAATGCTCAGATTGTAGAAACTATTGTCGCCCTAAGTAATCATTTAGAACTCGATGCGATCGCTGAAGGCATAGAAACGCCAGCACAACTGGAATGGCTACAACATCTGGGCTACAAATTCGGTCAAGGATATCTCTTTTCCCAACCCCTCAGCCACGAACAAGCCGAAGCACTTTTAGCCAGTAGAGCATTTCTCACTTAAGTAAATTGGTGAAATTTGCCATTTTGGCATTCTGGCAGGTAACAACAGGGCAGCGATCGCTACATTAGAAATAGAGCAATTAAAATTCCTCAGTAAGTTGTCACAATAAAAGCAAACCACATAAAGAAAAATAAACTAAGATAAAACCCCAATCCCCAATAATCATGAGTGCAAATACTACAATTACCCATCATCCCTTACTCCAAGGTGCTGGTTTACCACCATTCACCCAAATCAAACCAGAGCAAGTAGAATCAGCATTTGCGGAGTTATTAGCAAAACTCGCACAACAACTTACCACCCTAGAGGAGACTGTACAACCCACTTGGAATGGTTTAGTTGTACCTCTGGAACAGTTGACTGAGCGACTTAATTGGAGCTGGGGCATTGTCAATCATTTAATGGGTGTCAAAAATAGCCCCGAATTACGTGCAGCCCATGAAGCAGTGCAACCCCAAGTCATCCAATTAATCAACCAGTTGGGACAAAGCCAACCCATCTATCATGCTTTTAAAGAACTCCGTGCCGGTGAGCATTGGCAGACTTTAGAACCAGCGCAACAAAGAATTGTCACCGCCGCCATTCGGGATGCGGAACTTTCGGGAGTTGGCTTGCCACAAGCAGCTAGAGAGCGTTTTAATAATATCCAAATGGAATTAGCGGAGCTGTCTACCAAGTTCTCTAATCATCTTTTAGATGCCACGAAAGCCTTTAGCTTAACTTTAACCACCCCAGCAGAAGTTGAGGGTTTACCCCAGAGTCTACTCAGTTTAGCTGCACAGGCTGCCCGTGCGGCGGGTGAGGAAAATGCCACACCAGAGAACGGCCCTTGGCGCATCACTTTAGATATGCCGAGTTACAGTCCCTTCATGCAGCATAGTACCCGGCGTGATTTGCGAGAAAAACTCTACAAGGCTTATATCACCCGCGCTTCCGCCGGTGAGTTAGATAACAAACCACTGATCGAACGAATTTTGGCGTTACGACAAGAACTAGCTGATTTACTCGGCTTTGCCAACTTTGCTGAGTTGAGTTTAGTGAGTAAGATGGCTCCCGATGTCGCAGCTGTCCAAGCCCTACTAGAAGAATTACGTAGTGCGAGTTATGATGCTGCTGTGGCTGATTTAGCTGCACTTACAGCCTTTGCCGCCGCCAAAGGAGCGCTAGAAGCCGCAGATTTACGACACTGGGATCTCAGCTTTTGGGCTGAACGCCAACGAGAAGAAAAGTTTGCCTTCACCGCCGAAGAATTACGTCCTTACTTCCCTCTACCCCAAGTCCTCGATGGCTTATTTGCACTAGTCAAGCGATTATTCGGTGTTACTGTCACCCCGGCTGATGGTCAAGCCCCAGTTTGGCACGAAGATGTGAGATATTTTCAAGTCGCTGATGAAAATGGTAGTGCGATCGCCTATTTTTATCTAGATCCCTACAGTCGCCCAGCCGAAAAGCGCGGTGGTGCATGGATGGATGTTTGCATTAATCGTCGCCAAGTCACAGAAAATGGGGTCACTTCTGTGCGTTTACCTGTGGCATATTTAATCTGCAATCAAACTCCACCGGTGGATGGTCAACCAAGTTTGATGACTTTCTATGAAGTGGAGACTTTGTTCCATGAATTTGGTCATGGTTTGCAGCATTTACTCACCAAGGTCAATTATAGTGGTGCGGCTGGTATTAATAATTTAGAGTGGGATGCCGTAGAATTACCCAGTCAATTTATGGAAAACTGGTGCTATGAACGCACCACATTATTTAGCTTGGCTAAACATTACACAACGGGAGAACCTCTACCAGAGCATTATTACCAAAAACTACTAGCAGCACGTAACTATATGAGTGGTAGCGCCATCTTAAGGCAAGTCCACTTCAGCCTTGTGGATTTAGAATTACACTCTCGCTATCGCCCAGGTGGCAAGGAAACCGCCGCCGATGTCCGTCATCGTGTTGCCCAAACTACGACTGTATTACTACCACTGCCAGAAGATGCTTTTTTATGTGCTTTTGGACACATCTTTGAGGGTGAATATGCTGCTGGTTACTACAGTTATAAGTGGGCTGAGGTATTGAGCGCTGATGCTTTTGCGGCTTTTGAAGAGGCGGGGATTGACAACGAAGCAGCTATTAAAGCTACAGGTAGACGTTACCGCGATACGGTATTAGCTCTCGGTGGTAGCCAACATCCGATGGAAGTGTTTCGAGCTTTTAGAGGACGCGAACCGAGTACGACTTCTTTACTCCGGCATCATGGTTTGTTGCCTAGTGTAGCTTAAGACAAACTTGCTCCTATCCCAGTGAAACCCAACAACATCCAAGTTTTGCAGTTGGGTTTTCACAACAATCCCCGATAACGAATAAACACGAGAATCACTGCCCACGATCCCAAAGCAACTTTGATTGCTACCAGGATATTCAGCAAGGGAAGCACTCCGCCACTGATGAGTGCGCCCATCTCTCCGTGGGGTAACTCTATTCCTAGCAAAGTGATCACCGCCAGAACAATAAAAACTAGCACCGAAACTTTCTCCCATGTGGCAGCGTGCCAGCGCTGGTAAATTGCTTGCATCCACTCTGGGGAAGAGGTAATCGCTATCAAACCGATCGCTGTTCCACCTGCCACTCCAGAGGCAAAACCACCGCCCGGACTGAGATGCCCCCGAATAGCGAGTTCGATACTGACTAAGGCGGCAATCGTCGCTCCTAGACGCGCTAACACAATCGATGGTTGATCGGTAAAACGATAGACTTTGCTGGATGGCTTTTCATTGGCAAGGAGAAAGTAAACACCCATAATGGCGATCGTAAATACTATCACCTCAAAGATAGTGTCATACAACCGATTCCGCAGAATGATCACTGTCACGGCATTGGGTATACCACCATCTTTGACAATCGATTCCACAATCGGGAAATTTGGTAAGAACGCCGCATTGGGCAAGACTAGCATTTTTACATACAGAGCTATCCCAGCAACAATGTAAATCCATTTCATACAGACCTCCCAGAAGTTGCTTCCCCTGGTGACAACTGAGAGATATGCTCTTGTGCTGAATTCGGTATGCTCAGATAAGTCAGGCTAGTTACGGGTGATACAAGTTCGCTTTGGATGATTTCATAGATGCGTTTCACCCTAATCACAGTTTGATAGGAGTGGTTTTCGTCTTCACTGGTTGCTGGGTTCGTGACACAAGTGGCATGGACTTCTTTATCGATCAAGGCCTGTTGCAAAGCTTGAGTATTTGAGTAAGGAACTAGTTCTAAACGCATATAGTGTTTGCTAAAAATTTTGCGTAAGTCGGCTATCAGTGGCTCAAAATGCTCTGCAACTGTCCCATCTGAGAGAGCATCATCATTGTTGTTTTGCAGTACACCCAGACGCAGCACCAACGATGAACGCACAGCTACTGCATAGAGTGTAATTGCCAGCATTGTACCTACTAATGCTTCCGTCAAAGCCACATCTGGCGCTCCCAAAATCGCATATACCATTGCTGCCACGGCTCCCAAGATGCCACGGATGACTAAGGCGCTATAGGGATTGGCCTGAGATACTACCATACCAGCAGCCAATGGTAGCAGGGCAATAATGACATATATGTAGCTATCATTCATTGCTACCCCCACCACTAGAGCAGTAAGCCAACACATATCCTAAAACTGTGTTCCAGATTGCTAAGGAGATGAAAGCGAGGATGAGTAGCGGCCATTCACTGGGAATTTTCAACAGTAGCCCGATGATGATAGTCATTGATCCCAAAGTATCTGCCACCGAAAGACTATGGAGTTTGAATAATAGCGATCGCTTGCCCAAAAGATGAGCAGTTCCCCAAAACCAAAAGACAAGTCCCACACCTATGCAGATATAACTAAAAAAGTCAATCATATTTCATTCATTCGTTTAAGTACATTGGCCAGCAACATTAATCCCGCATTTCCCACACTGAGGATGATGACTGCAACCACACCAATCATCCAATCGTCACGCAAGACGGATACAAACAAAATCATGATGGCAGTCTTGCTCGCTACACTAGAAAATGCCAGCATTTTTTGCCAAATATCATCATCCTGCCACGCTTCATACATGGGGATGAGTAGTGCCAAAATCATGGCCAATAGTGCCAAATTCAAGATCATGTCTTTCTCCTGCGTCGCACCCAATGTACTTCATACCAGCCTTGTTCGTGGTATTTAAAAACAATGGTTTTAGGCGTAAAAGTAATTAGGAAGATATCGAGAAATATCAAACCTGGCGTGCGGTTGGGTTTGACTCGCTCCATCGTCACTTCTTCGTAGTGATGTGGATGGAGCATGATGTCAAAGGCTTCAATATATGCCTGGGGAATTGCCACAATGACTTCACCCAGCACACGCAACCAATCCTTGAGTGATTCCTTGGTTTGAGGATGACCCGGTAATAAAAAAGCGATGCTAACACCAATAATGATATTTGCCACACTGAAATTGGCAGTGAGCAAAAACCAAATGACTAGTCGCAATATCAAATTTAGATACCCAACCATGCAAATCCCTTCCAGAACAGCAGAATTAAAATCAGACTCATCACCCCAATTAGATGCTCAAATTGCTCCAGGACACGGGGTAGCTTGATGACTATATGTTGAAAAATTAGTAAGTAAGCTAACCAGCCAATGCCGATGGTTGCTAAGGGTTTGATGATATTTTCAACAGTATATACTTCGTAATACGCAATATTGGCGAGAAACAATCCACCAATCAACAAAATGATTGCTGCCCAGAAACCATAGCGGACATCTGCTTTTCCTCCACGGGGTAGAAAAATGAATTTGGCAAAGGAGATTGCTGTTCCCAGTGCTGCTACATTCATGGCGATCGCTTGCCAAGGTAAGAGATTCTTGGCTGTCAACACCTTTGCTCCAAAGCCAGATAATAAAGGAAAGCCCGAAATCGAGAAACTGGCTATAACTAAGGCTATCCAAATAGGGAGAGCGATCGCTTGATGTTGCAGTTCTTTAAAGCTACGGCTCGGTAAGCTCCCGGCAATCAAAAAGAGGGCAGCTTTGACTAGTCCATGTGTGAGTGCATAAAAACCACCAACAACCGGAGCCGCCAGGATAAACCCTAACTGGGAAACTGTGTGAAACGCCAGCATCCGCTTAGTATCTTTTTCAAAGACTGCATAGAACACTCCTAACAGCGCCGTCCCCACGCCAAAAATTCTCACAATGGGATCAACTTCTGCCACCATCAACGCACACCGCACTAGTGGATAAACCCCAGCTTTGACCACAATCCCTGACATCATCGCTGACACTGGTGTTTCTGATTCGGAGTGAGTCAACGGTAGCCATAATCCCGATACAAAAATCCCTCCTTTTGTCAAGAGTCCCAAAAATATCAGCGCCAGTGCTTCGGGTGGAGCTACGCCTAAACCTGCAAAACTAAACGAATGATCCGCCTGATAAACCAGCACCGCCCCCACTAGATAAAACAGCATGGCTACGTTGCTGACAAACAAATAGCGTAAGCCAACCCAAATTGACCTATCAGTCCGGGGATAAGCAATCAACAAAAACGCCGCAATCCCACTCACCTCTAATGCCACGTATAAACTAATCAAATCCGCACAGACAAACGCGGCGTTGACACTACCATGCAAAATGATCAGTTGTGTATAAAAAAAAGCTGTTTTATGGCTTTGCCAACAATAGAGGATAACCGCCGCCGTAACTAGGCCATTGGTCAAGATAAAGTAGCCACTTAATTGATCAACTGTTAAAATAACGCCGAAATTATCCAGTAATTTTAGTGTCAGTGAAGGTTCAACAAATAGCTGCAACGCATATCCTACAGTAGCAAAAGCTACGCACAATGAAAGGTATTTGTCAAGTTTGGGCAAGAGATAAATGATAAAACCTAAAAAAAATGGTAGTGCAATCCAAATAATGGTAATAGTACTCATGGCATATTGTTCTTCTCGATCTCGTGACTTTCCAAAGTCGGATTATCCCGTGCTAGCTTCATCACCCCGACTAACATTAACGCCTGAATCGAAAATCCAATGACAATCGCTGTCAAGATCACCGCCTGGGGAACTGGATCTGCATACGCGCCATTTTTGACATTTCCCACAATTGGTGTGAACAGCCCATTACGTGATGCAATCAGGACATAATAAGCGATCGCCCCCGTACTCATGACATCCATAGAGATGATTTTCATAACGAGGTTCTTTTTCAGAATGATGCCGAAAAATCCGCAAAATATTGTTGCGAATACGCACGCTTCTAACACGGGAATTGCCTTTTGGGTGAAGGTGAAAGTTAAAAGGTAAAAGAGAAAATATGGTTCGTCTCTTTAGTCAAAAATATCTGAAAAATTGACTGAGAAAACAGACAAAATTGCAGGTTTTAGCGGATGATCAATTTTAATACGATAAATAATAGCTTACAGCCTCATATGTCAATCGGATTCATCGATAAGCTTCAATATTAAATAAATATTAAATTGCTGTCATAGATAAAAGGTTATGGTTTTTGACCACTGGCTTAAAAAACTTGATTTGGAATGCCAGTCTGTTTGAGTTAATCTCAGAGGGTGTTAGAAAAGTTTCAGTAGGTATAAAAATGTCATTCTTCCTGACGCTCCGCGTCAGGAAGAATCTAGGTTTTGTGGCACATACCGAGATGTTTCATGCCGCTACGCTGCATTCAACATGACAAAGAAACAGACTTTTCAAACGTCCTCTCAGATGGATGCTGATGAGCTAATATTCCTCAACCCTGATTGATTCTGACTTCTGACTCCTGGGTGCTGAATTCTTACGTTAAAACACAGTAAGCTACCGATCTCACACAACATCACTACCACTCTAATTCCGAGTTACTCTCTTCTCCCAACAGCATAAATTCTACTAATGCGTCTCTTGTTTGGCGCTTGAGTTTGATCTCTACTAAAGTTGTTGTAAATGGATAGAAAAAGTTGATACTTTTCTGCTTCAAAATATCAGAAATATCCAGTTCTAAATCAGCAAGATCATCCTCTTGTGAATTGAGAGCATATCCACAATAACGGACATAATCTGAGTTGGAGGATGCTACAACACGTATCTGCAAATTCTCTAAATTCTTGACATCTGTAATGTCTACATGAAAACAGCGTAGACTTTTATCTAGTTCGTAGACATGAACATTCACACCAAAATCTTCAATTCGTCGCCAATGTTGATTATTTGTTGTTGCTAACTCAATATAATAATCTGGGATTGGCTCGCCATTATCATCTATAGCTCGAATGATAAACTGTTGCCATTCACGGGCATTGGCTAAACTTTTTGGCGATAGGATATTGAGGGCTACTTGATGCCAATTATGAATATCTTGAGGCGATGTAGATGTAAATTTTAATGCCTGAAATATGATCTCTACCAGTTCTGGACTGGGATTACCCATAATATTGGCGTGGTTACAACCCTCAATTCGTACTAGCGGCGCAATTCCATCATTTTTCCAGGGAGAGATATGTAACCTATCTTGATATTGCTTTTTAGTAAAATCTATGGTGATTTTTCGGGTTCTTAATTCACAGCCTGCCCATCTCACAACACCATCTGTGCCATCCAAGGGTAAATCAATTTTGCTTGTAGCTTTGATTGTTAATTGATTGAGTAGTTGAAAGTTAAAAAATTGATTAGTTCCACAAAAAGTAAATACATAAGGTGTATTAGTATCAGAACCATAAAATGCTGTATCTCCGAGCAAATCTTTATGGGCTAAATCCCAAATAAATTTGCTACCTAATTCTAAAGAATCTAACACGCGAGTCCCAGCTTCTAGAAAGTCTGGTCCCCACTCTCGATTGCCTTTAAACATTGCGCCTAAATAACTGCGTCCTTTATGGGCGATAGGTGAACCAAAGGTAGCTGGCGCTAATCCAATTAAGTGTTGCAGTTTGTAGAATCCTTGAGTTGTATATTTTGCTAACCAAGCACGAATGACTAAAATACCAGTTGAGTGAACGATCGCATCAAAATTTTGATGTTCACCTAATTGTTGCGCTAAGGCTTGATCAAATCCTTCGGCAATATCGTCAATTGTAATTTCGTTTGAGAGTGATATATATTTACAAATGTGAATAATTTTGACATCATAATTACGTTCTTTAAATTTTGTGATCCAGGTCTGAAAAGATTTCCCTGTATCTGAGTAACCGTGGAGCATGACAATTGGGTTTATGGATGTTGCACTTGTCATAAGCTGGAAAGTGGTAGATGTAGCTGCTTGTGAAAAATCCCCACCCACAAAAGGATAGGGATTTTATCAGTTGTCAGGTGTTATTATATTCGCCAATGATAACTAATGTACTCTGAGAGATTATTTGGAGATTATTTGTAACTTGGGTGTAGCTTTAGCCAACAAAGCAGCATGGATGTTTGGGTGATGCTACGTTCCAACGCCACTTGCTATATGCCGGGAAACCCGTCCACCGCAGGGCTGCCCCAACCTACTGCTGATTGCTGCATTAGTAGGCAGAAAACTCCAATATTAGGTAAGAAATACTTACAGCAAAGACAGTTATAATAACAGGAATTATAGTATTAAAATCTAATTTTTTTTGTCTAATTACTTCTACTAAAGACATCGGCACAATCAAAGGCCAAAAAATAGTGGCAATTAAAAACATGACAAAAGATAAGAATTTATCTTCTGGTGAACAAGTCGGGTTGCGAAAAGAGAAACGCATCCAATTATTTAAAAAATAACAAGTCATTAATATATAACTAATCATCACGGTTAATTGTATCTGATTCATTGCCTATCCTCCTGATGCCAGTTTGTGATTTTCCCCAAAATAACCCGACTGTCCTAATTACACAATGTTTTTAATAGCAACTGATAAAGAATTTATCAGAAATTTTTCTGTCTTAAAAAAACACCTCAAGCAGTATTTTTACTGAAACCAACTGATAATTCGTACTTTATCAACTCAAAAATGATGGATGAATCTGATAATTACAGGGTACGCAGTCAGTAAAAACAACCAAGTTTTATGTATAAAGCTTGGCAGATGTGAGATTGTGTAATGTTTAATCTGGAGAATTATTTTGAGGAACTAAGTAGGCGATCGCCGTCCAACCAGATATAGTGAATAAACTCACCAAAAATTTAGCCATAACCAAGGCAGAAATATTCAAAATCACAACGAAAACCTAACATTAAGCTTATTGTCCGAGCATTTCCTGAAAAACAACGAGGAACCAAAGATTTTTTCCTTCAAGCACCCTCTCAAGCTCCCTAGAAAACTGCCTCACAGCTTTAACTTGTAACCAATGGGGAGGGTGAGTTTTGTCGAATTCATGTTAACAAAGTAATCAGTAAGCACATAAGTAACAAACCCAGGATTAGTAACAAAGCCTGATTGCGTTTTCCCCAGGTTTTTACAGTCGCACCAAAACTGCTGGCGGAACGTTGTTGTTCTACTTGAGCTTGGAACTCGGTCATATTTTGGTAAAGCGTACAATCTTTAGCGTAAGGACGCTGAGGAAAATTGCAGGTATCGTCTGTGTGGTACGTGCAGGTGTCGCAGAGATAACCGTCACCAGAGACACGGTGTAGAGTAATACCAGGATGACCGTAAGCCTTGAGTGTTGTACGGCAGAAAGGGCAAGCAAGAGCCTGACTATCAACGAGCTGATGGCAGTGGGGACAAGAAATATTAGCCACAACCTATGGTAAAGCGTATAAGTAAATAATCTGATTTTAACGATTAACTTTAATTTTGGCGTAGAGGCATCGCCTAAAATCTCACTAAGAGGGTGTTTGAAAAGTTTCAGTAGGTATAAAAATGTCATTCTTCCTGACGCTCCGCGTCAGGAAGAATCTAGGTTTTGTGGCACATACCGAGATGTTTCATTCCGCTACGCTGCATTCAACATGACAAAGAAACAGACTTTTCAAACGTCCTCTAAATCTCTCTTGCGGTGCATGTAAACAGCAGTTAATTAGTTTACGAATTAAAGTGCATCTGCTCGTATTCAGATCAAAAGGAAATAACTGTGACTAATGTAATTAATTACAACAATGATAAAGGACTCCTTGCTTACATCAAATTTTTAGCAGATAAAGCACTACAATTGGGGACTGGTGATCCTGAACCAGTTTTTAACTTTGAGAATGCACTTGACCAAACAGAAATAGCGCAGTTAGCAGTTAATGAGTTGAAAAAAAATCCTCAAATTAACGCACTATTTGCCGAACGCTGGCTACCTGCTGCTTTTAATTTAGATGATTTAGCCAAACTCCCAGAGGGAACTTTAGGAAATGTCTTCGCTCGTGAAATGAAAATTAGAGGTTTTGATCCTGATTTTTATCAAAAAGTGCCTGTTGTTGATGATATTTCTTATCTCAAAATGCTTTGGCGATCTACTCATGATATTTATCATGTAGTCGCTGGATTTGATACTGATGGGATTGGAGAGCTTGGACTACAGGCTTTTATCTTAGCTCAAACGCCAATACCGATTAGCGTCATGTTAGTTAGTTTTGGCATGGTAATTATTAGTCTTTACCAACCAACTAAATTCTCGGATTTAATGACAGAAATAGCTCGTGGTTATAGCTTGGGTTCTCATACCCCTGAAAAGTTCATTGCTCAAAAATGGGATCAGCTTTGGGATGTTCCTGTAAGTGAAATTCGATCGCGTTTAGGAATGAGTAATGGTAAGAATTCAGCACCCAGGAGTCAGAAGTCAGAATTAATCAGTGGGTAAGGAATATTAGCTTACTCATCAAATAAGAGAATTTCAACTATTCTGACTCCTGTATTCTGACTCCTGAATCCTTACGAGTAATGTTAGACCTAATTTAGCTAACATTGCTTAATCTCAACTATCACTAAACTTAAAGATGGCAGAAGATTGAGTTTTTTGTTTTGAGTTTACCAGATAATTTTTGGATTATTTATTAATACTTGTTCTATTTTCTGCTATTTTAAAAAAAAACGTAACAGATGGCACTACAGTTTCAGCACCGACTTTTATAGAAAGGGCGATCGCTTCATTTCCTTTCGGGTTTACTAGCGGGAAAAATACGCAAGCGGCTGGTTCCCCTTGACTATGGACTATTGACCATCCTCAGAACCCGGATTTCTCCCCAGACTTATTAAACAGAGGTTTTCTCTTTGTCCAAAGATTGTAGGGGCGGGTTCATTAAGATCATTGTTAATCATTAATCATTTCTGTAAACCCGCCCCTACCGCTTGTGAGAAATGCGGGAGAAGGGTTTCTTGGTTGAGTGCGTAAGTCCTATGAATGTATCCTCTCAATTGTGAGAGCAAGTTATTGAATATTCACTAACCTAAAGAAATATTTACCAAATATAGTACCTACCTAATGTAATAATTCATGCAATTGTTATTAAAATCCCCACACTATGTAAAGTTAGTGTTTCAGATATGCAAGAAATATTAAGTAGAATGGAAATTTGGTTTAAGACAAATCTACCAGAAGTATTAGATAACTTAAATCCTGGCGCGACTGACAGCGATATCGAGGCCTTTGAGCATCAAATCCAAGTCGAGTTACCATCATCATTCAAAGAACTATACAAATGGCATAATGGTCAGAACCATGAAACTTACCCAGGACTTTTTTATGGTTTAGAGTTTCTCTCGTTAAAAGAAATATTACGTCATTGGCAAGTATGGGCAGAGCTTTTTGATGAGGGTATAAATAAGGACATTCTAGGTGAGTCTGCTAGCCCAGGGAAAGTTCAACTCATGTATACCAACAAAAAATGGATTCCCTTTGCTTACGATTGGGGTGGGAACCATTTAGGTATAGACTTAGATCCGGGAAAGAAGGGGAAATTAGGACAAGTCATCAATTTTGGTAGAGATGAAGACAGTAAATATGTCTTCGCAGATGATTTGCAAAAGTTTCTCGAATGGTTCATCACTCAATTGGAATCAGGAAATTATCTCATCATTGCTGAGGATGAAGGTGCTAAAGATTTTAGTCTGAAGAATCCTCAGAGCGTTACTTTATTAGATTATTGGAAATAATTGAAATAATTATATAGGAATCATATTTGATTTCTGTTGGCGTAGCCTGTGCTTACACAAAAAACTCAGTACACCTCTATTACTTTTTTTCTGTTACCTGTTACCTGTTACCTGTTACCTTCATCTCATTGACAACTACCGTGGCTAAATAACTCCTAGAAAAACATTGCGCCTCTTCCGAAATCACCATACTTGCTGTTGTATATATCTATGTACTTAACACAGATATGACAGCAAGAAACTAGATATTGTCAAAATACACATAAATTCTAGAAGTGCTAAATCACATCACCCTATTGGATGAATCTTATGGGTGAAGCAGAGATTCCTAATTCATTGATAATCTCATTTTACAGCTAAAAATTCTAGAAAATTTCGTTTTTTGACACTTGCTGATCCTAGAAAAAATATATCAAACCTTTGACCGAGACTTTAATGTTAGAGATTTGATTATGGTTTAAGTGAGTTACAGAGGCAGCCGTATAAGTTTGTCACAGGAGGAGTTCAGGTGCTTAACAATATTATTCAGTTCTTACCATTGACTCAGTTGAGAATTTCAGCGATCGCTCTATTTGTGATCTTTGGTATGGTAGGTGAGCAAACAAAACCAGCACTGAGTAGCCAGATTACAGCATTACCTACCTCTACAGCAGCTTCGACGAATCCTCAAGCCAATAGTTTCCAGATTCCTCATGTCACCAACTCAAACCGAGTTGGGGAACACAGAAGCAATTTATCAATAGCCGTCAACGACAATACCATTAGTCCAAAAGTTAACTCACCCCAAAAAGATGGTATTTACCTTTATGGTCAATCACCACAACCAGACCAAATAGGACAAGGGTATGTGTTATTTCAAAAACGGCAAGGTAGGCTCGTCGGTGCATTGTATATGCCTCGCTCTGAGTTTAGCTGTTTTCAAGGCACATTGGAACCATCTGGAGAATTGGCAATGACTGTGACTGGTTCACCCGCAGCTGGTGAGGTACGTGAGGTAGCGACAACCAGTAGAGTACCCAACTTTTCTGAAGATGAGCCAGTCAACTATAGCTACTCTGTAGCGTTAAAAGATTATCACCAAATCAATACTATCAGTGCCAATGATCGCCGTATTCTGCAAATGTGTAGTCGTTAATGCTGTATGGGGGTGTTGTTCAGAAGTTATTACTCACTTCTGAACAACTTTAACTAAAGCATTAAAGTTTGTTGGCAGGTACAACTTTAGCTTCTACATCAACATCCTTGACACCTGTCACTTCTTTAGCTAATTTCTTAGCTTTTTCCAGTTCTGCTTCAGAACGAGCTGTACCTTTGAGAGTAATTTCTCCATCTTTATTTTCAACTACTAATTTATTACCTGGGATACCTAACTCTAACTTCTTAGTAACTGCCGCTTTTAAGTTACCTTCAGTTGGTGTAGTTAAAGTTTTCTTGGTTTCAGTTTTAGCTTTAGTATCTGTAGTAATTCCTGGGTTTGTTTTTTCTCTAGTTTTACTAGTTTCCGAAGTCTGTTTAATAGGTGCTTGAGTCCCTCCATTATTACTGCTAGGAGCTTCTTGGCAGCCAAAAGCACCAACTACTAAAAAGCTACTTACTAATAGGGAAATTAGCGTTTTCATAATTATCTCCAAATTGAATCCTTGAAGCGATCAATTAACCTGTGTGCGATACTGAGGAGCTAATGTTAAAAAACATTAAAGTTGCCAGAGTAATACCAATTCAAAATTCAAAATTCAAAATTCAAAATTAAGAAACCTAGATATAATCAGGGTTTCTACATTTGGATCTCTAACATTCTTTTTTTAAATTGGTACAAGATGGTTGATGCGAGCAAAACGAGACTATGACTACAAACTTAGACAACTTCTCAAGATACAAATCCGCAAGTTTTTCTAAAAAGTTTATTAGTCAATGGTCAATAGTCATTAGTCATTAGTCATTGGTCATTAGTCAGCACGGGCTGCATCGCCCCGCTACCGCTAACAGCACTCACTCCCTCACTCCCCAATAACAGTGGAAATTGCGCCTATTTTGTTCGGTTATACGACTGTTGCTAGCACACAAATGGCTATACCCTCATAGGTAGTGATGAAATTTTGAATTTCTCAGTTGCTGTCGCTCTTGGATTATGGGGTGAAGTTCCGTGTACAAATGGGTATTGCCAAGTCTGAGTGAAATTTTAGCTGCCACCCAAACAACTGCGGTTGAGTGTTTGCCAACGAAAGCAGAGCAACAATGGCGTATTAGTCTGGCGGCGACAGAAGATTTGCTAATTGACTCTTTATCTCATACTGCACCGGAAACGCTTCAAGGGTTGGTGTTGACTGCACCAGCACCCCTATTTAGTCAGCCAATATTGACTCAAAAGTTGCAGACAGTAACTTTCAGTGCCAAACCATTTAACCCCTTGGCTTTGATGCCTTTTCAGATGCCAAGTACCATGACAATTGCAGAAGCGGAAGTAACTCCCCATGAATCGGTACTGCCTTTATTACCTGCCGATCCTTTGGCTTCTGAGCAGTTTTGTTTGGTGTTCACAGAAAAGTTTAGATTAGTATTGGTTCTCACAACACATAATGATGGTACAAAAGCTTTTTCATTTTCTTTTGATCCAGAAGTAGTACAACAGGCTTGGCGATCGCTCGGTGCGCGAGTTATGCTAACCAATCCTGATTTGTTTGCAGATTTGGATTTGCGCGTACAGCAGTATCCAGAAATTGCACCTGATTATCGCACTGTTCTACGATTTAGTCAATTTTTACTTCATGAGTTACCAGAAGATAACTCGCTCATGAGTAATGAGTGCCGAGTCCTAAGTGAGGTTTCCCACCCAGCAGAAAGTACTTATTACTCCAGACTACCCAATCCTCCAGCAACAAAACCTGATGTAGAATTGTTGCAAGCTTTTGCTCATGAAGTCCGCACCCCTTTGACCACAATTCGTACCATGACTCGTCTGCTATTGAAGCGGCGTGATTTGCCAGCAAATGTGATCGATCGCCTGAAAGTGATTGATCATGAGTGTACTGAGCAAATTGATCGTATGGAGTTGTTATTTAAGGCAGCAGAGTTGGAAACGGCTAGCGCTGGTAAATCTGCTAACACTCATCTCACACCAATGTCCTTAGATCAAGTGTTGCAACAAAGCATCCCCCGTTGGCAACAAGCAGCACAACGAAGAAACTTGACTTTAGATGTGGTTTTACCCCAGCAATTACCAACGGTGGTGAGTAATCCCGCCATGCTGGATAGAGTTTTGACGGGATTGATGGAGAATTTCACCCGCAGTTTACCACCAGGTAGTCATATTCAAGTCCAGGTAATCCCAGCTGGGGATCAACTCAAGCTACAATTATCTCCGCAAACTCACTGCAAAGATACAGGCAAAGGATCTGCACCCACAACCCCACCAATCCGCAAAGCCTTGGGGCAGTTACTTATGTTCCAACCAGAAACAGGTACGATTAGTTTAAATATTGCCGCTACTAAGCACTTATTTCAAGCGATCGGTGGTAAGTTAATTGTCCGCCAACGCCCACACTACGGCGAAGTTATGACAATTTTTCTACCTTTAGAAGTCAGAAGTGGTTTATAGAGTAAACCTTAAATCGTAGAGTTCGTTACAGTACGAGTAGGTTGGGGAGCCACTCACGTGGGCGGGTTTCCCGACTTGTAGCAAGTGGCGCGCGATTTATAATCGCCGGGGCTGGTATTAATTTAGACTTTTCAAACACACTCTTAACGCACAGAAGTTTTTGCTCTACTGAAATTTTGATGACATAAATAGTTTATTTTATTAACTAATAAAATTTTCTCGATAGTTAAAAACTGGATACTAGGCATTTCTCCTAAAGTATCAAAAAATCCAGATGATAGATCGCGGCAATTAACTGGCGGCAATTAGGGACAAAAATAATTCATTTGTATGTAGTTTTAGCTTGATCAGTGTTAACAGCCAAACCTCATTTTTGACTAAAATAAATGCAAATTAAGCAGTATGGAGCTAGAAGCTTAATTTATAACTCAAGTCAAAAATGAGGAGAAACCTGTTAATGGATGGACAGCAAAGTTACCATAGCCATCAAATTGAAATTACAGATTTAATTCCGCAATTAGTAGAAAATGCAGTTGCCAGACGGAACCAAGTTTTCCAAGAAAACGCTTTGTCAGATTTATCTGAAGAAGAAGCAAACAATGTTGCAGGTGGTCAAATTATAGTAGCTGGTTTCAAACCTATTTTTCCACCAATTATAGTTGGGTTAATTGCTGTAGACCCTACTAAATTACTAGCCTAAATATCAGCCATAAAATGTAAAACATATTCTTGGCTGGAGGCACAATTGGTAGAAAATGTTGCTCATAAAAACACACTTTGCCCCAGTGCTAGACCAGAATCAGAGGATAGTATTGTCTTCGGTTTAATTGGGGGAACGGTAACAGAACCTCACGTAGTTTATCTTCAACAACCACTACCTGTAACTGATGAACTGATAGCAAAAGCTAACCCAGTAACACCAGCAGAAATTTTTCGGATGGCAGCACCTTGCGCGGCTAAAGGTTGTCAGCATTTTGATGGCCATGATTGTCGTCTAGCAATGCGAATTGTCGAGAAATTACCTGCTGTTGTAGAAAAATTGCCCCCTTGTTCTATACGCCGAGATTGTCGTTGGTGGCAGCAGGAAGGTAAGTTGGCTTGTATGCGTTGTCCACAAGTAATTACGGATAACTACAACTCTTCTGAATTCATGCGTCAGGTAGCAATACCAACAGATTAAGTTAGTTTTTTTAACTAATTTCATACTGCTAAGGGAGAAAATAATGTCTTTAGAAAATGTTAAAGCTTTTTACTCAAGGCTGGCTAATGATGAAGCTTTTCGCACCACAATGCAAGGTGTAAAAAGTAAGGATGAGTGTAGCAAAATAGTCAAAGAAGCTGGCTATGATTTCACTCAAGCACAGTTTGAAGAATACACCACCCAATTGTTAGAACAAAGTTCTGATCATGAAATTAGAGATTTGAATGAGAAAGAACTAGAAGCTGTGTTTGGTGGGGCTTCATCAATCATTGGCAAGCCGATTATCCGACCGCTTTATGGCGTAATTGTCTGGCCACCTGTGCAGGCAATGTATGGAGTTGTGATCAGTGACAACTTATAGTCAATAGATTTCAACTCTACTGTTACTAAGTTAATAGTATTTGTAGTGGCATGGCAAGCCTAAATTAGTGCATTAGGCGTAGGTTGGGTTGAGGCTTTGGGAAACCCAACACCAATATTCATTCTGAGTTTTTAAGATCCATGTTGGGTTGCGCTGCACTTAACCTAACCTACTAATACTACTAATACTTCTTTTCAACTTGCTTCAATCATTTATCCAATTTGTACAAACCAAATGAGGAGAATATTATGTCTTTAGAAAATGTCAAAGCTTTTTATGGCAGACTCGCAAATGATGAAGATTTTCGCAATCAAATCCAAAATGTCAGTGATAAATCTGAATGTAGTCAAATAGTCAAAGCTGCTGGTTATGATTTTACCTCTCAAGAATTAGAGGAATATACCGCCTATTTATTAGAGTTAGGTAATAACGATGGAGAACTCAGGGATCTCAACGAAAAAGAGCTAGAAGCTGTTTTTGGTGGTGCTACTGCGGTGCTGCAATTATTACCTTATTTGCCAATCTTGCTATATGGGGTTGTACCAATCAAATATCTATACTGATTAACATTTACTACGTAGGCCAGGATATGTTTGCATAGATTTTTCCTGGCCTAGACAACAAATTTTGAGGATGTAGTCATGAGTTATCGCAGAATTAGTTATGCCGTTTGGGAAATTACGCTCAAGTGCAATTTAGCTTGTCAACATTGTGGTTCTCGTGCTGGTCATACAAGAACAAAAGAACTTTCTACGGAAGAAGCGCTTGATTTAGTCAAACAAATGGCCGAAGTTGGGATTACAGAAGTAACTCTCATTGGCGGTGAGGCTTTTTTACGTCCTGATTGGTTGGAAATTGCTCAAGCAATTAACTCTGCTGGGATGTTATGTGGGATGACGACTGGAGGCTATGGTATCACGCTTGATACAGCACGCCGGATGAAAGATGCAGGAATTAAAGTAGTTTCGGTATCAGTTGATGGCTTAGAAGCAACTCACGATCGCCTACGTGGTAGAGTAGGTTCTTGGCAATGGGCGTTTAAAACCATGAGCCATCTAAAGGAAGCTGGGATTCCTTTTGGTTGCAATACCCAAATCAATCGTCTTTCTGCACCAGAATTTCCTCGGATATATCAGTGCATTCGTGATGCAGGTGTCTTTGCATGGCAAATTCAGTTAACTGTACCGATGGGAAATGCTGCTGATAACAGTGACATTTTACTGCAACCATATGAATTACTAGATGTGTACCCAATGATTGCTCGTGTTGCCGAAAGAGCAAAACAAGAAGGAGTACAGGTTCAAGCAGGAAACAATATCGGCTACTATGGCCCCTATGAGCGACTGTTGCGGGGAGGAGAAGCTTGGTCTTTTTGGCAAGGTTGCAGTGCTGGACTCTCTGCACTAGGCATTGAGGCGGATGGTGCGATTAAAGGTTGTCCCTCACTACCGACATCAGCTTATACTGGCGGCAACATCCGTGACTATTCATTGCGGACAATTATTGAAGAGACAGAGGAATTACGCTTTAATTTGGGTGCTGGTACTCCCAAAGGAACCGAACATTTGTGGGGTTTCTGCAAAAGTTGCGAATTTGCTGAACTATGTCGGGGTGGTTGCAGTTGGACTGCTCATGTTTTCTTTGATAAACGAGGTAACAATCCTTACTGTCATCATCGTGCTTTGACTCAAGCAGAACGTGGTCTAAGAGAAAGAGTTTTTCTCCAACATCAAGCAAAGGGAAACCCTTTTGATAATGGAGAATTTGGTTTGATAGAGGAACCAATTAATGCGCCTTGGCCAGAAAATGATCCGCTTCATTTTACTGCTGACCGCATTCAATGGCCACAAGGTTGGGAAGAATCACAGCCAATAGGATCTTTGGTTAGTTCCAGTCATTAAAAATTGATGAAAATTCATTTAGAAAAAAATTATGTCTAGTAATTTGCAACTTCCCGTAAATACTTCCACTGCCAACAACATAGAGTCATCTAATGATGTTGCTCAAACTCAAATAGAACCTTTACCTACTCTATTACCTCGTGCTGCTTGGGATAGTCAACTAGCTTATTTACGAGTTCTTTTTAGAGCCAAGAAAGCTTTAGACCGCATAGAACAAGCGGCTACTTTGAAAAGTTAAAGCTGCATGATTTGAGTTTTGCCAACTTTTATTAGCCAAAATATTGAGATAGCTTCATCAGTTATGACACTTTTATTAAATTCTCACAATGTTGTCGAGTATTTGGCTGCTCAAGGTTTATGCAGTCAATCAGAACAGTCACTTAAAATAGAGCCAGTGACAGCGAAAAACTTTAACTTGTTAGTAACTTTTCCTGAGCGTCAGCTTTTGGTAAAACAAGAACGGCATAATCAAGATGGGAAAGTTTTCGGTGAGTTTCAAGGTGAGTGGACAATTCAAGAATTAGTACAACAATTTCCCCAACTCCATCACTTTGGTTCTTTGCTGCCAGAGTTACTGCATTTTGATCAGCAAAACTCCATTATGGTCTTCAGATATTTAGATAATTATCGAGATTTAATGGATTTCTATGGCAAAGAAAATAACTTTTCCTGTGAAATATCAGCAACGATTGGAACTCTTTTAGGAACTATTCATCAAGACACATTTAACTGCCAGGAATATCAGGATTTCTTGGAGCAAAATCAGAGAAATTTCCCAGTTGCTCAAGTGACAAACTTGATTCAAGGATGGGAACGAATAGAACCCGAAATTTTTGGTCTAGTACCTGCTGATGCCTTAAAGTTTTTTGCTTTATATCAGAGGTATGATAGCTTAGGGCAAGCGATCGCACAATTAGGCAATGCTTTTACTCCCGCTTGTCTCACCCATAATGATTTGAAGCTGAATAATATTCTTTTGCGCAAAGATTGGCAACAATCAAGTCAATGTATTATCCGTTTAATTGATTGGGAACGTTCTAGTTGGGGAGATCCAGCCTTTGATTTAGGCACAATCATCAGCAGCTATATGCAAATCTGGCTGAGTAGTTTAGTTATTAGTAAATCTTTAAGTATTGAAGAATCACTGCGTTTAGCAGTAATACCGTTAGAACAGCTTCAGCCTTCGATTGGTCAATTAAGTTTAGCTTACTTAAACGCATTTCCCACAATCTTAGAACATCGCCCAGATTTTTGGCTGCGGGTAGTACAATTTGTTGGTTTTGCTTTAATCCAACAGATTCACGCGATGATTCAGTATCAAAAATCTTTTGGTAATACTGGCATTGTCATGCTTCAGGTTGCTAAGACCTTGTTATGTCGTCCCGAACAATCAATGTCAACTATTTTTGGTACTAGCACAGCCGAATTAATCTATGCCTAGTGTTGTTTAAAAAGTTTGATTTTAAAAGATTATGCAATTACTTGATTTTCCCCAACCTCAGTTAGAAACTGATGTCAATCAGCAATTAATGAACGTTTTGGCAGATATTGCTCATAAAGTAGAAATTCAACCTAATTTCTCTATTCACCATCCAGACTACAAACCGTTAGAACTGCCATCGGAAATAATCGAACGTTTTCAAAAAACACCAAAGGAAATTCAGCAAAAATATCTCAGTCTACAATTACGCAGCTTTCTCTACGGTATTTATTACAACGGTTCCATGCAAAGTGCATTGGCCCTGGATGGAGACAGAAATAATCTTGCCTTAGATTTAGAGAATAATACTTTCTTGGGTGTAGATTTGGCATTTTATGAGCGATTGCATCAAAACAATTGTGGAGCAGGTTATTTTGATGTTGGTTGGTCTGTTCTTCAAGAAGAAAGTGATGATATTTTAGCTGTCACTAAAAATGGTTTGCGAGTGCATATTCAACGCAATCAGCATCTACAATCATCACAAAAGGCAGCTTCAATAGGTGATTTAGTAGCGATTAAGCTGCCTAAGAATCTCGTGCAGAATGGCTTCTATATGGCAGTTGGCAATGTAGGATTAAATCGAATTGCAGCTTTAAACAGCCAACCAGTAACTGTGCGTATATACTTCAATTTGACTGCTGAAGGTGCTGTGGCGGTGATGAATAGCCTCACTAAGCAACTAAATGCGATCGCAATTCCTTTTAGCTTTAAAGTTCTGTACAATCCGGATGATTATCAACGCTATGATTCTGGAGTTTTGTATTTTGATCAAAGGGATTATCCAGATGTGAAAAAGATTGTCCAACAAGTGTATGATGAGATGCGATCGCATTTTCAGCCAGAAGTACCTTTATTTACCAAACGCCTAGCACCAGGGCTGGGATTAGCTGAAGAACCTAACCAAAAATTTGGCACTCAAGAAAGTTTTGGTATGAATCGCTGTCAGATTGTCACCAATGGATTGTTAGAAGCTTGGTATCAAGGTGAAAATTACCCACAGAAGCGGCTAAAAGCTATCTATAAGCAATTTTTACTGTTGAATATTGATTTGCAACGTCCTTATCTCAATGCCAATTCAACATATATATATTAGAATTCAGGATAATTTAGTTTAATTCTGTTTTCTAAACATTCTTCAAGGATTTGCTTTTGTAGTTTCCACAAATTTCTACTCTAAATTTGTCTTGGTCAGCCGAAGAAGCTTCTTTGGCTGATTTTTTATATAGGCATAATTTTGAGTTGATTTATACCATTTCACGTTAATCATGATACACATGAATTATGTAGAGACGTTGCATTGCAACGTCTCTAATGTTTCAGATTTAAAGGAAATTGGTATGAAGTGTCTTGACAGATATCAGCTTTGAGAAAAAATTGAATTTTGAGGTTTAATTTTAATTGTAAAAGAGTCATAATTATAATAGTTATGTCATTAAGTTTCAGGAGTATTATTGGATTATTTAACGATGATTTTTCAAAGGATGTCATAGTTATTAATTGTGATAATTTCGTTAGTCAGTATTGACATTAATTTGAAATTTTTTTGGCTCGTTTTTACTAATTTAACCTCTAGATTTTTTCTAATTAATCATAGATGATATAAATCGACAAGGCACTTCAAAGTCTCGTCTTAACTTAAACAATTCAACTTAGGAGTACATTTCAATATGGCTGCTATTGCAATTGCCGATTTGCGTCCTGCTGGTTCTGAACTTCTTTATGATTGCGAAAGCTTTATGGATGAATTGTCTGAGGGAGAACTCAGCATTCAAGGTGGTATTACCCCATCTGCTTTTTGGGCTTCTGTCGCTGTAGTTGGTGGTGCAGCCGTCATCAGTGGTGCTGTTTCTGCGGCTGTTGCTTACTTCTCCAAGTAGCATCTTGAGTGCAATCTCGTCTGCCTCACAACTTCTGTTTTTGTATATCTCTGGAGGCTGCGGCAACCAGACGATTAATTACCTTTTCAACCTGAATTTAAACTTACCTTTTGGAGGTCATTCATCATGGCAACTATCAATATTATCGACTTACGTCCTGCTGGTTCTAGCTTGTTTTTCGATGGAGAAAGCTACTTAGAAGAACTATCTGATGATGTAACAAGCGGAACCCAAGGTGGTATTTTCATTACCTTGATTTCTCCTGCTTCACCCCAGATTGGCGCTGCTGCTGTAGGTGCTGCTATAGGTTCTGCTGCACTAACTTATAACATTGTTAAAAATTGGTAATACTTACCAGTTAACCACTTAGCATAACTAACTAGGACTAAAGACATTGGATTCAAACCTTTGTCTTAGTCCTAGTAATCAGCTATATGCTCAAGTAAAAGCCTTAGTTACTTGGATCAATAGGAGATTAAGGTTATGAAACGTCACTTCTTTGACTTTGGAGATCAATCGGCCCTAGTGGGTGCTTTAACTGTTTTGGCAATGGTTTTGGCGGCAAACTTCGGATATTTTATAGTCAGAGATATTGTGAAAAAATCTGATACCAGTCATGAGCAAGTCAGCCGACAAATCAATCAATCACAGCAAAATAATCGCCCAGATGTGAACGATCGCTCTCGTTGAATCAAGACTGATGGCAATGTTTTGCTGATACTTACATAAGTAACTATTCATCTAGAGAGTTGGATGGCTTATATCTATTTACATCTGATTACTCAGGATTTATTCGAGCCATCCTTTATTTAATGCCCAATCTGAATTACGTCCAGTTAAACCTATGAAACTAACCGATCTTGCACCACCTCAAGCAATTTTAGAAAGCGAAGTTAATCATGGGACTGATAAATATTTAGAATCTGACTTGCCATTTTATCGGCAACTAGGGCGGACTGATTTAACAGTCAGTTGTCTCGGCTTGGGCGGTGGTGGTGGTATTTCCAGCGAGGATACACTTTACGCTTTCGACAGAGGAATTAATTACTTTTTTTACTCTAGTGACCTCCACCATCATATCTATAGTTCGATGTCTGGAGCATTGCGTCAATTATGTGGGCGTGGTTCCTCGGTACGGGAAAAAGTGGTGTTAGCAACGGTGACTTATATCAAAAGTCAAGAAATGGCGATCGCTGCTTTATTAGATCAATTCATGGAATTAGGGATTGACTACATTGATGTATTTTTTTGGGGCTGGATTGGTGCTAATGATGGGTCAGCTTTACACGATTGCTTACAAATTTCACCTGATTTAAGAGGCGCTAATAGCGTTTATCAGCGCACTATTGAAAGAATGTTTGAGACTTCGGAACGCCTGAAAAAAATGGGTGTAGTCCGCTATATCGGTGCTTCTTTCCATGACTTGAATATAGCTCAACAATGGTTGGATAGTCCTTTGTTAGATGTGGTCATGGTCAGACATAATATCGCTCATCGTTCTGCCCAAAATTTAATCTTTAATCAATTAGACCCTCAAGACCAGACTCGACAAGGTATCGTTACGTTCAAGACAGCCGGTTCACACACAGGTTTTTTAGGGAATGTCCCGACTGGTTTACCACAAGGTTGTTGGCAACCTACTGTCCCCGATTTATACCGCTATTCTTTAACACAAAATTGTGTCGATGTTTGCTTAACAGGTTTAACTCAGCGATGGGAAATTGATCAAGCGATCGCCTCAGTCCAGCAAGGAAAACTCACTCCTGCGGAAATTGATTACTTAAACCTGTACGGTGATTTACACCGTAACAAGCTGAAAATTGATCAAGTCTTACCCCAGCAATTGATCTACCAAGCTTCACGATAAACTCCAGATTTTTAACAAACAACTAAACCATGAAAGAAACTTTAGAAAAAACTCAATTACTGCCTCTGCAAAAAGTTACATTTCCAGAAATTCCTCCAGCAACAACAGCAGAAATTATTACTTATTTACACCGTTCTTGCCAAATTGCTGAAATTGCTGTCAAGGCTGAACAGGATGCACTAATTTTAAATATCTGTGAGCAATTGCATCTGACTACTACGGATGAAGAATTACAAGCAGCCGGAGATCAATTTCGTTTAGAACACAAATTATTAGGAGCTTCTGAGACTTTATCATGGCTTTCAGTTCAACGTATTACAGTCGAAGATTGGTCTGATGGCATGAGATTATCTTTATTAAAACAGAAGCTAAAAGAATTACTTTTTGGAGAAATTGTTGATAATTACTATATCCAAAATCGGCAAAATTTTAGACGTGTAGCTCTATCTCAAATTTTAGTACGAGAACTAACACAGGCACAACAAATAGCCCAAGCAATTCAAGCAGAAAACGCTTCTTTCTGTGCTTTAGCACTAGAACATTCTCAAGGTAAGCAATCTAAAGAAAACGGTGGTTTTGCGGGGATTCGCTTTTTTTCAGAACTGTTACCGGAAATTGCCACAGCTATTTCCCACGCCCAAGAAGGAGAACTGATAGGCCCTATCCAAACAAAACTTGGTTATCACATTCTGAGAGTTGAAAAGTTGTTTCCTCTTGAACTTACTCAATCCCTCAGAGAAGAAGTTTTAGAATCATTCTTGCAAGCTTGGTTACAAGGACAATTAAACTTTGCCCTTCCCAGCGACGAAAAGCTTTAATATTGACCAAAAGAATGGAAATTCTGGAGCAAGCATTTGTCTCATACCATTTCACGTTAATCATGATACACATGAATTATGTAGAGACGTTGCATTGCAACGTCTCTACTGTTTCACATTTAAAGGAAATTGGTATCACTCCAGACATTTAAGCTAATGAATGAGGAAAAAGTGCGATCGCTTTTAGCAAAAACGACACAAGCAGCATTGCGCGGCGAAGTTTAATCAGCGCATTCCATGTTACATAAATTGCAACAATCCCAGCTTTAGGTTTGACCTCGGTGATACTGATGGTTAATTACAACTATCTGGGGTGAGAGTATGCAAACTTTAACTAAATCGAATCGTCAATCAGCTTTACTTGTTAGTGCCTTACTCGGCGGAGTAATTTTAACTAGCTGTTCATCTGTTACGCCATCAGCAAATCAAGCCAGCGCCCCAGCACCAGCACTTGAGACAGCTAATACTGTCGCTCAAAAAGCAGAAGCCGCACCTATACCGCGCGCACGTCCCCAGCTAATTAAGAAGGCGGCAATAACTTTGATTGTCAATTCTGTAGACGAGAGTATTGATGCTGTTTCTCAACTCATCACTAAACAGCAAGGAGATTTAATCGGGTTAAACGAACGTCAACCCACAAAAGGTAACTCTCGTCATACAGCATCTATCCAGCTAAGAGTACCGCAAAATTTATTAGAACCCACTCTAGAAGAACTAGCTAAATTAGGCACAATCGAAAAGCGTAATATTACAGCAGAAGATGTAGGTAATCAGTTAGTAGATTTTCAAGCTAGATTAACTAATCTCAGGCAAACTGAAGCCAATCTGCAAAAAATCATGGATCGTTCAGGTTCTGTGAGAGATGTACTCAGTGTTGCTCAAGAACTCAGTAATGTGAGACAATCTATTGAGCAAATTGACGCTCAAATCAAAAATTTACAAAATCAAGTTGCCTACTCGACAATTACCCTCAGCCTAGAAGCAGCTGTGTCAAGCACCAGTCCTCAACGAGCTGTAGGTTCCCAAATTCAACAAACTTGGAATAACTCTACCCAATCCTTAGCTGATTTTACTATTAGCCTACTCAAATTAGGTATTTGGTTACTTGTGTATAGTCCCTATTTTCTCATTCTGGTTGCTGGTGGCTATGCCATTTATCGTTGGCGGCGGAATCAGTTGACTAGTCAATAGTCAATAGTCAATAGTCAATAGTCAATAGTCATTATTTCTTCATTTTGAATTTTGCGGAAAGTTCTGTAGGCGGGTTTCCCACCGTAGGAACGCCACTTGCTATAAGCCGGGAAACCCGACGGCAGTTGCTACAAGTCGGCAAAGCCGCCCAATGCACTGCCTCTCCAACGCAGTGGCTCAACTTTTCAAGACGAATTTTGAATTTTGAATTGATTTTGCACTCTCTCACTCACTACTCACCTGCATATTTCTCAGGAATGTACTAATTGAAACGACATAATGGGACTGATGAATGCCAAGATCAGAATGAGGATGTCATAAGGGTATTGAAAGTCATATGCCAGAAATACACCAATCAATTGCTCAACACTATCATGAACGTACTAAGTATGACCCTGAGACCCTTGCTGCTAAAAGTCAGAGGATAGATTGGGCTAAACAGCCAGTACCATTTAAAGAATACAGAATTGGTACTGATATCGATCTCAAACCTTACTTGCAAGAAACAACAGAGGCATTTATCGATGATCCTCAAGGGCAATGGTGGCGGAGGCTATCGCGGTTACTGTTTCGTAGCTATGGATTAACGGCGAGAATTCCTTCTATGGGTAGTGCAGTATATTTACGGGCTGCACCCAGCGCTGGAGGATTATATCCAGCAGAAGTGTATGTTGTTTCTCGTGGCACACCTTTATTAGCGGCTGGGCTGTATAACTATCAGTGTCGGACTCATTCTCTGATACAATATTGGGAAAGTAATGTTTGGCAAAGATTACAAGAGGCTTGTTTTTGGCATCCTGTTTTAGAAAGTACCCAGTTGGCTATTGTTGTCACGGCAGTTTTCTATCGTTCAGCTTGGCGATATGAAGATCGAGCTTATCGACGAATTTGTCTAGATACTGGACATCTGTTAGGTAATATCGAGTTAGCAGCAGGGATTAATGATTACCGTCCACACTTGATTGGTGGTTTCATTGATGAAGCGGTTAATGATTTATTGTACATTGATCCGCAACAGGAAGGAGCGATCGCTGTTTTACCTCTGGCAGACTTATTAGATATCAAGCAAAATTTACCTTGCGGATGTACTGCTTTACCTTCAGCTACAGAAACTCATTATCCCCAAATTCCTGATGGGGAATTGCTCAAATATTTTCATCGTTATACACAAATTTCTCCTAGTATTACTGGCAAATTAAATTTACCAGCCGTCAAACAAGAAAGATCCTTAGAGGATAAGTATAACTTTCCTTTCTGCTCGAAAATTCCCACTTTCACCACACCAATATATTGGGGTGAAAAACTTTCAGACTTAGAGATCACCATGCACAAGCGACGTTCTACCCGCGCTTATAGTGGTGAGGATTTTACCTTTGATGAACTCAAAGCTTTACTTGATTTTACCTATCAACCCCAAAATTATATTGACCAACATCTTGATAACTCTCCCGACTACTTCGACTTGAACTTAATCGAAACCTTTATTGTAGTTTCCGGGATTCAAGGATTGGAAGCAGGTTGTTACTATTACGCGCCCAAAGCTCAAGAATTAAGGCAAATCCGGTTTAAAAACTTCCGCACAGAGTTACACTTTCTCTGCTTGGGACAAGAACTAGGGCGAGATGCTGGCGCTGTACTTTTTCATACATCAGACCTAAAATCTGCGATCGCTCAATATGGCGATCGCGTTTACCGTTATCTCCACATGGACGCTGGACATTTAGGACAACGACTCAATTTAGCCGCCATTCACCTGAATTTAGGTGTCAGTGGCATCGGTGGCTTCTTCGACGATCAAGTCAACGAAGTCTTAGGAATTCCCACTGATGAAGCAGTGCTTTATATTACAACATTAGGTAAACCAAGATGAGGGAGTGAGAGAGTGAGGGAGTGCTGAGTGCTGTTAGCGGTAGCGGGGCGTTTAGCCCGTGCTGAGTGAGAGACTGCTGAGTGCTGAGTGCTGAGTATAGGACTGTTGACTATTGACTATTGACTATTGACTATTGACTATTGACTATTGACTATTCCGGCACTAAATCCACACTGTAGAGAATCTTGCCCTCTAAATTGTGTAGTTTGACAGTCATCACTTGAGTTTGACCGTCAATTTTGACTGTACCAAAAAATTGTAGACCTTCTTTAGGCGATCGATTGGGTTTCATGTCTGGGGAAACGCTTTGAAATTTGACTTCTGGCCCAAAGGTGTTGTCTAGTTTATTTGGCCCGAATGTCCCAGAATTCATGGGGCCGGCAACAAATTCCCAAAAGGGTCGGAAATCGGTAAACTGTGCTTGATTGGGGTTGTAATAGTGGGCGGCGGCGTAGTGAACATCTGCTGTTAACAAAACTACGTTACGGATATTATTGCGTTGAATAAATTGCAACAAATCAGCCAACTCTAGTTCTCTTCCCAACGCTTTACCATCACCGTTAGCAAAGTTTTCAAAGTTAGTCTTCCCATCAGGAACTATTAAGCCTATTGGCATATCGCTGGCGATGATTTTCCACGTGGCTGTGGATTTTTGCAACTGACTTTTTAACCAACTTATTTGGGGGTTGCCGAGAAATGCGGTTGCCCGACTAGCGACTGGTTGGCGATTTGGTGAATTTGCACCCCGGTAACTGCGTTCGTCTAGCATGAAGATTTCCAGTGAGGAACCGTGCTGGAAGGAACGATAAATTCGTTTGGGGTCTTGGGGATGGGAACGAATGGGGGTGTATTCTAAGAATGCTTGTCTGGCGCGTCTGGCTAAAACAGAGACGCTTTTGACTTTGTAGCGATCGTCTTCTAATATTTGACTGGGATACCAATTGTTTCTAACTTCGTGGTCGTCCCATTGGACTAGTTGCGGTATCTCTGCGTTAAAGCGACGCACATTCTCATCCAGAAGATTATAAATATAATTGCCTCGAAATTCTTTGAGGGTTTCAGCAACCTTCGATTTTTCTGGAGTTGTTAAGTTTTGCCAAATACTACCGTCATCTAATTTGACTGCTGATTGTATCGGTACGTCAGCATAAATGTAGTCACCAGAATGGATAAAAAAGTCCGGTTTAAGTCGTCGAATGGTTTCGTAAATTTTCATCCCACCCCATTCGGGATTTATACCCCAACCTTGGCCTGCGGTGTCTCCTGACCAAGCAAAAAAAATATCGCCTTGGTTCTGGGGAGGTGTGCGCAATTGACCAATCACGGGTGCGCTATAAATATTAGGGTCGGCTAAATCTTGAAAGATGACTCGGTAGAATATTTGTTGACTGGGGGGCAAATTATTCAAATAGGCTCGTGCGGTGAAGTCGGTGTTAGCTAAAGCTTGTTGCCCCAAAACTCGATTCAAATCACGAAAAGATTCATTTGCGGAATATTCTACAATTAAGCGGGCAGGGCGATCGCTCCGACTCCAAATTACAGCACTGTTACCACTAATATCACCACTAGCTACACCATGAGAAATTCTTGGCCGTAGCTTATCTGATGTAATTAGCCCTGGTGTTTGGGTCAAACCGGACTTAGCAAACAGGTTTGTTGCTATGATACTACTGCCTGTTAATAACGAGCGCATAATGAATTGACGACGCTTTAGCTTTTGAGTCGAGTTTGTTTCCATAAATTTTCCACTTAGGTTACAAGTACTACTTAGTATCTAACTCAATACATTGTAAGAAGACATATTAAATCAATTCATTTACTATTGTGCGTATAATAAAGTACATTGTAATAACAAGCTATGCAATATATCTCCAGAGTAAAAAAATCTCCTGAGCAAAATCGCACAAGCCCATAATCCTCCCAGATATCAATTAATCAATAATATTGACCAGGAAAGCCCTATTTAATTGTAAAAAACTCAGGACAACTTGAAAAGCTTTCTTTACCGTTTTCTATTAGCTGCTTATGCAGATAATGATGGCTAATCCTCCCCCAAGGGATACAGAAATTAAAGCCTATTCCTACATATTTCTCTAAATTTATCTTAAACATAATCTCCGAATAGGTAAAATTTTTAATAAAAGTAATTATTTATGTTGCACAAGCTAGCTGAAGTCTGCTAAAAATTTTAGTAGGGGAATATTTATATGTGTAGATGGGCTACTCAGATGTACTTTAGCGACCGACTGACCTATAGCAGTGAACAGGAAATAAGGAAGAAATAACCGAGTTGAAAGCCTATTGACATAGAGCTTGCTATTTGCTCTTAAGTTTTGTACTTTATTGGACTGAAATCTGCTATAAAATTGTATTTAGTGATAGTTTTTATCAACTGTGGGGAATAATATCTGGTTTGTTAAAGAGCATTGCAAAATTCACATATCACAAAGGCTATTATAGATATAAAATCGTTTTAATGAACAATTAGTTAGCTGATAGATAACACAATTTGAAATAAAATAGTTAAAAATCTCACTTGTCTCTGATAGGTGAATTCAATCAGAATTTTTTTATTAGAAGTCTAGTAAGTCAAAATTATTTCACAAACAAGCCATAAGTAATAATGTTGTTCCCTGACAATGAAGACCAACGTCTACAATCACTCAATCAATATCACATTTTAGATACGCCACCAGAAGAAGTTTTTGACGATTTAGTCCAACTAGCTACAGATATTTGTCAGACACCAATTGCTGTAATTAGCTTTTTAGATGCTGATAGAGAATGGTTTAAGTCAAAAGTGGGAATTAAGGAATCAGAAATCTCTCGCCATCTTGGTTTTGCTACTCATACAATTTTGCAAAATGAAATATTAATTATTCCCGATACATGGCAAGATGAGAGATTTGCTAACAATCCTATTGTCAGAGCAGAACCCAATCTTCGGTTTTATGCTGGAGTTCCCTTAGTTAATTCTCATGGTTTTGTCTTGGGTAGTTTGGCTGTCATCGACACTAGTCCGCGTAACTTGAGCTTGCGGAAACAAACAGCACTCCAACGTTTAGCTCGTCAAGTAATGCGGCACTTAGAACTACATCAAGTCAAACAAAATCTCCAAAAAAGTGAGGATAGATTCAGAACAATTCTGGAAGCGATTCCTGTTCCTTTAGTAATTTCTCGTATTTTCGATGGGTTAATCTTATATGCTAATTCCGAGTTTTGCAAAACATTTAATTTTCCTCAAAGAAATTTAACTGAATTAACGACTTCAGATTTATATCAAAATCCAGATGATCGCCGACAAATATTAGAAGCGCTGAGTCACAATGGTTCACTCCACAATTATGATATTCAACTCAAAAGAGCAGACGGAAACTCTTTGTGGGCGATCGCTTCCATTCAGTATTTAAACTTTAACAATGAATATGCTGTTTTAAAGATTCTGCACGACATTACAGAGCGCAAGCAAGTAGAAGCTGAGTTACAAGCACAAAATTCACTTTTACAAAGTATTTTTGAGCGAATTCCTTTAATGATCGCTCTTGGTAATCGAGAAGGGAAAATAAACTGGGTTAACCAAGAATTAGAAAATGTTTTAGGTTGGAGTTTAGAAGATTTCCAAAATCGTGATGTATTTGCTGAGTTATGTCCTAATACTCAATATCGTCAGTCTGTAATTAATTTTATTCAAGCAGCAGAACGTGTTTGGGGTGATTTCAAAACTCATTTGCGCGATGGCAGGGTATTAGATACTTCTTGGACGAATATCAGTCTGCCTAATGAACAAATCATTGGTATTGGGCAGGATATCACAACTCGTAAACAAACTGAACGAGCGTTGAAGGCACAGATTGAGCAAGAGCAATTAATGCGCTCAATTACTCAAAGAATTCGTCAATCTTTACATCTGCAAGATATTCTCAATTCTACAGTTAAAGAAATCAAAGATTTGCTAGGGGTTGATCGAGTTTTGGTTTATCAATTTGCCCCAGATATGAGTGGTAGAATTGTTGCGGAATCTATAGAACCTGGATGGACGGTGGCTTTAAATGTAGAGATTGAAGATACTTGTTTCCAAACAGGAGGAGGAGAAGAATATTATCAAGGACGCAAACGAGCGATCGCTAATATTTATCATGCTGGATTGACTGATTGTCATATTAATTTATTAGAACAATTTCAAGTCAAAGCTAATTTAGTTGTCCCTATTCTCTTAGAAGTGAGCGAGGAGAGTTCTAAACCTAGTTTATGGGGTTTATTAGTTGCTCACCAATGTTCTCATCCAAGACAATGGGAAGAACATGAACTAGATTTACTAGATCAACTTTCTGTGCCGATTGCGATCGCTATTCAACAATCAAGTATACTCCAGCAAGCACAAAATGAATTAGTAGAACGGCAAAAAGCGGAAGTTAGTTTAAGAAGTGCCTTGGCAGAAAAAGAAATTTTACTCAAAGAAGTTCATCATCGAGTAAAAAATAATTTGCAAATAGTTTCTGGATTGTTACTACTGCATTCTCAAAGCCTCAAAGATCCAGAGTTAATTAGAACTCTCCAGGAAAGTCAAAACCGTGTTGAGTCCATCTCTTTAATTCATAAAAACTTATATACTTCCCCAAATATTGGACAAATTGATGTTGCTGACTACGTGAATAATTTAGCCACGAGTATTCTAATGTCCTATCAATCTGATCCAGCAAAAATTAAGTTACTCACTAATATTAGTTCAATTAATTTGAATGTTGATCAAGCGATCGCCTGTGGTTTGATCATCAACGAATTACTTTCTAACTCTCTGAAGCACGCTTTTTTGCAGCAAACACAAGGCAAAATTAATATCGAATTACAAAAGGTTGGTGAAAACATTGAGTTAATTGTCAAAGATAACGGTATTGGCTTACCAGATAGTATAGATTGGCGTAATACAAATTCTTTAGGTCTTTCATTGGTTTATGACTTAGCAGTAGAGCAATTAGAAGGCACTGTTACAGTTAAAAGTCAACATGGCACAGTGTTTAAAATTAAATTTCCCCAATAATTTTACATTAGTAAATAGATAATGGTGCAAGCAAAAATTTTAGTTGTTGAAGATGAAATCATTGTGGCTAGAACTATTTCTAGTCAACTCCATCAACTAGGGTATATGGTTACAGCTACAGCTTCTTCTGGTAAAGTAGCGATCGCCAAAGCCTCAGAGACTAAACCAGATTTAGTTTTAATGGATATCATCCTCAAAGGCGAAATGGATGGTATCACAACTGCTAGTTACATACGTGAATATATGGATATTCCTGTCATATTTTTAACGGCTTACGGTGATGATAATACTATAGAACGGGCGAAAATCACCCAACCCTTTGGATACGTAGTCAAACCATTCACTTCCAAAGATTTACGTATAGCCATTGAGATGGGTTTGTTAAAACATCGCTTAGAACGTGACATTCGAGAAAACCGCGATCGGTTAGCGACTCTGCTAAACTCAATCAGTGATGCTGTCATCGCCACTGATGAGTGTGGAATCGTCACATTCATGAATCCTGCTGCGGAAATTTTAACTGGTTGGCATCAAGGAGATGCTGTAGGAAACGAGATATCGAGAATTTTTTGTATTGTTGATGAAGTTACAGAAACTATTTTAGAAAATCCGGTCACAAAAGTTTTAAGAGAACAAAAAGTTGTTTATTTAGAAGATTTCACATCTTTAATTACTAAAGATGGCAAAAGAGTGCCAATCGGAGATAGTGCTTCACCCATCATCGGTTTACCTGATCAAGTAAATGGTGTAGTCATTGTCTTTTGGGATTTGAGTGAAAGACGGCAAACAGAATTCCTAGAACAAGCACTACAAAAAGAGCGAGAATTAAATAATCTTAAGTCTTTATTTATCTCTACTGTTTCCCATGAATTTCGTAATCCCTTAAGTGTGATTCAAACGGCAATAGAACTGATAGAACTGCATGGAGAAAATTTAACAGAAGCCAAGAAAAATATTTACATCAAAAGAATCAAAGGTGCAGTGCAATCGATGAAGCATTTGATGGAAGATGTATTGTTTATGGGTAAGTCTGAAGCAGGAAAAATGGATTGTCATCCTGCACCAGTCAACTTACAAAAGTTTTGTCAGGATTTGATAGAAGAATTTACATCTGTAGATATTACTGGACATGAAATTATTTTTACTTGTCATAGTGAACTTACAGAAGCTTATATGGATGAACGACTTTTAAATTATATATTTGTTAATTTACTATCGAACGCGGTTAAATATTCTCCACACAAGGAGACTATTAGATTTGATTTAACTTGTGACTTGAATGAAGGTGTAGCAATTTTTCAGATTCAAGATGAAGGAATTGGTATCCCGGAAGCAGATCAAATTCATCTATTTGAATCATTCTATCGAGCTTCAAATTCTCAAGAAATTCAGGGTACTGGATTAGGTTTGGTAATTGTCAAAAGATGTGTTGAAGCTCACAATGGACAAATTAGTGTGAGTTCTCAACTAGGCGTTGGTACGACATTTACAATCACCTTACCTTTAATTACCCAGTCGGCTGCTATGTAGTCAATAGTCAATAGTCAATAGTCATTAGTCATTAGTCATTGGTCATTGGTCAATAGTCAATAGTCATTAGTTATTAGTCATTAATCCTATACTCAGGACTCTCTCACTCACCACTCTGTTCTTCTTATCTGGGTTTTTAAGATCCATGTTGGGTTGCGCTGCAATTAACCCAACCTACATCTAATGCTTGCAAAAACGTAATTACGAATTACGAATTACGAATTACAATACCAACGGCTTTGTCAAAACGCAGCATTTCTAAACTTCTATCACCATAGACACCTTCTATTTGCTGATGGCAGCACTCTATGGCAAAATCATTGAGTTCTTCTGGCTCAATACCGTACATATCTTGAAATATGTTTGTTTCTACACGACAAAATCGGGGACGATCGCAGTAGATGCGGCATTCTCTTGTAGTATGGTCAAAGTTAATGCACCATCCATCTTCACCCACCATGCTCAGATACAGTTCCAGTTCTTTGGGGGTGAGATATTCCGCGATGTCTGGACGTTCTGATGGATCGAGATTACAGCAAGCTCCACATTGTTTGACGCATTGCCAAGTTGCCATTTTATGTTGTTTCCTATACTTTTGTTAAGTAAATTAAATTTCACAGGCGATCGCCAGATATGATCAAATACGGGTTTTGCAACTGAGTAATTTTAAAACAATTGGGAGGAACGGAGAAAAATGTTTGACGCTATAGCCAATATTAATTGGGAAGTTGTTTTCCAGCTAACCTCTGTTGCATTAATCGTTATTGCTGGGCCTGCTGTAATTTTTGTTCTAGCATTCCGCAACGGCAACCTGTGAGAGTTTTGAGTGCTGAGTCACCGAAGTTTGCTCAACGAGGGGAACCCTCGCACGCAACTTCTCGAAGTTTGCCTGGAGGGAAACCCTCCTTGCAACTTCTCGCTGAGTGCTGAGTGACTTTGAAACTCTAAACTCAGGACTCATTGCTCAGGACTCACTACTGATAAGGCTTTCATGGCAGCTTGAATAATACGGTGATATTGAGGTAGGGAGATGTCAATTTCTTGAGCATCTTGGCGATTGCTACCCAGTAAACCAATTTTACTACCTGGCTGCATGACTAATACCTTGCCATCAGAGTTTTTAATCCTGAGTTCTGGTAAAGAGTTGTTTTGATAAATACCGCAAGTATAATCACGGTGATTGTACTGAAAGGTCGTTCTTAAAGGCTTGGGTGAAGATTGATAAAATAGGTGGAGTTGGTTGGATGCTTCATCTACATAGTTTTTTGGTAGCCTCACACCAAGCAACTCTAATTCCAGGGTAGTGTTGCCGTTGAAATGATTTTCCCGCAATTTATAAGCGATATCTAAGTGTTGTGGTAAACGGAAATAATCACGCCAACGCCAAGCGATCGCTTTAAACTGATATGCTTTACCTGCAATAGTCTGGCTGAGTGTGGCTTTGATATGTCCTTTGCCAACGATTTGCTGTTCTACCACTTGCACATTGGGTGTCCAAAATATCGGATCTGGATTTTCAATACCGCAAGGATGGAGAGTATTTAGCTGTTGGTAAAGTTCTGGATTGATTTGATTAAAATCAGCTTGAGCATCAATTTTGAGTAACGGCTTGAGGTGTTGCGGTTCTAAACATTGATTGGCAAACTCACATAAACGCGATCGCAACGCTTGTAAGTTCTCTGCTGGTAGGGAAAATCCACCGGCTGCTTTGTGTCCCCCAAATTTACCCAGCAAATCGTGGCAATATTCCAAAGCCGCGAACACATCAAATTCAGGAATCCCCCGTGCGGAACCGCGAATATGTGCATCATCTTCATAAGTGCCAATAAACACGGGTACACCGTAACGTTCTACCAACCGGGAAGCCACAATCCCAATTACACCATGATGCCAATCAGGTTGGACAACAACCAACACCCGATCATCCTGTAGAGACGTTGCACGTAACGTTTCTAGATCCGACGTTTCGCCATGCAACGTTTTTATATTTGACGTTTCGTGCGGGAGAGACGTTGTATACAACGTCTCTACGTAGGCGATCGCTTGTTGTTCGATTTCCTCACACATTTGCTGGCGGCTGGTATTCGCTTGTTCGCATTGCATCGCTCTTTCTAGTGCCATCCCCAGATCATCGGTTGTGAGTAATTCGATTACTGTTTGGGGATTACCAATTCTCCCGACTGCATTGATGCGAGGCCCTAAGCGAAAGCCGATGTCCTCTGGTTTGAGAGACTGGAGAGAGGGGGAGAGGGGGGATGGGGAGAGGGGGGGAAAGAATTATCACCTTGTCCAATTCTGCCATTTTGAATTTTGAATTTTGTTAGCGCAGCGTTAGCGAGTCCGCGAGCGTCATTTTGAATTGATTCGTTCCCTTGTCCCCCTTCCCTTGCTTGTACACCTGCAACTTGGATTAAGGCTTGTACTCCTGGTAATTGGGATTTGGGTAATAGCTTTAAACCGCGTTTTACCCAGCGACGGTTGACACCGGTTAGGGGTGCTAAATCGGCGATCGTTCCTAATGTGAAGAGTGCTAGCATTGGCTGGACTAATCCTTTGGTTTCGCCTAATTGTTGTGCTAGACATACAGCCAGGATATAAGCGACACCCACACCAGCAACACCGCGATAAGGTGAAGATTCGGAGATGAGTTTGGGGTTGAGGATGGCGTTAGCTGGGGGTAATTTTTGAGGGATATCGTGATGGTCAGTGATGATAACATTTAAACCCAGTTCTCTAGCTCTAGCGATTGGTTCAAATGCAGAGATGCCATTATCGACGGTGAGAATTAATTTTACACCTTCACTATGAAAATCTTCAACAATTCGCTTGTTGATACCATAACCTTCGTGCATCCGACTAGGAATAGCATAATCTACTTGAGCGCCCAAACTGCGGAGACTACGCAATAGTAAAGCCGTGCTAGTCATGCCATCTGCATCATAATCACCGCAGATAGCAATTTTACTTTGATTGGCGATCGCTTCTGCTAGCAACTCCACACTCATCGCCAAATCTGGGAAATCTTCTAAGGGAGATGGTAAATTTAGGGATTCAGGGTTTAAAAATGCTTGTGCTTGTGCTGGTGTTTCCATCCCCCGATTAATTAACAGCTGGCTGATAATTGGTGAGATATTTGCCGCAATTGCCAGTTTTTGAGCTAATTCTGGGTTTTGGATGTGAATTTGCCAACGCTGATTCGGTAAGCGTCTGGGAGGTTTTGATAGTTCTGTGGGAGTTTGGTTGAGCATTTAGCTACTGGCAATCAGTTATCAGCAGACAAAGGGGTGGAGTTGATTGTAACTGTAGCCCTGTGATTACTGACCAAATCTTATCAAATGCCATACCTGATGTGGTAATAATCGTGATTTTACTCAGGTAATACTCAGACTGCTTACATATACTTTATACGTAATCTTATGTAAGTCCAAGTGTAAAAAATTGAAAACAAGTTTAATTTACTGTGGTAAACATCAACTGTGGATACTCTTCTGCTTGTTAATTTTACCAGCAATGGGAGTTACGCAAACAGCGATCGCTCAAGAATATCCATTGTCATTTTCCTTACCTGTCGATGATGCTTTAGCAGAAAATCCAGAACCGATGGCACAAGTCACATCGGTTTCCCAACTCAAAGACATACAATCTACAGATTGGGCGTTCCAAGCACTACAGTCTTTAGTAGAACGCTACGGCTGTATAGCTGGTTATGCTGATAGCACATATAGAGGGAATAGAACTCTTAGCAGATATGAATTTGCCGCCGGTGTCAATGCTTGCTTAACTCATATCAATGAGCTAATCACAACAACTAGCAATGAATTCATCCCCAAAGAAGACCTAGCCACATTGCAAAAATTGCAAACAGAATTTGCTAGTGAATTAGCAACTTTGCGGGGTCGAATTGATAATTTAGAAACCCAGTCTAATGACATAGCGGCTAAACAATTTTCTCCCACTACTAAACTGAGTGGATTGTTTATTGCTGGGGTACAAGGACGGAGTTCTAATCGTGGTGATGTCAACCCCAGAGACGGTAACAAAGATACAGATGATGGTGGTACAAATATTAATCTGATCACTCTGACACAGTTATATTTGACTAGCCAATTTACTCCCCGGAGTTACTTGTTTACAGGTCTTTTATATGGTGCTGGTGGGACTACACCGAGATTTAACAATAACGTTTCTCGCAACGATGTATTTCTGGGCTATGAATATCCCACAGATAATCAAATAATTATTAGTGACCTAAATTATCACTGGTTAGTTACAGATAATTTAGCGCTGATGATAGGAACCAAAGGTGTAAATATGACAACCGCCTTCCGCGGCCCAAATCGGGTAGAAAGTGCGGCTACTGGGCCACTGTCCTATTTTGCCCAGAGAAACCCGATATTAAATATGGGTTTTGGTCATGGTGGTATAGCGCTCGATTGGCAATTTGCTAAACGTGCCAGTTTACAAGCAGTTTATTCTAGTTATACACCCAGTAATCCTGGTAAAAGAACTGGATTATTTGATGGCAACACGACTACAGGTATACAGTTGTTGTTAACACCAAACGATAAATTAGACGTGAGTTTGTACTACGTCAATAATTACTCTGCTGATGGTTGTTTGTTAACTTTTGTCGGTGATGAATGCTTAAGTGCCAATTCCGAACCCTTACAAACTAATGCGGCTGGTGCTACTGTCACTTGGCAAGTTTCGCCACGTGTGACTTTAGGTGCATGGGGCGGTTACACTAATTCTTACATTCCTGGCAGTTCCGGAAATGTAGAAACTACGAATTATATGGTGTTTATGAATTTCCCTGATTTATTTGCTAGAGGCAATTTGGGCGGCATTTATATTGGACAACCGCCTAAAATTGTTAGTAGTAACTTACGTGATGGTAGTAATGTCCCTGACTCAATTAATTCTGGCGGAGGACGTGCTGGAGGACAACCGGGAACGACGACACAAATTGAAGTATTTTATCGTTTCCAGCTAACTGATAATATCAGCATTACACCAGGGATAATTCATATCTTAGAACCAGGTCACACACCAGATAATGATCCTGTAACTATTGGCATACTCAGGAGTAGCTTTAGTTTCTAAGCATCATTAAATGATCAAGCTGCATCTACTGTCTCATTGCCGGATGGTTGAAAATTCTGCTCTGTATGGGAATTCTTGTGTTGCTTTGAATGACTGCTGGTGCAACACCAGCTTTAGAGTCAGCAGTAATAACTTTTGCATCATCACTAGAGTTACTAGCAGTGCTGGACTGATCAGACAAATTTGTATTTGGATTAGGAATCTCTTCTGATGATATAGATATCGGGTTATTTACTTTCTGCTCTGATTCTCTAACAATTTGAGCTTGAGATGGTAGTAAAATCAAAGTCTGACCAACTACGAAGATGGCTAATAAAAGATTACGCATTGAATAATTGATTTTGATGATTTATCAGATATATTCATACGTTAAGCTTTGATAGTTGCAGATTAAAGAGAAATTTTACGCAAATATCTTGAAGAGAAGATGTTGATAATTTCCGATATTTAAACTTAGCTTTATCTACTTCATGTGATTTTTTTATATAGGTTTGATACTTTGTTTATATTGCCATACGGTTCGGTTAGAGAGAAAAGGGAAGTTGTTGGGTAGATGAGCAAAAATATTTACGCACCACCATCTTGACGGTGTTTTCTAGCAGGGGGGTACTTGAGTAAATTGGCATAATACCAATTCAAAATTCAAAATGACGCGACGCTCCTGCGTCGCTAACGCTGCGCTATCGCGGACTCGCTCTAAGCAAAGCTATGCCGTTCGCGTTAGCGTCTCTGAAAGAGAAGGCTTTACGCTGCGCTAACAAAATTCAAAATTAAGAAAGCCTGGTTTTACAAGGGTTTCCGTGTCTGGATCTGTATCATATTTTTAGTGAATTGGGATAACTTTTGCTTTTTTAAGCTCTTGCTAATAAGGGCGCGGCTGCTAGAAGCGTTTGAGTGTAAGGGTGTTGGGGATTAGCAAAAATCTTTTTAGTAGCGCCCAATTCTACAATTTTGCCACCGTGCATCACAGCAATGCGATCGCACAAAAATCTCGCTAACCACAAATCATGAGTAATAAACAAATAAGTTAGCTCAAATTCTGCTTTGAGTTGCAGCATTAAATCCAGGACTTGCGACTGGACACTAGCATCTAACATACTCACAGGCTCATCGCAAATTAACAACTTGGGACGAGTAATCAAAGCACGAGCAATTGCTACTCGCTGCTGTTGTCCCCCAGATAAGTCAGATGGGTAACGTTGATAATAAACTTCTGGTGGTGTTAAGCCGACTTTTTCTAACATCCATAAAACCTGCTCTTTTGCCTGAGCCGCATCAGCTAGATGATGAATCAATAAAGGATCAGCAATACTTTCTCCCACCGTCATTGCTGGGTTCAGACAAGCATGGGGATCTTGGAAAACCATTTGAATTTGCCGCCGAGAAGCCCGAATTGCTTGACGCGACAACTTGGTTAAATCTTGACCTAAAAACTCAACTTTACCAGCCGTCGGCCGAATTAACTGTAAGATAGTCCGTGACAGGGTACTCTTACCACATCCAGATTCACCCACTAAACCCAGAATTTCCCCTGGATATAAATCTAAATCAATTCCGTCCACAGCCTTAATTGTCTGACTTTCTGCCTTAAAGAGCCTTTCCACAAAACTAGGTTCTATGGTGTAATGCTGCTTAAGTTCTTGTACACGTAAAATTGGGGTGGGAGATGTATTGTCCGCACTTCCCACTCCCCATTCAGTACTCCCCAAATCATCCACAGATTGAATATGCAGTGCTGCCTTGAGGAGCGATCGCGTATATTCATGTTGAGGATTACCAAATACAGATGATGTTGCACCCATCTCTACCATTTTGCCGTGATACATCACACCAATGCGATCGCAATACTCAGCCACCATTGCCAAATCGTGAGAAATTAGCAACAGCGCCATATTCTCCTCACTACACAGGCGTGTTAATTCTTGTAAAATCTGAGCCGAGACAGTGACATCTAGACTCGTGGTAGGTTCATCAGCGACAATTAATTTGGGGTTGAGGAGTAAAGCGAGAGCGATCGCTACCCTTTGTCGCATTCCGCCGCTAAACTCATGGGGGTACTGACTCCAACGACTCGCCGGGATTTTTACCTTCTCTAAAGTTGCCAGTGCTTTTTCTTTGGCTGCCTTAGCGGATAATTGGGGTGAGTGTGCTTGCAGAGTTTCCAGACAGTGATTGCCAATCGTCATCAGGGGATCAAGCCGCGTCATCGGATCTTGGAAAATTAACGCTACCGCCTCGCCCCGAAAGTGACGCAATTGGGCTGGGGTTAAATCAAATACCGATTGTCCTTGAAACGTCACCCGTCCCTCAACCCGACTAGCTGCTGGTAACAAGCGCATCGCCGCCCGTCCCAAGGTAGACTTACCACAACCAGATTCACCCACCAATCCCATTCTTTCACCCCGTTGCAAGGTAAAAGACACATCATCAATTGCCCAACTTAACTCCTCCCCGCTACGTTGCGGATAGGCGACTCGCAGATTTTCTATACAAAATAAGGCTTCACTCATAATTTTAGTTATCAGCCCAAGTCTAGCAGCTGGGATATTTTTAAATTTAAGCTAGTGTATCAAATTCTATAAAGTAGCGGTTCAAAGCAATCAAAATTACAGATGAGTATTGGGATTTTCAATAACTAATCCTTCACTAGAGGCTGCTAGATTCAACTCTTTATCTGCTGAGATGAGAGTAACAGAAGGTAAACTGTTGGCAATGCTTAGTACATTCACAGCCAAACAAGTTGCAAGCTGAATAGCATCATAACCACGTAAACCATAGGTTTCAGCCAAAGCCATAGCTGAAATAATTATATTTTCAGTAATCTCGACAATTTGATACTCAGTTTGCAAATCATTTCGTAACTGATTGCATAGTAATTTTGCATCTACAAAACTTATGCTCTCTCCACGCGCCCGACGTGTAACTGCGGCTATAATCTCAACACCTGTAATTGCTGCAATGAAAATTTCGTTACTCAAAACAGGATTAAATAAACTCAATACCCATAATGAACCTACTTCACTAACATAACGCTTAACTAATGCACTACTATCTAGAAAATAAATCGTCATTTAGCAGCGTTCCTCAACAATTGTTTCAGAAATAGGTTTTCCCTCTACCTGAATAAGCTGCTGTGGATTTACTGTAAGATGTGAAGGACGTTTGATTTGTTTTACTAAGCCAGAATTTAACAGTGCTTGATGAAATGCTGTTTGATTAGTAGTTTTTTGTTTTGTAGCCAAACATTTCTGAATAGCTTGATTGAGTTGGTGTAGCTCTTCTACATCCATTTGATTAAGTTGACTGAGTATTTCTTGAAACTGCAACTGTACCATAAGTGGAAATTCTTTTAAGCGAGCTGATTAGCAATTTTGAGATAAACTAACACTTATCAACAATTATGCAACATTCATCTTAATACTATCCAGTCTCTTGATTGGTTTAACAGTTACTCTGCCAATGGAAGTTATGCCCATAATATCTCCCAATTCTGTATCTGGCAGAAAATGCTCATTCCAGTAGTCTTGTCTCGGATGAAAAAACCGAACTTCATTATGAGATTCAGGATCTTTACCACTGATTTTACTGCCTTTGTAGAGGTTGCATGAGCGACAAGCAAGAGCTAACTTTAAAGTAGCTGGTCAAGGCAATCAAATTACTGATCCGTAATATTCTGCCATAGTTCTGCTGGAGCAAAACGAGATAAGTGACCAACATTTGTTGTTGCAATCACGAAATCTGGAACAGCCAGAGTTATAGCTTGAGCGACTAAAATCATGTCTCCATCAATTGTTTTATCACTGGCTGTTGGTTGTCCTTGTTGACGAGCTTGCGCCCAAAAGATTGCAGCCTGAAGCATTGCAGCAGTTGTGATAGGCAGATAATCTAGAAACTGTTTTAACTCATCTAAACGAGCAATACCTCTGATTTTATTAGCTCGTAACAACTCTCGACGGACTTCATAATCAGCGATTTCTGGAATTATAACTCTATAATCTGATGCGATGAGAGTTTGTAACCACTTTGTACAAGCAAGACTTTCAGGGGATCGCTTTGGATTCGTAACTAAACCAATTGGGCCTGTATCCAACAATATTACCCGACTCACCAAGTTACACCCTTTAACTCGACAGGAAATAGCTGACGATTTGATAATCTATCTTCGTCCAAAGCTTGGATTAAATACTCTCCAGTCTCTTTTTGCTCTTCAGCATCATCCTCGTCAATCCACAACTGAAGTAAATTAACTAATTTTGTTTTTTTTTCTTTCGGAAGAATGTGTTCTGCTAAAATCTGCAACGTATATGCTTCCAATGATAGCCCTTGCTGTTGCGCTTGCTGTGCAAGATACTCTTCTAATTCTGTTGGTAAGTTAAGAGTGAGGGTCATCGGTTTATTTTGCATGACTTTGCATGGGTTTCAACCTTAGCATAACATTCGGAACATATGCTCATTTGACTCCAAATAGATAAGAGTCAAGCAGGGTGCTTTTATACAAAGAAAGAAAATTAATGCAGGTCAGGTTATACAAAGTAATGATTTAAAAGCAATACCTACAGTAAGCTAGCGCTCACACTCATCACATGATTTTAATGTGCTACTGGGGCTTTTGCACCGGCTCCACCTTTGCCTAAGAATAGCAACAGGGGCAAAGAGCAGAGAAAGGCTACCCCGACAACGCGAAAGATATCTGCAAAAGACAAAACTGCTGCTTGAGTATTGACAGTTTGTTCCAGCAAAGCGAGTGCTTGTTGTCCGGCTGTAGCTGTATCCATACCTTGACTTTGCAAGGCTCCTTTGAGCATATCAAGTCGTTCATTAGTTTCTGAGTCATAGGGACTAAGTTTTGCTAACAAAATGGCTCGATGAAATGCCTCACGTTTATCTAATAAGGTTGTGAGTAGAGCAATGCCAATACTACCGCCTAGTTGTCGAGTGAGGTTATAAAAGCCAGAACCAGCAGAAATATCTTTTTTGGGGAGGGAACCTAAAGTTGCCAAACTCAAAGGAAGAAACATTAAGACTGTGAATGCACCCCGCCATACCAACGGCCAAAATAAATCATCTGTTCCAGTTTCGACGGTGAGGCTGGATAAATCAAACATGACAAAAGCTGTTCCCACACCACCGATCGCAATTAATAATCTGGCATCGATTTTGGTGGATAATTTACCTAACAGCACCATGACGATCGCTGATGCTAATGCTCCTGGTGCTAGTAAAAGTCCTGTTTGGGTGGCAGTGAAGTGCAGCACACTTTGAGCAAAAATCGGCACAGCAAATAATGCGCCATACAAACCCATACCCACAATAGCTGATAAAAAACTGCCCGCAGCCAAGGAACGATGGCGTAAAACTCTTAAATCAACGGCAGGATAAGCTATTTTTAGCTCCCACCAAATAAATAAGCCTAATCCCATGACACTGGCAATAGCTAAACTCGTAATCAAACCGGAGGAAAACCACTCTTCCTTCTCTCCTTGTTCTAATACGGTTTGCATACAACCAATCGCTACTACTAAAAACCCAATTCCTAACCAATCAACAGCTTGGTTTCTAGCTTTGCTCTTACTTTGATCCTTGAGTAAAAACATCCAGGACATCGCCACAGCTAAAATCCCAAAAGGAATATTGACAAAGAAAATCCATCGCCAACCCAAACCATCGACTAAAAATCCTCCCAATGTGGGGCCAATTGCAGGGCCAGCTATCACACCTACACCAAACACTGCTTGCGCCAGTCCTTGTTCCGCCGGGGGAAAGGTTTCAAAAAGAATTGCTTGAGCTTTCGCTAGCAAACCACCACCACACAAACCTTGCAAAATTCGGGAGATCACCAACATGGGCAAATTGAAGGATAGCCCACACAATACCGAGGCGATCGTAAAACCAATCAGTGAGAAAATAAAGTAAGTTTTTTTACCAAAGTAATCTCCCAACCAAGCAGATAAAGGAATTAACACAACGTTAGCGATCGCATATCCCGTCACCACCCAGCCAATTTCGCTCACAGTCGCCCCTAAACTCGCCTGCATATCCGTCAGTGCCACATTGACAATACTTGTGTCTATTACTTCCAAGATTGCCCCTAGAGCAGCCGTAAAAGCGATCGCCCATTTCCGCGACCCTTCCACGTAGCCTGATGCGTTCACAGCAGAACCTTGAGGAATGCTAGCCATGAGTCAAAAGTATCTATTTATATATACGCTACAGTAACGTATCATATTTAAGTAGTCAATAGTCATTAGTCAATAGTCATTGGTCATTGGTCAATAGTTAATGGTCACTACTCAGCACTCATCACTCCCTCACTCCCCCACTCCCTCACTCCCCCACTCCCCCACTCCCCCACTCAGCACTCAGCACTCAGCACTCTGTACTAAACATGAGTAACCAAATGCACCACCCTTCAGGACGGCCTCGTAGCATCCAAGCTGACCAGGCGATTTTACAAGCAACCCTAGACCTACTAGCGGAAGTTGGATACCAGAATACGAGTATGGAAGCGATCGCATCTCGTGCGGGTGTAGGAAAAACAACTATTTACAGACGCTATAATTCTAAAGAAGAACTAGTTGCCGATGCCATTGAGAGCTTGAGAGAAGATATCCAGATACCCGATACAGGTAGCTTTTGGGGAGACATGGATATCTTGACAGAGAATGTAACTAAGAAAATATTTAGCCCACTTGGTCGTCAAACACTCGCCTTAATTATCAGTACAGCATCCACCAATCCCCAATTTGCCCAAGTCTACTGGACAAAATACACCAAACCCCGACGCGAAGCCTTTGCCACAGTTCTAGAACGCGCCAAATCCAGAGGCGAAATTCAACCAGATGCAGATATTGACTTAATTATCAACCTCTTAAGTGGCTCACTTTACTACACCCTCATCTTCAAACCCACAACAGAACCATTGGAAACCTATATGCGCCGGACTCTGGAAGTTTTGATGCAAGGCGTTGGGGTTAAAAGCTAGAGAGCAGGAGAAGGGGAGTGCTGAGTGCTGAGTGCTGAGTGAGGGAGTGATGACTATTGACTAATGACTATTGACTATTCCTGTGTCTTTTGTTGCAGTATGGCGTGGCAATATTGGATTAGAGTAGAAAGGCGATCGCTAATGGTGTCAAGTCTTGTTTGTGCTGTCGTAGCTTGTCGCGCCCCTTGAAG